>CAZJLW010000013.1:0-9535 GCA_964546895.1 uncultured Eubacteriales bacterium | reverse complement strand
CTTACTGATTTCACCGAGGCTGAGCTTAAGGCTTGTATCAGCGGTGCCTACGATGATAAATTCGATACTGCGGGAGTCGCACCGCTCGTACACAACGACAGCGGATTTTTTTTGGAGCTGTTCCACGGAAGAACGATTGCATTTAAGGACGTTGCGCTGTCGATACTGCCGCGCTTTCTGACTGTCGCTATGAAAAAGTATGACGTCGGCAAAAAAATAACGGTGCTGACCGCTACAAGCGGCGACACCGGCAAGGCCGCGCTCGAAGGGTTTCGCGATGTTGAAGGCGTTTCGGTCGTAGTGTTTTTCCCGGAGGACGGCGTTTCGCTCGTACAGAAAAGGCAAATGACTACGCAGGAAGGCCGCAACACGCATGTAATCGGCGTACGGGGTAACTTCGACGATACGCAGACCGGTGTCAAAAAAATGTTCACGGACGCGACGCTTAATAAGGAGCTTAGCGATCGCGGATTCATGTTTTCGTCGGCCAACTCAATAAACATCGGACGGCTGCTGCCGCAAATCGTCTACTATTTCTACGCATACGCGCAAATGGTTTCGGGTGGTTATATTAAAACGGGCGAGCCTCTGAATTTCACAGTACCTACCGGCAACTTTGGCAATATTTTAGCGGGGTACTATGCTAAAAACATGGGACTGCCGATCAACAAGCTTGTTTGCGCGTCGAATGGCAACAAGGTGCTGTTCGATTTCTTCAAAACCAAAGTCTACGACAAAAACAGGGAGTTCAAGCTTACGTCGTCGCCTTCAATGGATATTCTGATTTCCAGCAATCTTGAGCGGTTGCTATATCACGTTTCGAACGACGGCGATAAGGTGCGCGCTTTTATGTCCGACTTGTCCGGCTCCGGACGGTACGGCTTCGATTACGCCACGCCCGATTTTGAAGCGGCTTACGCGACGGAGGACGAAGCGGCCGACGCTATCAAAGAGGTCTACGCGAACGGCTACGTAATGGATACGCACACAGCCGTAGGCTACGCCGCCTATAAAAAATACGCCGCCGCTACAGGCGACGGCACAAAAAATATTTTTCTGGCGACGGCCAGCCCGTTTAAGTTCGCGCGGGCGGTTTGCACGGCTATCGACGCAAAATACGGCAACGAGGACGAGTTACAGCTTATCGAAAAGCTATCCGAGTTGTCGGGAGTACCCGTACCGAAGCAAATCGCCGGGCTTATGAACAAGCCTATTTTACACACAACCGTGTGTGACACCGACAAAATGGAAGCGGAGGTTCGTAGCCGTTTCGCAGAATAAAGCAGTATAGGGAGGTTATTACATGAAAATGAGCTTGGCTGTATTGTTTGACACCGTTTTCGATATTTACAAAAAGACTATTACTAAACAGGTTCTGCTTAACGTTATCTGTGGCGTTGTCATGATGTTTGTTACCGCAATAATTTACGTGGCAGTTTTTGCCGTGCTGGCTTTTTCGGTTGGTTTTAAGAGTGTTTTTTCTCGTGGTCTTAGTAACGCTTTATTTAATCCCGGCGCTGTACTGACGCTGGTCGCTGTTATCGTTATTCCGGCTATCATTATTTCGGGTCTCGTACAAAGCGTTACTTTGTCCGGCAACTTTATACTGTCGCGTCAGGCGTACTCCGGCGAGCGCGTTTCCCTTTCCGAAACGTTGCGCGGCGTTTTTAAATCGCTTCCTGCGGTTATTTCGGTTATCTTTGCGGAGTTTATTCTTTTCATACCGGTTTTCGTTCTTTTTTTAGTCGGAATGTTTTTTTCAGTAGCTTTGTCATCCGCTAGAAATATTATTCGAACTTTCGGCTACAGCGTACATTCGGTATTACCGGGACTTCCGGTTTCTTCTTTATCTATTGCTTCGATTCTTTTGCTGGTATTTTTAGTCATCGTCCTTCTGATTGTTGTTGCGCTGGTAGACAACTGCGTGGCACTGGCTATTCCCGTCGCTATTAACGAAAAACGCTATTTCTTCGACGCTATAGGCCGCAGCTTCCAGCTTGTGAAGCATAACTTCTTCGGGGTGCTTGGCATACGTTTACTGTGGGTAATGTCGATCGTTGTACTTAACTACAGTGTTGTTTTTATGTTTAACATACTGTATTATGTGGCGTCGATTTTTCAGAACTCGTTAGTTCCTATTCCGGGCTTTCGCACTATGCTTTCGCTGTTGAAATACGCGTTTTCGATTGTTCTAAGTCTTGCTATCTCGCCGTTAAACGGTATCTTTAATTCGGCGCTATATTTCTCACAATCCGGCGGGGGCGGGGTTAAAAATGAGCAGCTTCAATAACGCCGTATCGGAAACTCTCAAACAAAAAAAATATGATTACTTAATGGGGCGAGCCGTTGATTTCAAAAAAGCGGCCGCCGATTTTTTGCTCAAACTGCTGCGAATGCTCCCCACGGACGACGTGGGATATAATGCGGATATTATTTTGGCGGTGTTTGCTGCCGTCTGCGTTATTATTATCGCCGTCGTTACGTGGTATTTGTTTTCCCGCCGGAAAAAGCGCAAGCTTGCCGTTGTTTTTGACGGCGTGGATTTGAGCGGCGGCTTCGCTGACATACTTGCAAAAAGCGACGCCTTCGCGGCGGACGGACATCTGCGCGAAGCCGAGCGTTACCGGTACTTGGCGCTGCTGATACGTTTCGCCGAAGCCGGTATTATTAACATATACGACGCCAAAACAAACGGTCAGCTTATCCGTGACGTACGCGCGAACTCGCCGGTGTGCGGCGGAGACTTCTCAGGCTTAACCGACATGTTCGACTACTCATGGTTCGGGCACAAGGACATCGGCGTCGGACACTACGACGCGTTTTGCGAAACATTTGACAGGCTTATGACGGAGGTACGTAATGAAGAAAACGAAAAACCGCGTTAAAGAAATCATAATAGCCGTCGTAGCCATCACGTTGTTTGTCACCGCATCGTTTCGCTTTTCGTCGGATGTCGGCAGTACGGAGCCGCTTTATTCCGTTCTTAATACGCGTGAAACGGGCGTCAGCGTCCTCTACGAGACGCTTAAGAAAATGGGCTTCCCCGTTGAGATCGATTATCAGAAAATAACGAAGCTCACGCCGCTCTCAGATATACAGGTCGTCGTCACGCCCGATTCGGCTTATTGCTCGGACAAAGAGCTTGAAGAGATGCTTAACTGGGTTTTTGACGGCGGGTTGCTTATTTTTGCCTACGGCAAATCAAGCGGCTATTTCGACGCGATGCTTGAAAAACGGCGTGTTAAGCCGTACGAGACGGCTGCTTTTTCGTACTATCAGCTCGGGTTCGGTGAGATTTACACGCTTGATGCGAACCTGATTACAAACAAAACGCTTGCCGCCGATACATCGGGCGGGTTGGTGTTTGTGGACATATTGGGTGAATATTATTATTACTCGCTTAATTTTAACGAATTCTATCACGGGCTTGGACAAGCCGGGTCGTTTACGGCCGACTTACCGGCCGGTGTGAAGATTTTGGTGGTACAGGTTGTTATGGTGGCGTTCCTCATAGTTTTCTACTACGGAAGGCGCTTCGGTAAGCCCGTACCGTATTATGAAGAAACCGACCGCGACGAGAACGAGTTCGTCTTGACTGTCGCGAATGTTTACGAGAGAGCGAAGATAGATAAAGGTGTTGGAGGACATTAAGAAAGGACTGATTGACATTACGGAACAGGGCTTTACGAAGGATATAGCGGACAGGCTTAAGCAAGCGATAGGAAAAAATGTCGTCGGGCAAGAGATTCTGACGGATCTCGCCATTACTGCGATGCTGTGCGGCGGGCATGTGCTAATCGAAGGCGCGCCGGGTCTCGCAAAAACGCTGTGGGTCAGGACGCTGGCACAGGCGCTTGATGTCGGATTCAAGCGTGTACAGTTCACGCCGGATTTGATGCCGACGGATATCACGGGTACGAAGATTTACAATATGCGCTCGGCCGAATTCGAGCTGAAAAAGGGGCCGCTATTTACGCATTTATTTCTGGCGGACGAAATCAACCGCACACCGCCGAAAACGCAGTCGGCGCTGCTTGAAGTAATGGAGGAGCGCTCCATAACGATTGACGGCGATACGCATCGGCTCGACGAGCCGTTTATGGTATTTGCAACGCAGAACCCGTTCGAGTTCGAAGGGACGTATCCGCTGCCGGAAGCGCTCGTCGACCGTTTTTTAATGAAGATAAACATCACCTACCCCGGCGTGTCATCGGAGAAGCGCGTCTTGCAAATGTACAACGAGGGGCTGTTCACCTACGGCGCGGAGCCGGTCGCGGAACCGGTTTGCACGGGCGCGGATATTTTGAAATGCAAGGACGAAATAAAAAATGTAACGGTAGACGACGGGATTTTAAATTATATAGTAAGCATAGTCGAGACGACGCGCCGCGTGAACTCAGTCGCAATCGGCGCAAGCCCGCGCGGTTCGGTCGCGCTGCTGCTCACGGCTAAGGCGTATGCGGCAGTGCATGGGCGCGATTTTGTCACGCCCGACGATGTTAAGGAGCTTACGCTGCCCGTTTTACGCCACAGGATTATTTTAAAGCCCGAAGCGTTCATGGACGGGCTGTCAACTGACGGAGTTATAGACGAGATACTGGCGCAAATCAAGGTGCCGAGATAAGGAGGACATCATGTCGAAGGAATTAACGAGAGATGAAGCATACAAGCTGCTGCTTAAATACAACGAAAGCCCGGCGCTCATACACCACGCGCGCGCTGTAGAAAGTGTAATGCGGAGGTTCGCACGTATGTTCGGCGAGGACGAGGAGAAGTGGGGCGTTATCGGGCTGCTGCACGATATCGACTACGAAAAATATCCGGACGAGCATTGCAAGAAGGCTGTGGAGATACTGGAAGGCGAAGGCGTTGCGCCGGAGTATATTCATGCAATCGTAAGCCACGGCTATGGTTTATGCTCGGACGTCGAGCCGGTACTAAAAATGGAAAAGGTGCTGTACACGATAGACGAGCTGACGGGGCTTATTCATGCTACGGCGCTCATGCGCCCGTCCAAAAGCATGGACGATCTCGAGTACAAGTCAGTTATTAAGAAGTTTAAACAGGTGAGCTTCGCAGCAGGTGTAAACCGCGATGTAATAGAAAAAGGCGTGGCTATGCTCGGCATGGATTTGCAGACTGTTATTGAGGAATCGATTTTGGGAATGCGGGAAATGAGCCATGAGTAAAAAAACCTTGACATACCCGTCGGCTAACGGCGAGCATAATATTTTCGCAAACGTATGGACGCCGGACGACAAGAAGGAAGTGCGCGGCGTACTGCAAATCAGCCACGGCATGAGCGAACACAGCGGGCGCTATGCCGACTTCGCGCGGTTTATGGCGTCGCGGGGCTTCGTCGTATGTGCGAACGACCACGCCGGTCATGGGAAATCTGTACGCGAATACTTCGGCTATTTCGGGAAGAAGGGCTACGAGGCGGTCGTTAAAGATATGCATACATTGACGCAGCTCATGAAAGCCGAGTACCCGAACAAGCCATACTTTTTGCTGGGGCATAGCATGGGTTCGTTTCTGTCACGGGCGTACTGTGCTAAGCACGGGCAGGAGCTTACCGGGATACTGTATTCCGGCACGGGGGTTTATACTCCGGTTATGGGGCTTGCGTTGGCTGTTACCAGGGCTTTTATCGCTATGCGCGGTGAAACAGCTGAGAATAAATTCATTAATACGATAAACAACAAGATGTTTACCAGCCGCTTTGCGCCTGTTAAAACCGGGCGCGAATGGCTGAGCCGTGACACGGCGCTAATTGAGAAGCACGCGGCGGATCCGGTTTGTTTTTTTATTTTTACTAACGGCGGGTACAGGGATTTGTTTATGCTTATACGCGATGTCAGCACGGACGGCTGGTACCGGTCTGTCCCGAAAAATCTGCCGATGTATATTTTTTCCGGCGATGCCGATCCTGTCGGGGAGTATGGCAAGGCGGTTAAAATTTTTTATGAGAAGCTTAACAAGTCAGGATGCGGCGACGTAACGTTAAAGCTTTACAAGGACGGCCGCCACGAAATGCTAAACGAAATAAACAGAAAAGACGTTTATGCGGATATATTGACATGGATTAAGACGAAGGGTTGTTAGGGGGTATTTGAATGGGCAAAAAATATATACTGGCAATCGATCAGGGTACGACGAGTACGCGCGCGATAATATTTGACGAAAAGGGCAGCATCATCGCACAAAACTCGCGCAGCCACGAACAGCTTTATCCGAACCCGGGCTGGGTCTCGCACAACGCGAAGGAGATATATTTCAACACCGTCGAGGTCTGTAAAAAGGCGATGGAGCTCGCGAACGTCGAGCCACTGCAGATAGCGGGCATTGGCATAACGAACCAGCGCGAAACCGTCGTGGCGTGGGACAAGGAAACCGGCGAGCCGGTATGCGACGCAATAGTCTGGCAATGCCGCCGCACGGCGGATTTGTGCCGCAGTATTACGAATGACGGCTTCGGCGATACGATACGCGCGAAAACGGGGCTGCTTGTCGATCCGTATTTCAGCGCGACTAAAATAAAATGGATGCTGGACAATGTTGAGCGCGCGAAGGCGCTGCGAAGCAGCGGGCGGCTGCTTGTCGGCACAATCGACAGCTACATAATCTGGCACCTGACGGGTAAGAAATGCCACGTGACGGATTTCACGAACGCCTCGCGGACGATGCTGTTCAATATTACGGATTTACGCTGGGACGACGAGTTGCTGCGTTATTTTGATATTCCGGCTGAGATTCTGCCGCATGTCGTACCGTCGTCGGGCGTTATCGGTTACACAGACGAGAGCGTTTTCGGAACGGCTATACCGATCAGCGGCATAGCGGGCGATCAGCACGCGTCGCTGTTCGGGCAGACGTGCTTTAGCGTCGGCGACGTCAAAAACACGTACGGCACAGGCTGTTTTATTCTGAAAAATATCGGCGATAAGCCTATCATAACAAAAAACAAGCTGCTTACAACGATTGCCTGGAATATCGGCGGCAGGACTACGTACGCGCTTGAGGGCAGCGTGTTTATCGCAGGCGCGGCTATTTCGTGGCTTATGAAAGAGATGAAGCTCATAGACGACGTTAACGAGCTTAACGAGATATGCAAAAATACGCCGGATACGGGCGGCGTTTATTTCGTACCGGCGTTTTCGGGGCTTGGCGCGCCTTATTGGGACATGTACGCGCGCGGCTGCATCTGCGGCATGACGCTCGGGACGAACCGTAGCCATATTATACGCGCTGTCATGGAGGCCATTGCATTTCAATCTCGGGATGTTATTAATCATATGGAGGCCGAATCCGGTCTGCACATGACGCGGCTGCGCGTTGACGGAGGGGTTTGCAAGAGCGATTTTGGTATGCAGTTTCAGTCGGATATACTAAACATCGCCGTCGAGCGCCCGGCTAATACCGAGACTACGGCGCTTGGCGCGGCGTATCTGGCCGGGCTTGCCGTTTCTTACTGGAGCGGTACGGATGATATTGTTAAGCAGCGGCAGGTTGATAAGGTTTTTGAGCCGGTTATGGCGAAGGTCGAGGCCGACGGGCGATATCGGATGTGGCTGAAAGCGGTCGAAAAGGCTATGGGCTGGGAAAACACAAATTAAAGGAGAACTGAATTAAATGAAGTTAGGAATTGTAGGATTACCGAATGTCGGGAAAAGCTCACTGTTTAACTCGCTAACACAGGCGAAGGCGCAGTCGGCGAATTATCCGTTTTGTACTATAGAACCGAATGTCGGGATTGTGGCTGTGCCGGACGATAGGCTCAATAAGCTTGAAGCGCTGTATAACGCCGAGAAGCTTACACCGGCGACGATAGAGTTCGTCGACATCGCCGGGCTTGTGAAGGGCGCTAGCAAGGGCGAGGGGCTAGGGAATCAGTTTCTGTCGCATATTCGTGAGGTGGATGCGATTGTGCATGTTGTCCGCTGTTTCGACGACGCGAATGTTGTACACGTGGACGGTTCTGTTGACCCGATTCGTGATATTGAGACGATAAATGTTGAGCTGATTTTTGCGGATTTAGACGCGGTCGACCGACGTCTTGCAAAAAGCTCAAAGGCGGCTAAGGCCGATAAGTCGCAAGCGCGCGAAGCGGCGCTGCTGGAAATGGTAAAGACTGAGCTTGAAAATGGGCGCAGTGCTCGTTCTGTCGATGTGACGGACGAGGAAGACGTGCGACTGCTGAAGAGCTTTAACCTGCTTACGGCTAAGCCTGTGATTTATGCCGCGAATTCTTATGAGGAAGACTTGGCTAACGGCGGCGAGGATAATGCTAATATTAAGCTTGTAAAGGATTTCGCGGCGGCTGAAGGTTCGGAGGTTTTTGTTGTATGTGCGAAGACCGAGGAAGAGATCGCCGAGCTTTCGGCCGAAGATAAGATTATGTACTTGAATGAAATAGGCGTTACGGAAAGCGGGCTGGATAAGTTGATAGCTGCCAGCTATAAGCTGCTTGGGCTTATTAGCTTTCTGACGGCCGGGCCGAAGGAAGTGCGTGCGTGGACGATTACGAAGAATACTAAGGCTCCCCAGGCTGCTGGGAAAATTCATACGGATTTTGAACGTGGGTTTATTCGCGCTGAGATTGTTAATTATGATGATTTGATGCGGCTGGGGGCTTATAACCTTGCTAAGGAGAACGGGTTGGTTCGGCTAGAGGGGAAGGAATATGTGGTTAAGGATGGGGATGTGATTTTGTTTAGGTTTAATGTGTAAGCTTAAGCGGTAGCCGACAAGCCTAGTAATAATCCATTCTTAAAGTATTAGGTTCTGAATATTCTAAAGTGTAAATGGAATAATCATCCCATTTGAAATCAATACTTATGATACGATAAAAACAGGGCAACGCAGGTGCACGACCCGACGCTTGCCGTGGCTTAAATGGTAGACCACAGGGTGTTCTACTAATCTCTCTAACAGAGAAGGAAAGCTACGTTACTTGATGTTCTCATGTGCTAACCTCCATTGTTTTTATTTGGAGATATAGTTTCATTCCGCGGCGGTCGATATGATTCGACCGCCGCTCCCCCTTTCCAAACTTAATCAAACGCCAATGCTGTTTTTACGCTCATTTTAGAAGCACGTTTTGCGGCACCTCTGCTTGCAAACCGACCTACCAGCAGCGTCATCACCAGCCACGCAAGTAGCGATACGAAAACTGCCAAAGGCGATACGGTAAGTGGTATCTCCAGTACATTTACCCCGATTACATAAATAGCGAGTCCCATAGCCGGAATGGACAAAACAAGGCTGATACCCCAACTGATCAGGCATATAAAGGTGCTTTCTGCACTAACGATTGACCGAATTTGTTTTACTCCGGCACCCATAGATTTCATAATGCCAATCTCACGGGTACGCTCTGCAACCTGAACGCTCATGGTGGAAGCCAAGCCTAAGCCACCTACGCAGACAGCCATGATAGCTACGACGAGAAAAGACAGTAAAGTGGCGGCAAAATGATCGGTCAAAACCTTGTATTGTTCCATCTTGGTTGATGCCGAAACAATTCCAACACCCG
>CAZJLW010000012.1:40032-42104 GCA_964546895.1 uncultured Eubacteriales bacterium | reverse complement strand
GAAAAATCAGCCGCCCCGGCTTTGTACAGCTTTATTATTTCGTCGTACATGCCGATAGGGGTGCTGCCCGTGGCGAAACCGAATACTTTTCCAAGCTTAACCTCGCCGCAAAAAACTTCGGCCGCGCGTTTACTCATTTGTTCGTAGTCCTGTTCCACATAAATCGTAAAATTATCCTTCTTATACTGCATAATAGCTTCTCCCTTCAAATTTGGTTTTATAAAATGATATGCCTTAATAAGCGCATATGTGCTTATACCCCGGAAGAACCGGCAACAAGCTCCGCAAAACCTAACGCGGCTGAACTCAGCGCGACGTTTTTAAGCTTGACCAGTCCGACGCTTCTCTTGGGAACGGGCGGGTGGACAGGTATTTCGAACAGCGTATCCCCGTCGATTTCGTGAATAGTAAATTCCTTAATAACAAAAGCTAAGCCTAGGTTGATTTTTGCGAATTTCGTCAGCAGTTCGCTGCTGCCTAAATCTACAGACGGATTCAGTATTATCCCATACTCCTTAAAAAACTTATCCAGATACAGGCGCGTGTTACTCTCCTTTTCGAGCAGCAACAGCGGATAGTCGACAATCTGCTTGATGTGCAAGCCGTCTTTTTTAAGATGAGCAAACTTCGCGCCGCCGATTAATACATCACGTATTTCGATACACTCCGTAATGTCAAGCGCCGCGTCATGTTCTATCGGCAGGTTCACAAAGCCGATATCAACCGACCCGTTTTTCAGCAGCTTTAACGTTTCGTGCGTCGTACGGTTCGTGACTTTTACGTTGATATTCGGATACAGTGTGATGTACTTTTCGAAATACGGCAGCAGAAAATGATTGATTAACGTGTCGCTCGCGCCGATTTTGATTTCCCCGACGGTGCGGTTAAGCATCGCTAGGTATTTGTTTTCGGCGGTTTCTATGAGGTGCAGCGCCTGACTTAAGTATTCGTACAGTACGCCGCCCTCCGTCGTAGTCGTAATGCCCTTGGGCGCGCGGATAAGAAGCGGATGCCCGAGCTTGCTCTCGAGCTGCGCGATGGCCATGCTTACGGCAGGCTGGGTAATGAACAGCTCCTTAGCGGCGGCGGACATGTTGCCGGTTCTGACGACCGTGCAAAAAATTTTGTATAGGTCTAACGAGATATCTATCATGGATTAATCACCTAGGAATATTATAGCAATAAAGAGAGCTTATATCAATATCAAAATAATCAATTTTACTTATTTAATATAATAACTTATACTCATCGAGGTTATTAAGGTAACAGTCATCTAATAAGTATTTTGGGAGGCATATTATGAGACAATTAGGAACGAAAGCGTACGGCATCAGAATGCCAATCATCAATAAAGGCGACAATCTGGCTGAAATCGTCTGCACGAATTTTGTCAGCGCCGTCAAGGAAAACAACATTCAGCTCAACCCGTCGGATGTGTTGGGGATTACGGAGGCTGTCGTTGCGAAGTCTCAGGGTAACTATGCCACACTGGACGACATAGCGGCTGACGTGCGCCGCAAATTCCCGGGCGGAGAGCTTGGGCTTGTGTTTCCGATTTTATCGCGCAATAGGTTTGTAAATATATTAAAGGGCATCGCGCGCGGTGCCGACAAGGTTTATTTGCTTCTGTCGTACCCGTCGGACGAGGTGGGCAATCCGATTATGGACGCCGCCATTCTCGACGACGTAGAAGAGCGCCTCGGCAACGGCCCGATCAGTGCCAAGGATTTTCAGGCAATCACCGGCAACTACGTTCACCCGTTCACGGGCATGGATTACATCTCGCTTTACGAGAGTGCCGGGGACAACATCGAAATATACTTATCAAAAGACGCGCGCGACATTTTAAAGCTTACGAAAAACGTCCTCACCGGCGAAATCCACAACCGTTTCGCGACGAAAAAGCGTCTGCTCAAAGCCGGTGCCGAAGTCGTGTATACTCTGTCCGATATTTTGTCGGAGAGCATAAACGGTAGTGGCTACAACGAAAACTACGGCGTACTCGGCTCGAATATATCGACCGACGAAAAGGTCAAGCTGTTCCCGCGCAACTGCGAGCCGCTTATTAACGA
>CAZJLW010000012.1:38676-39932 GCA_964546895.1 uncultured Eubacteriales bacterium | reverse complement strand
CGCAAGTACGCCGACCTGCTCGGCAGCCTGTGTGACTTGATGAGCGGCAGCGGCGACAAGGGTACGCCGGTTATTTTGATTCAAGGATATTTTGACAACTACGCCACGGAATAACATATAAAACCGTAAAAAAAGAGACATTCTTGAACCGCTTAAGAATGTCTCTTTTTGCATTATGAAGCTTAAACTTTAAAGTTAGCAACCATTTCGGTAAGCACCTCTGACTGGCCGTTAAGCTGCTCGGAAGCGGCTGCGGATTCCTCGGAGGTTGCGGAGTTCTTCTGAACTACCTCGGATATCTGGCTGATACCGATCTTTATCTGATAAATGCCCTCGCGCTGCTCGACAGCGGATTTGTATATCTCATTTACTATTTCAGAAACTGAATTTGTATCTTTGACTATTTTTACGAGAGAACCGGCTGTAAGCTCGGCGATCTGCGTCCCGTCGTTGATTTTTCCGATCATGTCCTCAATCATCTCAGTGATTTCTTTAGCGGATTGAAGCGTTCTTCCGGCGAGTGAGCGTACTTCCTCGGCTACAACACTAAAGCCCTTGCCGTGTTCGCCTGCGCGCGCAGCTTCGACAGCAGCGTTAAGCGCAAGCAGGTTCGTCTGGAAAGCTATGGTATCTACTACCTTGATTATTTTTGAAATCTGAGCCGACGCTTCCCTGATGTCGTTCATGGATTGAAGCATCTTCGACATATCGTCGTTGCCTTCTTTCGCTGTCAGGTTCGACTGGTCGGAAAGATCATTGGCCGACTTGGTTTGGTCTGTTGTTTTTTCGATCTGGGCGTTAATCAGCTCGATAGACGCGTTAAGCTCCTCTACGGCGCTGGCCTGCGAGCTTGAACCGTTTGCCAAATCCATAGACGCTTCCGAAACCTGCTTTGCTCCGGTCAGCACGTTCTCTGCCGACGTTTTGATTTCGGTCATCGTAAGCCTTAACGTGCTGAGAATGTTATTTATCGATTCCTTGATAAGGTTGTACTGGCCGATGTATTCGCGAGTGATTTCCTTGCGGAGGTCGCCCGTCGACATTGTTTTAAGGATATCGTTTATCTCGTTTATGTAAAGGCTTGTTGTTTTAACCATTACATCAAACGCGCCCATCATCTCGGCAAAGCTTCCTTTATAATTTTTGTTAACAGTAATATCAAAATTACCTGCTGATAATTCTGCAAGAATCTCATTGGCCTCGTCTATAGGTGTGCTTACGGCTATGAGCAGGTTGTTAAGCCCTTGTGTAAGCGT
>CAZJLW010000012.1:16264-38576 GCA_964546895.1 uncultured Eubacteriales bacterium | reverse complement strand
TAAATCATTTACCGTTGAATTAATTCCCTTAGCGACTACTTTGTACTCGCCCTCGAATACACTATCGTCGATTCTGGCGTCGATATCGCCTTTACTAAGCTCGTTTGACAAGAGATTAATTTTGCTAGTAAGTAATAATATAGTGTCCTTAAGTTTAATAAAGGAAATGGCTAATTCGCCGACCTCGTCACGGCTGTCAGCTCGAAGGTTGACGTTTAAGTTACCGGCTGCTATATCCTTCGCGGCGCTTTCAATGGCTTTAATCGGCATAACAATTACTTTTTTCAGTAAAAATATCAATGCGACTGTTATTGCAAGAGAAGCGATAATGCAGAAGAATACGGTATTTGTAGCAGTTTTTGACGCCGCATCGGATTCTTGGTTTTGCTTTTCTGCTATATCGGCTTGCTGAGTGTTTAACTCATCAAGCTTTTTGATTGCCGCTTCAAAGGATGGTTTGTACTGACTCTTAAATAGTTCGTAAGCCTGAGCATTTGTTTCAGCTGAGTTAAGTAACGCAAGAGCTTCGATTTTTTCACGTATATCCTTGCAGTTGTTAACTATTGTTATAACCTCATCAAGCAACGAAACATCTGCACGTATAGTGTCTTTGTAAGCAGTGACTATTTTGTCGATAGTCGCGCGCGTGGAGGCGGCATCGTTGATATTCTGCTGGATTATAGCAGAATCGTTATCTACCAATGCAGTGAGCAAATGCTCCCTTATAAGAATCAAGTCCTTCTCGATATTTAAAGCGTTGGTTGTGTTTGGCAAGGAGTAGTTTTTATACTGCTTAACTATGTTGTTAATTTTATTCATGCTATATAAGGATACATAGCCTAGGGCAACCAATAAAACTAAAATAATGCCAAAACTAAGAATGAGCTTCGTGTTAATTTTTAAATTTTTCATTATTTCCCCTCCGTTATAGTATTAATGCTTTGCATTACTGTAGCATAGTTCTTTAGTATAAGGAATAGTAGGAGCTTATTTGGCACGTTTGAAAATGTGAACATATCGTGGCAATTTACTAATATTATTACATTGATATCTCCTGAGCAAGCTGCGTAAGCCGTTCAGCTACTTCAAACTTATTTTTGTACTCGTATGGAATATCTTTTTGCCAATTGGTTTCCAGTATCGAAATCGCTGTATTTACGACTGTAGGTTCATCGGTATATTTCATAACTTTATGGCAAAGCACATGGTAGAGGTTACGTTTTGTTTTGCAGCTGTAGTTTTGGTCGTATAAGCCGTTTACTATTTTTAGAAAGCCCATGCAATAATTCGGAGCGCTAAGCACGCGCTCTGCCGTATCAAGCAGGTGTTGAATATACTGGCTTTTCGATATATACACTTCTTTGCCGCACATAACCGAAAGCTCATCTAAATATATATTATCAAGCTTGCCCATATCACGTAAGAATTCGTAATAACAAACATGCCTTTCAAGAGGTATCGGCGTATTCTTGTAATGGGTTTTATACAAGCTCGCATGAAGATTAAGCAGTGCGTTTTGTAAATCACCGTATACATGGTTTTTCTTTAAAACTTCAATAAGCAGCTCGCGGCTCATCGTTAAAAACGTCAGCCCGGGTGTGTACAAATAACTTACCTCATCAATAAAGTCAAGCTTAATAAGCCTTTCGTACACAGAAATACGTGCGGGAGTTGTCGTAACTATCTCGGTTTTACGGCAGTCATGCATTATTTCCTTAACCATATATTCTGAATATGAAACGGATAAAGGATCTCTCATGACGCGAGTGTATATCTCGTCGGTACCCTTTTTTAAGCCATATCCCATTACCACCACCTTGTCTTTTAGAAGGTAGTAGGAACTAATAATACGGGGATTCATGTTCTCCGTTAAAAAATATTCATTAAAATTGCCAAAGCTGCACAGGATATAAGAAAACATCGAAAAAGCCTTATACTCTATCGCATAATAGGCATTAGATATTAATGTAACCTCGTGTCCGTTCTCGAGTATTTTTTTGATAGTATCAATGACGGAGCTTATCAGCTCGGGCTGCCGTACCAACCATGAAAACTGTTCGTTATCAAACAAATACACATGTTCATGGCCGTCTGAGTTACACGCTAAAGTTAGCATATCCATAAGCGTGTGGTATCTGCCGTCGACATTGTTGTAAATAGGGATATTGCAATGATACATACTGCCTTGCGCTTCGCAGACAGTGGAGTAAACGCTTTTAGGTATATCAATCATATTTAAGAACCGGTCAACACATTTTCTAACGCAGTTTTTCTCCGGAGAACAACCGTAAATACTGGAAAAAAAGTTTTCGAGTGTATTCAGGTTTTTTCGCTCGTTAGTGTCAATAATAAAGTCAATCACGGCTTTGTAATGATTCGATGACGAATTAAATGAACGCGCACCTGATATCCATTTGCTTACGTTTGTTCTGTCAATATGTATAGTTTTTGCTAATTCACTTGGTTTTATACTTAGGATTTCCAACAAGTACCCCAAAGCCTTTGTGTTCTTTCGCACCATAGATAACTCCCCCAATGACATGTGTTTAAGCCGGAAACAAGCCAAGTCTAACATGAAATGAACCAGTAGGGCAATAGGTTTGTTACAGGTTTGTAACACATAAATAAAAAAACCGGGCTTGCCGATTACTCGGCAAGCCCGGTTTATATATCTGGGTGACAAGATTTGAACTTGCGACCTCTTGAACCCCATTCAAGCGCGCTACCAAGCTACGCTACACCCAGATAAACCTTACTGTTAAACTATAGCACATTTTCAAAAAATATTCAAGAACAATTTTCCGTCTAAGCCTGTTTCAAAAACTCGTCGAACAAAAACCCTAAATCCGCACTGCCTTCCGGGTGGAACTGAACACCGGACACGGGTAGTGTTTCGTGGCGTACGCCTTCGACTGAGCCGTCCGTTACATTAATAAACGTGGTGCTCACGCCGCTTGGCATAGTAGATACCGCGAACTCGTGGTTCTGGTTAGTAATATATACATGCCCGTCTTTAACAGCTTTAACGGGATGGCCTCCGCGATGTCCGGCCTTAAGGCTCTTCGTTTCGCAGCCGAGCGCTTCCGCGATAAGCAGATGGCCGAGGCAAATGCCAAACAGTGGCTTCTTACCGACAAGCTCTTTAATAACAGACACAATCTCAGGCACATAAGCCGGACTGCCGGGGCCGCCCGATACAAACACGCTCTTAGCGCCGCTCGCCAAAATTTCTTTCGCCGACGTGAAAGCCGGGAACACAGTCAGCTTGCAGTCGCGGTTCTTAAACTCATCTATCATGCTGTTTTTAATACCTAAATCTATAATGGCAACGTGAACGCCGGTTCCTTCGATAGTGTATGCTTTCTTTGTGGTAACGGAAGCGACAGCGTCCTTATTAGTAAAAGCGTTCATTTTGCGAATCGCTTCTTCGTCGGATATAGACATGTCGGATGTTATTACAGCACGCATTGTACCGTTGTCGCGAAGTATTTTTGTAAGCTCGCGCGTGTCGATGCCTTCTAACCCCGTTACGCCGTGGCGCTTCAAAAACGCGTCAAGCTCCATTTCACAGCGCCAGTTGCTCGGCGTGTCACATTTTTCTCTTACGATGAATCCGCTAAGCTTCGGCTCGGACGATTCCATGTCCTCTAGGTTGATACCGTAGTTACCGATGAGGGGGTACGTCATTGTCACAAGCTGACCTGCATACGACGGATCGGTAATCGTCTCCTGGTATCCGACCATACCTGTCGTGTAAACAACTTCCCCGACCACATCAGTGTCACTTCCAAAAAGCTTACCCGAAAACCTAGTACCGTTTTCCAAAATTAATTGTGCGTTCATAAAGCCATCTCCTATCACTGTTATATGCTCGGCATATATTTATACATGAGCGCCAAGCCGTTGTCAAATAATTTCACATCATAAATCATATGGTGTTATCTGGTAAACATAATAGTTAAGCCAGTTGATAAAAAGCAGGTTCGAATGCGCCCGCCACGATACGGTCGGAACCTGCGTCGGGTCGTCCCCCGGGAAGTAGTTAATAGGGATATTTATAGGCGAACCGTTTTTAACATCGCGGTCGTACTCGTTTTTGAGCGTGTCGAAATCGTACTCCGAATGGCCTGTTACGAAAATATGCCGCCCGTCCTTAGAAGCGGCGATATACACGCCTGAGACATCTGATACCGACAATACTTCCAAGTCCGGGACGTTCTCAATATCCTCGCGGCGTACATCGGTATGGCGCGACTGCGGCACGAAAAATACATCGTCAAAGCCACGCAGAAGATTCGTACCTTCGACGCATTTGCGGTGTGGGAAAATACCGAACATTTTATCGCTAAGCTTGTACTTTTTCACTTTGTAGTGGTAGTACAGTCCTGCCTGAGCGCCCCAACATACGTGTAAAGTAGATGTTACGTTAGTGTTTGACCACTCCATTATTTTTGACAGCTCGTCCCAGTATGTCACGTCCTCGTAATCCAGATGCTCCACTGGCGCACCCGTTATTATCATGCCGTCAAACTTTTCGTGTTTGATTTCGTCGAAGTTGTTGTAAAACGACGACAGGTATTCGATGGATGTGTTTTTGGACAAATGGCTTTCCATGTACACGAATTTTACATCGACTTGCAGCGGTGAGTTACCCAGCAGCCGCAAAAACTGAACCTCCGTCACCTGTTTAAGCGGCATTAGGTTAACAATCGCTATTTTAAGCGGGCGTATGTCCTGATGACAAGCCTGCGTTTCATCCATTAAAAATATGTTTTCCTTCCGTAAAATCTCCTTCGCCGGTAAATTATCGGCAACTTTTATAGGCATATATTTACCCCTTTGCTAATTTTTTTTGCGGCCACGGTCTTCCGGCGCGAAAACTACGCTGCCGTCTCTTTTCTGCGATGCCGCAACTATGTAATGAACGTAGCGCTCTATACTCTGCATAAACCGCTCTACCTTCATATTCCCTTTCGAGATGCTCGCAAGCCCCTTTTCCCATCTGCCGGTAGTCTCCGGCGATTTCAGCTCCTCCGGCACGACCTCGATTAGCTTCATGCCCTTTTCGGTCGGGATAATAGACTTGCCCTTGCGCTCTATATAGCCGACGGTTAGTAACCGTTCGATTATCGCGGCGCGTGTGGCAGGTGTACCAAGCCCCGATTCTTTCAATTGTTCTTTTAAGTCCTCGTCCTCGACGAATCGCCCCGCGTTTTCCATAGCCGACAGCAGTGTGCCTTCCGTATACGTTTTCGGGGGCTGCGTTTTCTTTTGCAGCACTTTGGCGTCTAGAACGGTTACTTTGTCGTCCGGTTTTAAGTCGGGAAGCATTTCCTCTTTATCATCGTTATTATCGTCGGGTTCGCTCGCGTAAAGCTCCATCCAGCCCAGCTTTTTTACCGTCGTCCCCTTAGATAGAAAGCGCTCGTCGGCTACATTTGTAATAAGCCGCGTCACGCTGTAGATATAGTTAGGGTAAAACGCCGCCAGAAATCGCCTGACTATGAGGTCGTAAACCTTGAACTCGTCAGTGGAAAGCGAACGCGTGTTGATGCTTACGTCTGTAGGTATGATTGCGTGATGGTCGGTGATTTTCGAGTTGTCGACGATACGTTTCGTTATCGGCAGCTTCGGCAGAGCCATTACGTAAGACGCGTAATCCGCGTAGCGCTCAACACCGCCTAGCCGCTTTAATAACGCACTAAGTCCCGGCACCATGTCGCTACTAAGATATTTGCTGTCCGTACGTGGGTAGGTGATGAGCTTGCGCTTCTCGTACAAATCCTGCGCTATAGAGAGTGTGTTCTGCGCCGACAGTCCGAATTTTTTGTTACAGTCGCGTTGTAGCTCAGTTAAGTCGTAGAGCAGGCCCGGAGGAACTTTCTTGTCCTCCTTCTCGACCTTCTCAACTACGCCTGTGCCTGGGTTTACTTTTTCGGCGATGGCGTCGGCTTTGGCACGGTCGAATATTTTCGTCTCGTTCTCATCGTCTATCCAAACCCCGCTGTAACCTTCGAAGAACGCCTTGACTTCAAAATAATCCTTCGGGACGAACTCGTTGATTTCCTTCTGACGCCGGACGAGTACGGCGAGCGTCGGTGTCTGCACACGCCCTACGCTGAGCAGCGCGTTGTAGCTGAGTGTAAACGCACGCGTTGAGTTTATACCGACAAGCCAGTCGGATTCCGAGCGGCATTTGGCCGACAGGTATAAATTATCGTAGGCCGAGCCGTCCTTTAAATTTTTGAAGCCGTCGGTAACGGCCGCGTCCGTCATGCTCGAAATCCACAGCCGTTTAAACGGCTTGCCGCAGCTAACGATATCATATATGTATCTGAAAATCAATTCGCCCTCGCGACCGCTGTCCGTTGCGCAAACGATTGAGTCGGTTTCTTTTGCGTTCATTAATTTTTTTAGCACGCCCAGTTGTTTTTTTGTGTTCTCAATCGGTTTAAGCTTAATGCTGCGCGGAATAATCGGAAGCGTATCGAAGCGCCACTTTTTAAGCGACGGGTCGTAATCCTCCGGCTCCGACAGCGTTACCAGGTGTCCGATAGCCCACGATACGATGTACGTATCGGAGAACAAAAAACCGTCTCCTTTGCCGCCGCAGCCGAGAACTCTTGCGATGTCCCGACCGACGGAGGGCTTCTCGGCCACTACTAAAATTTTACCCATAAATATCACCTCGAAAAACGTAATTCGCCCCGTCAAAGGCTCGCATACGCGAGCCGCGCCGGGAAAAGCGCCCGTCGCAATGCCGGTACCCGGCATCTTTAACGCCTCATGAGCGGGTGAAAAAGCTCGCAAGCGGCTTTTGTCACCCTTATCAAAAAAGCTATTTCCATAATACCAAAAAAACGGTAAAAGGAAATAGCTTTTAAATAAGTTATTAAGTTAGAAGTGCCATTTCGCGTCTGTTATCAGCAATAAGCATGCTTTCCTTTTTCATTTTGCAGCTGCCGTTCATACATGCGCCTTCGTCAACGATTAAACCAACGGTATCGATATCGCCGTTAATAATACATGAGCTGGCGAGATGTAACGCGCCGTTGCAAGTGATGTTGCCGTCAATCCTACCCGCGACGAGCATATATTTTACGGTTACGTTTCCGTAAATACTGCCAGTCTCCCCCAAGATAAGGCTGCCGTCTATGTTTATGTCCCCCCAAAATTCTCCGTCGACTCTGACTGAGCGACTGCCGGTTAATAATGCCGCTTCGAGCCGGACGCCCTCGCCGATAATCGTATTTGTAGCTTCTGTGGTTTCTTTTTTAGCGAACATAATAAATCATACCTTTCGAATTATCTTACATCATATTTATGCGACTACTCTGTTAAAAATCCACGCGGATTAACAATAACTTCTTTAACCCTGACTTCGTAATGAACGTGGGGACCTGTGCTTCTGCCGGAATTGCCGGATAACGATATTACTTGTCCACGCGTGACCTTCTCGCCCTTATTGACCAGTAGCTTGGAGTTGTGGGCGTAATATGTTTTGACGCCCATGCCGTGATCGATGATAACCATGTAGCCGTAACCGTTTTTGTAGCCTGAGAATTCGACCACGCCGCCGCCGGTTGCTTTAACCTTAGTGCCGGTCGGCACGCCGATATCAAGACCGGAATGGTTCTCGCTGCTGTCGCCGCCGAACGGATTGGGTCTGCGTCCCATCTCCGACGTAATAACGCCGCGTACCGGCCATACTGTCGGATAGTTTTCAAGATAAGGCTGGGATTTTTTGACCAGCTCGCTGAGTTCCTTGTAGTAGGCAAGCTCGCTGTTAAGGCGGTCTTCGATGTACTCGTAAATCTCGTCAAGCGAAAGTGCTTCCGAGACACCGCCCATACCGACCTCCGGAGTTTTGTTGCCGGCGAGTGCGTTTGCTTTTTCTTTTATGTCGGGAATATCGGTTTTCTTAGAAAGCTTGTTATACAAATCCGTTTTGATTTTGCTGAGTTCTTCGATTTTTATTTCGAACTCGGAGGATTTCTCCTCGTAAAACTTTATTTTTTCCTCGTAGCCTTCGATTTTGCGCTCGGAAAGGTCGCTTAGCTTTTCCTTTTCGTACATAATCTTAAGCTCTCTGTCGTTACGCTCCTGAATGAGCGTCGAGTTTAAGTTTTTGCTTTCCTCGACAAGTTTGGAGTTAAGCTCCTGACTTTGACGGAGATATTTGTTTTTTTCGTCGGCGACCCGTTTTAAATAATTGATACCGGCCGTAAACGCTATAACCGATGCAAACATGCACACAAGAATGGATAGTAAACCATATAAAAACCAGTGCGGAATCCGCATACTTCTTGTATTGCCGGATGATGAAGGCACAAACATTATTGTAAAATACTTGCTTTGCTTATGTTTTGCTTTGCTCGGTTTCATATTAAGAGTTTTCATGTTAATATGTCAGCCACCTTACAATGTAATATTATTAAAATAATTCTATCACACTTTTGTAACAATTGCAATAAATTTTTCACAATTATTTCATATCTAAAGCAGCTCACTCTTTTTCAAATACTCCTCAAATTCGTCCCGTCCCCGGAAAATCAACCCTTCCATACCCATGTCTTTCGCGCTTAATACATTCCCCAAGACATCGTCAATAAACAAACATTCCTGTGGTTCAAGCCTGTACCGGTCACAAATCCTCTTAAAAATATCAGGGTTCGGCTTAATAACCTTCTCCTCGGCCGATATTACAAAACCATCCATAAACTCAAAAGCCTTGACCTTATCTTTAAACGAATGAAACTTAAGTCCTACATTAGAAAGAACGAATAGCTTGTAGCCCTTCGCCTTCAGCCGCTCGACAAGTATGTCCATTCCTTCCACAGGATCGTTTTCCATGTGCCAGTTTTCCAGCAGTGCCCGTACGAGGGCTGCGTGCTGCGGTATACGCGCCGATACCCGTTCAACAAGCTCCTGCTCGGATATCTCCCCTGAATCTACCATAAGCCACTCCGGACTGCCGTAAAGCTCACGCAGCAACGTTTCCCGTACTTGCAAATCATCTGTCACGGCTTTTACGTACTCGTTAGGAGTGTACTTCAACAATACATTACCCATGTCAAAAATTATGTTTTTTATCATTTATCCGTTTCCTTTTCATTAATACGTATGTTCCTGAATTCCTTCGGTGTTAAACCGACCAGCTTTTTAAAAATCACACTGAAATAACGCTGATCCCGGTAGCCTATCAGGTTAGCTACGCTGTAAATTTTTACGTTGGGGCTTTCCAAAAGCTTGCAAGCCATTTTTATGCGGTAGTAGGTTAGGTAGTCCCCGAAGGTCTGGCCGACTTCGCTTTTGAATAACCGGCTCAAATAACTCTCGCTTATAAAAAGACTGTCGGCGGCGGTTTTTATGCTGATGTCGTTTTTATAATTGGCAGTGATATATTTTATGGCGCGGCTGACGTAATGAGAGCCTTCACCCGTACCACCCGTGTATTCCTTGAACAGCAGAAACATGCGGTCGGCGTTTTCTATCTGGCTCTCCAGCTTGCCGATGCGTTCCTTCTCAGAAATGATTTTGCAAGCCTTAGTCAGTGCCTCGGACAGCTCGGTGTCCTCTATTGGTTTTACGAGGAAATCCGTTACCCCCAGCTTAAGCGCTTGCTTCGCGTACTCAAACTCGCTGTAGCCCGATATCACTATGAACTCTGACTTGATGCCGTCGCGTTTCAGCTGTTCTATCATGCGTATGCCGTCCAGCCCCGGCATTCGTACATCGGTTATGACAAGGGACGGCTTAGTTTTTTTTATAAGCTCATAGCCTTCGAGGCCGTTGGAGGCTTCCCCGACGACCTCGCAACCGTACCGGTTCCAATCTGTTGTAAGCACCAGCCCCTTACGTACCAACTGCTCATCATCGGCTATAATAAGCTTTATCATTTCTTTTTCGCTCCCTTCGCCGTACTTTCCATCGGCTCCTTCAGCTCCGGCAAAATAATTTTCGTTGTAGTGCCTTTGTTTTCGCCGCTTATTATGTCCAGTCCGAAGTTTTTACCGTAGTACAGCTTAATTCGCTTGCTGACGTTGGCTATGCCGATGTTGTCCGGCGACGCCTCGGTTACAAGTATTTCTTCGAGACGCTCATGGCTTATGCCGACGCCGTCATCGGTTATTTCGAATATCGTATTGCCATCTCGTGTATAACCGCTGATGCTTAATGCAGCCGTACCAATTTTGCTTTCGATGCCGTGTATTATGGCGTTTTCCACAATCGGCTGCAAGATGAACTTGGGTATTTCTCGGTTAAGTAAACTTTCATCAATATCTATTTTAACATGGAATTTTCCGCTGTAACGAATGTTTTGTATGGCGATGTAGCTTTCGAGCAGCCCGACTTCTTCCTGCACGCGTACTGTTTCGGTTTGGTTTTGCATACTGTATTTCAACAGCCGTCCCAGCTTCTCAACAATAAGCACAATGTCATCTATGCCGTTTATTTTTGCAATCCATTTTATTGAATCCAGTGTGTTATACAAAAAATGAGGGTTAATCTGGGCGTGTAGCATTTTCAGCTCGGCAAGTCGCAGTCGGTTTTCTTTTTCGAGAGTGGCGAGAGGTTTTGCGAAGACCGGCACGAGATACTGCGCCAACATGAGCGAAAGAAAAACGCAAATGAAATCTACGATAAGCATCGCCGTCATAATAAAGTTGTTGTTCAGCTCAACCAAGCCCATCGGTACGTAAAGCAACACGTCGAAATCAGCGCTGCTTTGCTCGCGTATGAGCAGACGCTTCGGGTCGTTTAGGTAGGTGATGCCGTCCTTTGATTCGTTAATTTTGTCACGCAGATTTTTGTCTATGAACATTATTGTGTTAGAAGCTGCGGTCTCATCGTAGAACAAGTAGTAGTTTTTGTCCGTTAGGCTGTAACTGACGGGTAGCGACGCCCTCGTTCCATCCAGCGTGCGTTCAATAATCTCATTTGATATGTCAATAATGGCGTATCCGACAAGTTTTTCGCCGTCCATTATGTTTTGCGCGACGGTTACTGCATAGCTCGTTCCGGCTTGTGTGAATCGGTTTGAATAGATTATACCCTCCGGTCTATCGGCCAACTGGCGGAACACACCCCACTGCCTGCCGACGGGCATACTGTATTGCAGCGGCAGCTCCGCCGTCGACACGTGAAAGCCGCCGTCTGCTTTTAAAACATGCATCGATATTTTTGTGCTGTCTCCGGCCATGAGCAGGTACATTTTTTTGTACAGCTCCGTGACATCGGCGCGGTTTATTTCGTCGCGCCCAAGTAGGCTTATGACTTCTTTATCAGCGCAAAAATAAGAAAGCCCTGTTTTATAAGCGTCCAGCTTTTGGGACAGGCTGACAGAAGCCTGCCCGGCAATGCGCTGTGTTTGGGCTTCTAAATTTTTCTTGGAAACCCGAAACGAAACGAAATACATAAGCGCACCCAAAAGACTGACGGAAACGATGCTTATAAAACAAAGGCAAATGAATAACTTGGCAAAGAAGCCGAATTTTTTTTGGTTGATTTTCATTAAATAACAGAGACCTTCCCTTTGCTAATCCAGTTAAATAATAAAAGCGACACAATAGTCGTAACGGTCAAGATTGACGCCAGCGCAGCGGCGGTACCGAAGCTGGAACGCACAACCTCCGTGTAAATGGCGACGGAAATAGTGGCAGTTCGGCCGCTGTAAAGCATGATGCTTGAGCTAAGCTCATTAACGGTTGTAATCCAGCTGAGTATTGCGCCGGAGAGCACACCGGGAGCCATCATAAGCGCCGTGACTTTGAAAAACGTTTTCATAGGCGAGACGCCGAGGTTTATTGAAGCTTCCTCAATGCTTGGGTCTATCTGGTATAAGAGCGCGCTGCTGGAACGTACTGTGTACGGCATTTTGTGTATGACATAAGCGATAATCATAATGGCAGCCGTACCGGAAATAAGTATCGGCGGCTTGTTAAACGCCACGAGCATACTGATACCGAGCACGGAACCAGGTATGGCGTACGGGAACATAATCAAGAAATCCAGAAAACTGCTGACAAGGCTTTTTTTGCGAACCATTACGTAAGCCAGAAGCATACCCATAATAATGATGATTATTATAGCGATAAAGGAGAACAAAAATGTGTTTGTAATGTTTGTGGACAGCCTGAAAAATATTTTCTCATAGCTTTCAAGGCTGAAGCCTTTTACAAAAATAGGGCCGTTTGTTTTTATGAAGGATGTCACGACGACGACTATCTGCGGTAAAAATGCGATGAACGAAACGATAAAGCAAATGGACGTTAACAAAAACTTCTTCGGTACGGAAACTTCCTCAACAATAGGCGGCCTTAGTGAAGTCATTGTATAGGTTTTGCGCGCCACTACGTAGTTTTGCAGTACGAGTACAAGCGTTGAGCAAGCGATAATAATAACGCTGAGCGCCCCGGCCATGCTGGCGTTGCCGCCCATTTCGCTCATGTATTCCTCGTAAACAAGCACCGGCAGAACCTTATAGCCTTCGCCGATAAGCATAGGCGTTCCGAAGTCGGCCATAGCCGACATAAATACCATAATAGCCCCGGCGCAGAGGGTAGGGAATATAACGGGCATCGTGATTGTCCAAATACGGTGGAGCTTGTTCGAGCCTAAATTCTCGGCGGCTTCCTCCAATGATTTGTCGATACTGGACATTGCACCGGATACGTAAAGGTATACGTACGGGAAGAACTTAAGCGTAAACACGGAGACTATACCCCAAAACCCGTAAATAGGCGGCATTCTGAATCCGAACGTCTCTTCCATAAACTTAGTAATAAAGCCGCTGCGCCCAAGCATCATAATCCATGAGTAAGCACCGATAAAGGGCGGCGACATAAGCGACATGATAATCATGAGGTTTATTAGCTTTTTGCAGTAAATCTTATACCGAGATGTTATGTAAGCAAGCGGCACGCCCAATATAACACAGAACACCGTAGCAAGCCCCGAAGTCACAAGGCTGTTTTTCAGCGTACGGTAGTAATATTTTTTCGTGGCAAAGGTGACGTAGGATTTGAGGGAAAAACTGCCGTCTGCGGCTCGAAAGCTCTCACCGATAACACTGAAAAACGGGAATATCAAAAATATGATAAACAAAACAATCGAGACGAGCTTGACAACATTCCAGAAGCTAAAAAGCTTATCGCGCTTTTTCATGAGAACACCTCCGTGCCTTCTTTGTTGAACAGGCTGATTTTTGCCGGATCAAAGGCAACGGAAACCTTTTCGCCTGAGACACGTACTACGTCTATGTCCTTCGTGTATTCGTTGGCTTCTACGATCTGGCCGTCGGGCAGTTCGATTTCATAATTTGCGAAGTCTCCCAAAAACGTGTGCAGCTTTATTTCGGCTTTAATGCCTTTTTCTGTGCCGGGCTTAAGAATCAGCTGCTCCGGCCTTACGGATAGCACTACTGCGCCTTCAGTTCTTTTCTTCAGCTTGATATTGAATTCATAACCGGATTTTAGTTTGACGGCGGCGTTTAAGTTATCGTCGCAGGATTTGACTTCTCCTTCGAGGAAATTCGACGTACCGATAAATCCGGCTACGAACATGTTCTCCGGCTTTTTGTAAATAATCTCCGGCGTGTCCAGCTGCATTATTTTTCCTGCGCGCATTATTGCTATCCTGTCCGAAATCGACAGCGCTTCTTCCTGGTCATGAGTTACGTATATCGTGGTTATGTTCAGCTCGCGTTGAAGCTTTCTTATTACTGTGCGCATTTGTACGCGCAGCTTCGCGTCGAGGTTGGACAGCGGCTCGTCCATGAGCAAAACCCCGGGCTTTATAACGATGGCGCGAGCCAGCGCCACGCGCTGCTGTTGCCCGCCCGACAGCTCGGAAGGCTTGCGGTTTTTTAAATCCTTTATTTGCACGAGAGCCAGAGCTTCGTCAACACGTGATTCTATCTCCGACTTCGATACCTTTCGGGCTTTTAAGCCGTATGCGACATTCTCCGCGACTGTCATGTGCGGGAAGATGGCGTAGTTCTGGAACACCATGCCCGTATCTCGCTTGTGTGCGTCTATATTGTTAATAACCTTGTCGTCAAAGGAAATTGTTCCTGCGTCTATGGAGTTAAAACCTGCGATCATCCTTAAGAGTGTAGTTTTTCCGCAGCCTGACGGCCCCAGCAGCGTAAAAAATTCCCCTTGCTTAATCGTGCAGGAAATGTCGTCGACTGCTATGAAATCTCCATACCGTTTTACTACGTTGCTTATGGTTACATTATGACTCAATTTATCCAACTCCTTTAGCTGTATACAAAAAATGCGTACAGTCAGCCTGCGTCGTTGTGACGCAGGCTGTTTTTATACTGCACGCCATTTCTTAATCTGAAATATTTAAAATAAAGCTGTTGGTATTAGTCACCAACTATTACGTCTTTCCATTTGCTCAGGATTTCTTCCTTCTTAGAGGAAGCCCAGCTGAAATCGTAGTCTACGAACTTGATATCCTTCAGAGCCGGTAAACCCTCGGGAGGATTAGTATCAGTACGAACCGGACGTCTTGAGAAGGTCTCTGACATCATTTTTTGGCTGTCTTTGTTTAAGATGAAGTTAATAAATGTAGCGGCGTTATCTTTGTTTTTTGCGCCTTTGATAAGGGCGATACCGTCCGGAACAGCGGATGTACCCTCGGACGGATAAGCGATACCTACGTTGGCACCGGACTTTACGTAAGTGTAAGCTTCTTTTTCAAGCGTCAAACCAACGCTGAACTCGCCGTCGGAAACTTTTTTGTAAACGTCGCCGGAGGAGCCTTGGAGCTTGCCGTCAAGGTTTTTGACGAGTGACTTAACAAAATCCCAGCCCTTGCCGTCGTCCTTGCCGAAAGCCGTCAGAAGCGTACACAGAATAGTGTATGACGAGCCGGACTTGTTAGGATCGGCGTAAGCAATTTTGCCTTTGAACTTCGGGCTTAACAGATCTGCCCAGCTTTTCGGTACATCGGCTTCGCTAACGAGCTTTTTGTTGTACATGATAATCATAGGCAGGGGAGACTCGCCTGTCCAAATATTGTCCGCGGCCAGATAGTTTTTGTCGATGTTGGCTATGTCGGACGGCTTGAAAACTTCAAAGAACTTGCTGTAAGCTGCGAGCGAGTCGGCACCGCCGCCCCAGAAAACATCGCACTGCGGGTTGGCGCTTTCTGCCTCGATTCTCTTTAACAGCTCGCCCGTGCCTGCCGCTACGAGGTCTACTGTAATACCGGTCTTCTCCTGAAATTCCTTAATACCGGCGTTAAGAGGACCCGATGGGTGGGGTGAATAAATAGTAACGCGTTTTGAGGCAGAAGTGCTTGGCGTTGTTGCCTTGGCCGTAGGTGTTGCTGTCGCCTTGGCCGCAGGCGTGGCTGTGGCGGCTGGTTTTGCTGATGCGGCAAAGCTTGTGACCGACATCATCATCGCCATAGTAACGGATAATAACGCTCTTTTTGCTAACATACTAATTCCTCCTTAATTAATTTTTATGTAATAAATACAATTTATTATTGCATTACCCCAGAAAATTTTCAATGTGAAATTTCTGCACTTTTGTTTGTAATTCTGTTATTATGTTTAAAATACGGCTGTCATGAAAAAAGAGGAGGAGTGCGGCGAATGAAAAATTTTGTTATATCGGGATTTGGAGACGAGGCAGGGCATGATTTGCGGGAGCAAATGCAGGTGCTTGGGAGGAATTCGATCAGGTTCTTGGAAATACGGAAGGTGAGCGGAAAGACGATAACGGACTATAGCATTGCGGAGGTTAAGGCTATAAAGGAAGAGCTTGACGCTGGTGGGTTCGGTGTTTCTGCGATTGGCTCGCCGATAGGCAAGATAGGGGTTACGGATCCGTTCGAGGCGCATTTGGATTTGTTTAAGCACACGATTGAAGTGGCACGGATTTTTGGGACTCGGTACATACGTATGTTCAGCTTTGTAATACCGAAGGAGGAAGCGCCCGAACAATACCGCGACGAGGTAATGCGGCGGCTCGAGCAGCTTGTTGCCGCAAACAAAGGCAGCGGCGTAACGTTACTGCACGAAAACGAAAAACACATCTATGGTGAAAACGCCGAGCGCTGTCTCGATATTTTTAAGCATCTACCCGACATACGCGGAATATTCGACCCTGCAAACTTTGTTCAAGCTAAGGTCGATACCAAAATGGCGTACGACATGCTGGAACAGTACATAGATTACATGCACGTGAAGGACGCACGATTCGCCGACGGCGTAGTTGTACCGGCGGGGCAGGGTGACGGTAATGTCAGCTATATTTTAAAGAAGCTGCACGACAAAGGCCGCGATGTGTTCTTAAGCATTGAGCCTCATTTAAAGCGGTTTGAGGGCATCGCAGCAGAAGCAACCGACGCCGAACGTTTTGACGTCGCCGCCGGTGCTTTAAAAAATGTTATCATGCTGACTTTCGGTAGTGCCGATCGGTAGCTCGTCGGCAGCTTACGCGGCGAAAAATTCGCCGTACCAAACAAGAAACATATAGATCGTCCAGATTTTGCGGCTGTTGTCGCGCTTGCCGTCTTTGTGGTCGTCAAGCAGCTTCATTAGCTCCGAATAGTTGAAATATTTCGCGCCTTCCGATGAGAAGGCGTTTTTTATTATGTTGTAATACTTTTCCTCGCGCAGCCAGATACGTATCGGGACGGGGAAGCCCAGCTTTTTTTTCGTAGCGACGGCGTCCGGCAGATGGCGGTTCGCGGCCAGCCGGAACGCGTACTTCGTCGCCTTCTTGTTTACGCGGTGCGAAAGCGGCAAGCCCGACGCCACGCGAAACACTTCCTTGTCCAAAAACGGAACGCGCACCTCGAGCGAATGCGCCATACTCATTTTGTCGGCTTTCAGCAAAATATCGCCGACGAGCCACAGATGTATGTCGAGGTACTGCATTTTTGTTATGTCGTCGTATTCTTTTACGGCGCGATATAACGGATTTGTTATATCTGTCGCTGGTCGATTTGTTTTGGGGGCTTTCAAAATCCGCTTGCGCTCCTCAAGGCTGAACATGTTTGCGTTGCCGATGAAGCGTTCTTCGATTGTTTTACCGGCGCGAATAAGGAAGTTTTTACCCTTGAAGCTGAATGGGATTTTTGCTACCGACCGACCGATAAGCCGTCTAAGCGGAAACGGAAGCCACGTTATAATTTTCATATCCATCGGCTCGCGATAAATATTGTAGCCGCCGAAGAACTCGTCGGCACCCTCGCCGGACAGCGCGCCCTTGACGTGCTTGCTCGCGAGCTGGCTGACGAAGTAAAGCGCTATCGCCGACGGGTCGGCCAAAGGCTCGTCCATATGATACTGAACGCGCGGGATATGCTCCCAGTATTCTTCCGTCGTGATAGTTTTGTTGATGTTGGCGATGCCGACTTTTTCGGACAGTGCCTTGGCGTATGATATCTCGTTGTAGCTGTCGTAATCGAAGCCGACCGTGAAGGTCTTGTCGCCGTTAAAACAAGCCGCAACATAGCTGGAATCTACGCCGCTCGACAGAAACGAGCCGACCTCGACGTCGCTTATTTTGTGCATTTCGATTGAATCGAGAACAGCCGCATCGATTTCGCCGACGGCATCGTCAAGCGACAGGCCGGAGCGCTCCTTGAACTCGGGCTTGAAATAGCGCGTCGTCTCGGCTTGTCCATCTTTGAAGGTCAGGTAATGCCCCGGCATTAGCTTGTAAACGTTTTTGAAAAATGTTTCGGGCAGCACTGAATACTGGAACGTTAAATATTGTTCAAGCGCCTCCTCGTTCAGCTCCTTTTTAAAAGAAGGGTGTTCGAGGAGGCATTTTATTTCTGAGCCGAAAATAAAGCTGCCGTTCGCGATAAAATAATATAGCGGCTTGATGCCGAAGAAGTCCCTAGCCGCGAACGTAACACCCGTTTTTGTTTCGTGTATGACAAACGCAAACATGCCGCGCAAGTGTGAGAGCAACCCGCTGCCGTACTGCTCGTACAAATGCACGAGCACCTCGGAGTCGCTGCGCGTTGCGAATGTATGCCCGAGGGCGATGAGCTGTTCGCGTAGCGTACGGTAGTTATAAATCTCGCCGTTAAAGACAAGTACAATCGATTTGTCCTCGTTGTATATTGGCTGCGAGCCGTCCTTTAAATCTATAAAGCTGAGCCGTCTGAAACCCAGCGTAATATGTTCATCTATATGAACACCAGAGGAATCCGGACCTCTGTGAATAATCCTGTCCATCATTTTGGCTATAACTTTTTTGTCGTCAAGCGACCCGGTAAAACCACATATGCCGCACATTCGCGCGCCTCCTGTTTTTGTAAATTTATTTGACTTTATCACATGGCTGGTATAAAATCAATCCATGTGAAATTTCAGTATTTTATTTTCAGGGAGGCAGAATAATGACGCACGCTAAAAAAAAGGAAATTCTGCTGGAGAGCGGAACGAACGAGCTTGAAGTTATGGAATTTACTATTTCGGACAGGCATTACGGAATAAATGTATCCAAAGTAAGCGAAATAATGCAATTTAACAAAACTCCTATCACACCGATGCCTAACTCCAACCCATTTATTGAAGGCGTATTTAAACCGCGCGATACTATTCTCACGGTTGTTAATCTGGCGTCATGTTTGGGCTTGCCCCCCTCTACTAACGAAGATAGGGATATCCTAATTTTAACCAGTTTTAACAAAGTTGAGACAGCGTTTCACGTCCACAGCGTCGAATCGATTCAAAGAATATCGTGGGCGCAAATCGAAAAGCCGGATGCGGCTATTTACGGCGGCGACGAAGGACTTGCCACCGGCATAGCCAAATACGACGGACGGCTTGTCACCATTATTGATTTTGAAAAAATTCTTGTTGATATAAGCCCGAAAGTCGGTATTCAGATGAAGGACATCGACAGCCTTGGCAAACGCACGAACTCCATGAAGCCTATACTTATAGCGGAGGATTCGCCGTTGCTTGAGCGCATGATTTTAGAGGCGCTTAACAAAGCCGGTTATCAGAACGTCATCTGCTGCTCCAACGGTCGCGAGGCTTGGGAAAAATTGCAGAGCTTCGAAGAAAGCGGTAGACCTATTGAAGAAATGTGCTGCTGCGTTATAACGGACATCGAAATGCCGCAAATGGATGGGCATCGCCTTACAAAGCTCATACGCGACCACGACTTCTTTAAAAAAATGCCCGTAATCATCTTCTCATCGCTCATAACTGAGGAAATGAAGCTGAAGGGTGAAAGCCTCGGTGCTACGGCGCAGCTGTCTAAGCCTGAGATTGCTAATCTTGTTTCTTATATTGATAAATATTTGTTATAGCAAAAAAACGCGGCTACCGGAGAATTGGTAGGCCGCGTTTTAATAGTAATCGAAAATACATCATTTCTTTCATAAAAATATGTTGTTTAAAACAAAACGGGTACCCTCATGGGTACCCGTTCATTGTTTGCGCATTATGATTATTTATGAAACTAACGTGGGAAATTCGTAATTACGTATTGACAAAATCGCCCCGTACTGATAATATGTAATTACGTAATTACGTTACAACACTTCATGAAAGGTGGATTAACTATGTCTAGAGATTACGGTTCAGAAATTGACGCGCTCAAAAAGGAAGTTTCAGAAATAAAACAGTTGTTGCAGATGCAACTACAGCTGCAATCGCAATCGCAACCGCAAGCAAGTAGCAACACAAAACCGCTTAAGAACATACATCCGATGAATAACATGCATCCCGATAAACGGCTAAGCGAAAAGATGGAGGAGCTATGCGCGCTTACGGACGAAAAGGGCATAACCGGAATGATTACGTATTTAGGCGTTTATTCTTCCGGCGGCCGGCAGTCTAACTGGATTAGAAACTGCATTAATACCGACGGGTTGCTACAGCTCATTGAAAACCACACGGCAGAAAAGGTGTTAAGCTGTATCGGAAACAGCGACAGGCTTAACATACTGCTTGCGATTATGAAAAAACCGATGACGGTTGCGGAGCTTGTAAGCGAGTGCAAGCTCAATTCGACGGGGCAGGTGTATCATCATATGAAGCCGCTGCTAGCCGCCGACTTAATCGTTGAGGATGTTAATAACACAAGTAAAGGCGTGTATATTGTACAGCCCCATAAGTTACAAGGGATTATTATGATGCTTGCCGGGATTTGTGATATGGTTGATGAAACGTATACAAAAGGCATATGGGAAGAAGCTGCGCAAAATCAAAACTAGCATCAAGTACTCTAAAGTTCATTATTTCTGGTGCAGCCGCCGGTACTCGCGCGGCGACAGCCCAGTTTCCTCCCGAAAGCGCTTGCCGAAGTAACTCGGGCTGTCGAAACCGCACAACCGTCCGATTTCTTCAACTGACGTCACGCTGTATCGCAAGAACTGCTTAGACTTTGCGATACGGATTTTTTTAAGCTGCTCCATAACGGTTATGCCCTGTTCACGTTTGTAGCAATGGCACAGCGAAAAGCGGTTTATTCCCGTATGGTCGGCGATGTCGTCAAGCGTAAGCGGCTCGCTGTAATGGTTCTCGAGAAATTGCAGAACGCGCACCGCCACGGGCGCGGCCGGTGCGAACAGCCCTTCGAGCAGCTCGACGAGCCAGCTATACCCGGCGGCGGAGCGTGTAACGATGTTACTGTTATCCAAGCAAGCCGCCTTTAGCGCGGCCGTAGTCGGAGTAAGAAACTCCGGAACCGTAAACAAAAAGCAGTCCGCTATGTTATAAAAATCAAGCAACGAATCCGCGCCCATAAACGTACACCAGACGGTGTGCATACCGTCAGCCAAGCCTTCATAATCATGCGGGATTTGCCGCCTAAAAAACATACCCTGTCCAGCCGACAGGGTATGTTTTTTTGCATCGCAAATAAATTGCCCCTGACCGGAAGCAAGCCAGATAAACTGATGATATTCAAAACCGTCCGGACGGTGAACGGGAACCTGCTTCACCTGTTCGCCGAGAGTGCATATTACAAACGGTAAACGATCGAGCTGGTCTTTATTTATTTCAGCAAACATAAGCAACATCCTTATAGTTAAACAATAAAATTATATTGACTGTGTGGTTTTGGCGACAATATAATTATATTGTAAGAAAGACGACTGTCAATAAAAAACAGAAAACGGAGGGTCTAGGTATGGAAAAAATTAAAGTTGGATTGATTGGTTGCGGGGGCAGAATGAACGCGCATATCAAGGCGCTGTTGCAGATGGAAGATGTACAGGTCGTGGCGGTTGCCGATCCGATTGAGCAGAGGCGGCTTGCCGCAGCGGAGAAATTCGGCTGCAACCGTATTTACGAGAACCATTCGGCGCTTTACGACGGCGAGAGTAAGGAAAGCTTGGACTGTGTTTTTATTTCGATTGAACCGACTGCGCATACGGATACCGAAACCCGTGCCATCGATATGGGCATCCCGTTTCTGGTAGAGAAGCCGATGACGCTGGATTTGGCACAAGCCGACGAAATCGCAAAGCGCGTAAAAGAAACCAAGCTAATTACTGCGGTAGGCTTTCAGGATCGTTATCTTGACTTAATCGATATGATTAAGGAAGAGCTGCCGCGTCATAAGCAGGGCGGGCTGGTGTACGGCTCATGGGTTGGCGGAATACCGGGCGTTTGGTGGTGGCAGAAAAAATCTACATGCGGCGCGCAGCTCGTCGAGCAGAACATTCATCTGGTGGACGGTCTGCGTTATCTGTACGGCGAACCGCTTTCGGTTTATGCGACATGTTCGCGTGGCATTATCGAGCCGGGCGTCGACGCTTCGCCGGAGTTCGACACGGACGACCATTCGACTGCCGTAATCCGCTTCGCAAACAACGTAACCGCGACGCTTGTCAGCGGTTGCTATTGCAAGGTTCGGCCTAACAGTGGCTATGTTATTACGCTTAACGATATGGTTCTGGATTACCGTCTGCGCAACAACCTTATTATCAAAACTGCCAAGGAAACAAGAGACATAAGCGTTGGAGTAGATCAGACGTACTTACTCGATCGCGCGTTCGTTGACGCGGTTAAGAGCGGCGACCCGAGCGGCATACGTTCGCCGTACGACGACGCACTGAAATCATTGAAGCTGGGCTTCGCCGCAAACAAGTCTATGGAGACGGGCGAGGTCATTACATTCTAACAAATCTGCGCGGCTAAGCCGCAAATGGAGGTAAATATGAGATTATGTGTACCTATCCCGTGCTTTTTCGGGAACACGGATTTTATCGCTGCCGTACGCAAGGTGAAAGAGCTTGGGTATGACGCGATCGAGACATATAAATGGAAGACGCTGGACTTGGACGCCGTGAAGGCGGTCTGCGAGGAAAC
>CAZJLW010000012.1:6538-16164 GCA_964546895.1 uncultured Eubacteriales bacterium | reverse complement strand
ACGATTATGATTGAGCCGCTCAATACTTATGTGAATCACCCCGGGTATTATCTCTGGTCGGCTGTTGAGGGCTTCGAAATAATACGCGAAGTGAATCATCCGCTTGTTAAGGTGGTTTACGACATTTATCACCAGCAAGTTATGGAAGGCAACATTATTCCCAATGTTACGAAAAATCTGGATTGCATAGCTCACCTTCACAGCGCGGGACACCCCGGAAGAAACGAGTTGCAATACGGCGAGAACGATTATAAGGTGATTTTTGCAGCAATCGACAAAGCCGGTTACACCGGAAGCTGCGGGTTGGAGTATAAGCCGCTGCTTGGAGCCGAGGAAAGCTTGAAGCTGGCTAGAGAGTTGTACGCTTAATACTGATTTACATAGTGAGGGGGCAGCGGTTTTTACGCTGTCCTTTTTTGCATTCAAAAAAACGGGACATTACATAAAAATTGAAAAATAAACAAAAAATTTATTACAAAACTATGAATATTTTTAAATGTGTGATATAATGGGTATTATTAAGCGTAAGCGGTGTAGAATTTTAAGGAGAGAGGCTATTATGTTTTGCAAGGGAGACAAAATTGTTTATCCGATGTACGGCGCCGGAGTCATAGAGGATTTAGAGCAGAAGGAGATCGACGGAAGTTCTCAGATTTATTACGTCATGAGAATACCTGTCGGTAATCTGAAGATTATGGTTTCTGCCGGTAAAGCTGAAAATTTGGGGATACGGCAAATTTATGCGAAGGACGAGATAATAAACATTATCGGCGGGGTAAACAAAGAGCCTATTAATATGCCGGAGAACTGGAACCAACGTTATAAGGAAAATCTTGAAAAAATCAAATCCGGTAAGCTGAGCGAGGTAGTGCTTGTGTTTCGCAACCTACTGCTTCGTGAGCGCGAGCGCGGCTTAAGCAGCGCCGAAAAGAAAATGCTTACCACCGCTAAGCAGATCATCGTTTCAGAACTGATCCTTACCCAAAATGTCGAAAAAAACATCGCCGAGGACATGCTTACAGAAGCGCTCGAGTGCTGTTAAAAAATGCCTTATAGCCAACCGATAACGGTCATGCTATAAGGCATTTTTTTATTTGCAACTACCTGCTCAAGAAAAGCTGTGTCCAGTACGGCGTTCCGGACGCATCTGTTGCGTAACCTACACCGATTTCTGTATATTTCGGGTTAAGAATATTCTTGCGGTGCGATGCCGAGTTCATCCACGACTTCATGACGTTCTCCGGCGTTTTCTGTCCCTTTGCGATGTTTTCACCGGCTGTTTTGTATTTTATGCCGAAGGATTTGAGCATATCGAACGGGCTGCCGTATGTCTGCGATGTGTGGCTGAAATATTTCTTCTTCGCCATGTCCTCACTCTTTACTCGCGCGATGTTGCTGATGTCGGCACTGAACGTGAGCGGGGGGAGGTTATTTTTTTGCCGCTCGACGTTAACAAGCTCCGCTACGCGCAGCTCGTTCGGGTTGCCGGGGGTGTTTACGATGGGGCGCTTAGCGTCTTTGCCGTCGGATTCTTTTTCCGTTGTGGCCGCGCCGATAACGGGCGCCAGGTTGTTTTTGTCGGCTCCGGCTTCGGCTCCGGCTCCGTTCGGGTTTGTCTTGTCGGGGATTACATTTTTATCCATGTTTTGCGGCTGCGGTGTCTTATTCTTTATATCCGACTTGTCCAGATAAATTTTTATCTCGTCGCCCGCGATGATATCGTTCGGATTTTTTATATGCGGGTTCGCCTCGAGCAGGCTGTTAATGTCGGAATCGTAACGGTTGGAAATATCCCACAGCGTTTCGCCTGTCTTGATTTTATACATTTCAATGTCCGTCGCATACGCTTTTGAACTGACCATAGCCGTCAGTATCACCGTCGCGGCTAGTATTTTCGTGTATTTCATTTTCATGTCCTAATCCACCTCGTTGTTTAATTTTAGTAGAACTATTATTTCCCGTTACATTTTATTAATTAATAAAAATTATCCCAAAAATGTGAATTATTGCATACGTACGAGCGGCAAAAAATAAAATATACTGCGGGTAAAAATGCGATTCAATTTTTTGAGACGAGGTGTATTAAATGATGCGAATGTATGACATGCGCCAGAAGGAAGTAATAAATACACGCGACGGCTGCCGGTTCGGGTTCATAAGCGATATCGAAATAAACGAGGATGACGGGACGGTAGCGACGCTGATTATATCGGGGCCGGGACGGGTGTTCGGGATTTTTGGCAGGGATCAGGAGTACCATATTCCGTGGAAAAGCGTCAACCAGGTCGGCGACGATATTATTCTCGTCGACGTTGACACTCACAAAATTATTGTCGATTGCGAATGAGTTATGATAAAATAAACAAGCTTGGAAAAAAGCTAAGAAAAAAGCGGCGGTGTGCCGCAGAGTGGATTGTCTGGGGGAGAATTTTTATGCGCCGACTGCGCGATCATTTAATGACGGTTTTAGTAATATTCATTGCCGTAACTGCTGCGGCATTGGCGTTTATAATGTTTTATGACAACTCGCGTAAGCTTGACGCCGAGCAGACCGAGCGCCGCATGAACGAGCTTGCAAAAAATAACGCGCGGTTCATCGAAGAACGTTTCTCTGCTATGACGCTGAGCTTAAGAAGCGCAGCCGGAGTTCTGGGACGACTGGACGACATCGCGTCCGCCGCGTCGCTTAAAAGTACGTTAAATGTACTGAGCGGCTTGGAGGGCGGGCTTTACAGTAACCTCGCCGTTATAACACCCGATGGGCGGCTGTATTTTAGCGGCGGCAAAACGCTTAACATAACAGACAGCGCCTCGTTCCAAGAGATATCGAAGGGAACAGCGCTTGTGACGGACGTGAAGCCGTCTTACATGACGGGCAAGCCGTCTGTACATATTATTTCACCAATATATAACGGGGACAAATATTCCGGCTCGCTCTACGCCGACATTTACACGGACGGGTTTTCGCCGTTCTTCTTGGCGGAGGGTTATGATGACGGCGTGCGTTTCGCCATTACTGACGGGAACGGAATGACAGTCGCGTCGTCTGGCGGCGACAAGCCGGCTGACGATTCCGTAAAAATCGCCGTACCCGCCGGTGTGAAAAACTGGGAGCTGTCGCTTACCGCGCCGCCGACGCCTGTTTCGGCGGAGTACAAGGCGAATATGCGGTACGTCATTTATTTGGTAAGCGAAATATTTTTGATTTTTCTGCTTGTGTTCGTATATATGCTCATAAAGCTTCGGCAGAGCCGGAGCGACGGGTTGGAAGGGATGGACTTTATAGATGGAAAGAAGAAAATCGAGATCGGTAAATATCGGCGGCCTAAAAATAGGCAGTGGATGTGACATTGCAATACAATCGATGACAAACACAGACACGCGCGATGTAGACGCAACCGTGGCGCAAATCAATATGCTGGCCGATTGCGGCTGCGAAATAATCCGTGTGGCCGTGCCTGACATGGCCGCCGCCGAAGCTTTGCCGGATATAAAAAAGCGTATATCAATTCCGCTGGTGGCGGACATACACTTCGACTACAGGCTGGCGCTGCGCTCGCTTGAAAACGGAGTGGACAAGCTTCGGCTAAACCCGGGAAACATAGGCGATTCCGACAAGGTACGGCAGGTAGCCGCCGCCGCGAAAAGCCGGGGCGTACCGATACGTATCGGCGTTAACTCCGGCTCACTCGAAAAGGATATTTTAGAGAAATACAACGGCGTAACGGCGCAGGGGCTTGTCGAAAGCGCACTGCGCCACGTCGCGCTGCTGGAGGACGCGGATTTTACGGATATTATTATTTCGCTTAAATCGTCTAGCGTACCGCTTAGCATTGCGGCTTATACGCTTATAGCGGAGAAGGTCGACTATCCGCTTCATTTGGGCATAACGGAAGCCGGTACGGTTTATTCAGGCTCAATCAAATCGGCCGTCGGCATGGGTACGCTGCTAAACAACGGAATCGGTGATACGATAAGAGTTTCGCTGACATGCGAACCGGACAAGCGCGCAGAGGAAATCAAATGCGCGAAGGAAATACTCGCGGCGCTCGGCATACGGAAGTTCGGCGCGGATTTTATTTCTTGCCCGACGTGCGGGCGTACGCAAATTGACTTGGTAAAAATCGCACAGGCTGTTGAACAGAGCTGCGTCGGTATAAATAAAAATATTAAGGTCGCCGTAATGGGCTGTGTTGTGAACGGGCCGGGCGAAGCGAAGGAAGCGGACATCGGCTTGGCGGGCGGCAAGGAATTCGGCATTATTTTTAAGAAGGGCGTCATCGTAAAGCGCGTGCCGGAGTCCGAACTGCTCGGCGAGTTTTTGAAAGAACTGGAAACGCTGTAATACACAAAGGGGCTTTGTAAATGGAAACCAGAAGGCTTGCCGACGTATTCAAGAAGCTGTCACTGCCAACGGGCTTAGTAAATAAATTCGCGACGGCCGAGGTTCACGGTATCAGCTTAAGCGAACGCGAAAAAAAAATGCGCATAGACCTGCGAATGAGCAACCTCGTAAACGAAAGCCTTGTTTACGAGCTACAGGATCGACTGCAAACTTGCTTTCCGCTTATGAATGTGGATATTAAGCTGCGCTACGACTTATCGGACGGGGATATAAAGAACACATTGAGTAGTTATTGGGACAGCGTACTGTTCGCGGTCGAGCGCCAAAGCCTGCTCTGCTGTAATATTCTCCGGGAAGCAAGCTGGGAATTAAACGACGGTACGCTGCTCGTTAAGCTAAAAGCAAAGGCCGCTTTTATTTTTAAAGCGCGGAAGCTGGACAGGATTATTCAGTCGCTTATTGAGCATCGGTTCGGGGCTGCGCTGCGTGTGGATTTCGTAGATGATTTGGATAAGAGTAAGATAGTGAAGGTGGACGACGGGCTGTTCTTTGTGCAGAAGCCGGAAGGCATGGCGGGGAATGCCGGGCTCGTACCGAGTTCAGCTGGGTACGAATCTGCTTCTTCGTCCGCGGCGGATTCTTTTGCGCCGAACTCGTACGAGTTCACGCAGGACGCCGCTCCGTTTGCACCGGCTCCGTCCGCGCAAAATGTCGTACCGTTCACGCCGAGCCGTCCCGCGGGCGACTCGCCTTGGAAAAACAGCAAAGGCGGTAAAGGAAGAATAAAGGTAAAAATAAACGAGAAGCTGCTCGACGAACTAAAAAACGGCGAGCCGGTCAAGCTGTCCGACGACATTCAACAGGACAGCGATATACTCGCCGCCGGGCGAATACTATCTACTGAGACGCGCGAGCTGAAAAACGAACGGCTGCTCATTATTTTTGATATGACGGACGGAAGCAATTCTATAACCGCTAAGTTTTTTGTAAGGCCGGATTTATATAACAACGAATTTAAAAGCCTTATTACTGTAGGCGGGAACGTTGTCGTAAAGGGAAAGACAGTGTTCGACGAATACAGCAAGGAGCTTACGATAATGGTTTCGCAGTTGTGCAAGGGCGAAGCCGAGCTTAAGAAAGCGGACAACGCAGAGCAAAAAAGAGTAGAGCTGCATCTCCATACGCAAATGAGTGCGATGGACGCGGTTTCGTCGGCGACGGATTACATAAAGCGCGCGATATCGTGGGGGCATAAGGCCATTGCGATAACTGATCACGGCGTACTACAAGCTTACCCGGAGGCGATGAAGGCCGGTAAGGATATAAAAATTATTTACGGTGTTGAAGCGTATCTCGCCGATGATTTGGGTGCGATCGTCAGAAGCCCGAAGGACAGAACGCTGGCGGATGAGTTCGTCGTGTTCGACATCGAGACGACGGGCTTGTCGAAGGATCAGCACCGTATTATTGAAATCGGAGCTGTGAAAATTATAGACGGAGCTATTGGCGACCGTTTTTGTACGTTTGTCGACCCGCTGACGGATATACCCCCGGAAATAACTAAGCTGACCGGAATAACGGGCGACATGGTTAAGGGCGCGCCGGAAATCGCCGCGGCGTTCGATGATTTTGCTGCGTTCGCCGGGGACGCCGTGCTTGTGGCGCATAACGCGTCGTTTGACGTGGGCTTCATGCAAGCGGCGGCGACGCGACTTGGACGCGAGCTGAACAACACGGTGCTTGATACGCTTGAACTATCGCGGGCGATGTTCCCGGAGCTTAACAAGCATAAGCTGAATATTGTAGCGGAGCATTTGGGCGTTTCTCTTGAAAATCATCACAGAGCGGTCGACGATGCGGCGGCCACGGCGGAGATTTTTGTGAAATGCGCCGCAATGTTAAGGGACAAAGGTGTAAATACATTACAGGACATAAATATTTTTGCGAGCGCATCGAGCGACAAGCTAAAGCTCAAAAGCCACCACGCCGTCATTCTCGTAAAAAACAAAACCGGTCTGCGGAATCTGTACGAGCTTGTTTCAAACGCGCATATTAAGCATTTTTATAAGAAGCCGCAGATACTTAAAAGCGAGTTCATGAAGCTGCGCGACGGCTTGATAATCGGCACGGCCTGCGAAGCGGGCGAGTTTTACGCCGCCGTCAAGGACAACATGCCCGACGACTATATTCGTGAGCTGGCGGAGTTCTACGATTATTTTGAAATACAGCCCATCGGCAACAATATGTACATGCTGCGTGAAGGTCATGTGAAATCCGTCGCGGATTTGCAGGACATAAATAAAAAAATCGTTTCGCTCGGCGAAAAATTCGGTAAGCCGGTCGTCGCGACGTGCGACGTACATTTTCTTGACCCGGAAGACGAGGTATACCGGCGTATTATTATGGCCGGGGAAGGATTCAAGGACGCCGACAACCAAGCGCCGCTGTTTTTCAGAACAACGGAAGAAATGCTTGCGGAGTTCGAGTATTTGGGCGCGGAGAAGGCGTTCGAGGTGTGCGTAACGAATACGAACCTAATCGCCGACATGATCGAATCCATCAAGCCGATACCGGACGGGACGTATCCGCCGTTTATCGAAGGCTCCGAGGAGCTGCTTACGTCCTTGTCAATGGCGACTGCGAAAAACCTTTACGGCGATCCGTTGCCGCCTATAGTAGCGACGCGTCTTGAACGCGAGCTGGGTTCGATTATAAAAAACGGCTTTGCCGTAATGTACATACTGGCGCAGAAGCTCGTCAGGAAATCGATGGATAACGGCTATCTCGTCGGCTCGCGCGGATCAGTCGGTTCGTCACTCGTGGCGACTATGGCCGGTATTACGGAGGTTAACCCGCTGCCGCCGCATTATTTGTGTAAGAACTGCCACTTTTCGGATTTTGATTCGGATGTCGTGAAGGGCTTTTCGCCCGGCGGCTGCGGCTACGATATGCCTGAGCGGGATTGTCCGAACTGCGGCACACCGCTGCACCGCGACGGACATGATATTCCGTTTGAAACGTTTCTGGGGTTCGACTGCGATAAAGAGCCGGATATAGATTTAAACTTTTCGGGTGAATATCAGCTGAGTGCGCACGCCTACGCTGAGGAGTTGCTAGGACAGGAGAACGTGTTTAAGGCGGGTACGATCGCTACGCTGGCCGATAAGACAGCGTACGGTTTCGTGAAGAATTATTTGGAAGACAGGAAGGTTGCGGCGCGTGCCGCTGAAATAAACCGCCTGAAAATCGGCTGTACCGGCGTGCGACGCACGACCGGACAGCATCCCGGCGGGCTTATCGTTGTGCCGAAGGGACGCAGTATTTACGAGTTCTGCCCGATACAGCGCCCGGCTAACGACGCTAATTCTAACGTAGTAACCACGCATTTCGATTATCATTCGATGGAGGGGCGTCTGCTTAAGCTGGATTTGCTCGGTCACGACGTTCCGACGATTATTAAGATGCTGCACGACATAACTGGCATCGACCCGACGACCGTTTCGCTTAGCGATAAGAGGGTTATGTCGCTGTTTACGTCGTGCGAGGCGATGGGCGTCAAGCCGGAGGATATCAACTGCCGCACGGGGACGCTTGGGCTGCCCGAGTTCGGTACGTCGTTCGTCCGGCAAATGCTGCTGGAAACGAATCCCGGTACGTTTTCGGAGCTTGTGCGTATCTCTGGGCTTTCGCACGGCACGGACGTATGGTACAACAATGCGCAAGAGCTGATTCAGAACAAGACTGCCACGCTGAAGGAAATTATTCCGGCGCGTGACGAGATTATGATTTACCTGATAAGCATGGGTGTAGAGAAGAAAACAGCGTTTAAGATAATGGAAAACGTTCGTAAGGGTAGGGGACTTACGGACGCTGAAATAGAAATGATGGAAGAAGCGGATGTACCGGACTGGTATATCGAGTCTTGCCGCAAAATAAAGTACCTGTTCCCGAAGGGACACGCCGTGGCGTACGTTATCATGACGGTGAGAATAGGATACTTTAAGCTTTACGAGCCGTATAGTTTTTATGCGGCCAGCTTTTCGGTTAAAGCGGAGGAGTTCGATTACGAAACGATGTGCCGCGGACGCGATGTCGCGAAGGTGGAGTTCGACCGAATTGTCGCGCTCGGAAAGGAAGCGACTGCGAAGGAGAAAAACACGCTGACGCTGTTGGAGCTTGTAATGGAAATGTACGCGCGCGGGTTGAAATTTGTACCGCTTAGCATTTACGAGGCCGACAGCAAGAAATTCCGCGTCACTCCTGACGGACTTATGCCGCCGCTTTGCAGCGTCGCGGGGCTGGGCGCGAGTGTTGCGACTAATATTGTTGAAGCACGTGCCGAGGGTGAATTTTTTACGATTCAGGAGTTTCGCGAGCGCACTAAGACTAACAAGACTGTTATTGAGCTGCTTAGGAAAAATGGAGTGCTGGATGGGATACCTGAGACTAGTCAGCTTAGTTTGGTTTAGGAGCGTATAGATTTCATATCGAGGAGCTGCTTGTATGGATATCAGGGCGTTGTTTTTTGATTTAGATGATACGTTGCTTAACTCTGACAAAACGATATCGGAAGCAAATGCTGCGGCTATTAAAGCGTGTTCGGCGCGGGGGATATTTATAGGTTATTTGACTGCGCGTTCTACTGATAAGGTTGGCGGGTTTTTGAATGACCTAACCTGTGACGCTATTGCTTACTATAATGGCGCGTATGTGTTTGTTAACGGCAAGCTAATCGATAGGAACGAAATCCCGTTTGATTCTGGTGTTAGAATAATTGAGAATATAAAAATGAAGTATCCGGATACGTCGATCGGCGCTTATTTGGAACCTTATTCGTATAAAGATGGTTCTGTTCTTAATATTGTGACAAAGGAACTGTACAGCTGCCACGTGGGAGAGCTGCCGCGGTTTGATTTCCAGCGAATCCGGTTAGAATTTGATATGTATAACGAATTTCCGATTGCGGAGTGTTTAACTGATGATGTAAAGCTTTTTCGGTCTATACATCAGAACGCTTTTATAACGCATAGAAATGCGGATAAAGTAAATGCGTTGGGTAGGATATTGGAGAAGGTGGGTATTCCGTTATCGCAGGCTGTTGTATTTGGGGACGATGTTAATGATATTGAGGTGATTAAGTCTGCCGGAGTGGGAGTGGCGATGGGGAATGCTATTGATGAGGTAAAAGCAGTGGCGGATTTTGTTTGTGATACTAATGATAATGATGGTGTGGGGAAGTGGATTAACAGTTATTTGCTCTAGTTACTTCAAAAAAAGTAGA
>CAZJLW010000012.1:0-6438 GCA_964546895.1 uncultured Eubacteriales bacterium | reverse complement strand
GGTGACATACGTGCATAGCGATGCGTTTTTACTAGATAGTGGTATTAAATGTTTATCTGAAAATCTTGGTTTGGTTGAAGCAGAACGTTTTATTTCTTTATTAATAAAAGAACCATTTGACTACACTAAATGGCGAAGAGATAACTTATGTGTAAATATGTCAGTTAAAGATATAAGTAATGCCGCAGCAGAGCATTGGAATGAGCAGCATTCCAAATAAAGCCTAGCTACCGGTCAAGAAGGTCAATACAAAACAAAGATACATGGTAATTGGCGAATCCGCACTTAAAAAACTTTTGACGAAAGAGGTTTGCGTAGAACATGAAACAGTTTCCAACACATATAGTAGCAGTCGACGGAATCGTAGAAAACGACAGAAATGAAGTTTTGCTTGTAAAACACAAACATCACGGTGTCTATACCATACCCGGTGGGCAGGTAGAAGTAGGCGAGAACCTAATCGACGCCTTAAAGCGCGAAATAAAAGAGGAAGCCGGTATTGATGTTGACGTTAATAAACTGATATGCGTTTCGTCAAATACATGCACATACCAAGGCTATAACGGTTATGGCATAGTCCCTACAAAGGTTATGTTCGGGTTTGTGTGCAAATACCTAGGCGGCGAGCTGTGTACGTCTGACGAAACGTCAGAATCGTTGTGGGTTGATAAGGATAAAGTGCTTGACTATATTACCGTACCGAATTTGGTAGAGAGATTTAAGTCGTACGCGAATAATAAGGGTGACATCCAATATTTAGAATATGTCACGAAACCTGAATATAGTTTGAAGGAAAAACGGCTAATATAAAGCTAGCGCCTAATACGCGATGAAAAGGAAGTGAGTTATATGAATTTGTTTAATGCCGGTTCATTATTTAATGAGAACGCCGAAAAAGAAATACTAAGTATAGTGGATAATCCACAAAAGCTTAGAAATAAGGCGATTGAAGTAAAGAAAATGCTGCTAAAGGTATACAATTTTAAAGCCTATAATGTACCGGAGGATTTCACTACCACTTCCTATATTATAGCATCCAATCATCTGACCGATGTCGATGCTCCGCTCATAATGAGCTTTTACTATGAGATTATGCATAAAGCTATAGATACCTATCCGGAGCTGTTTGTTTTCGCGAAGGAGAACTGCTTTAACGGTGTTTCTATATCAAAGGAGTTAGTGCCGGTATTGGAATCGGAAAAGGTTTTCGCCGTAGACCGAAAAAGCCGCAGCGGAGCGATAGCTACAATACGAGCCGCGGAAAAATGGTTTGACGAAGGGGCAAAGCCTAAGCACTTTTTGATATTCTCGCAAGGCACAATATATGACATAAATAAAGACAGCGCGGAAGATATTGAGCGCGGTGCGTTTTGGCTGGCGCGGCTGTTGGGGATTCCGGTTTTGCCGGCATTTATCGAGCAGGCTGTTGAGGGGCAGGAGAACCGGCTGGTATTCGGTAAGCCGATTTCTATTTCTAAGGGCTGCCGGGATTTGGATGAGCATAAGCAGTTATGGCTTGATAGCGTAATCGCGGCACAGAATGAGTTAGTGACGCTTACGGGGGTACCGGCTAGAGCGGCGGTTCTTGATGAAGAGCATCAGACACGCAAGAGATTTAAGCCGGACTAAACTTGGAGGTCGTCATGATAATAATGGAAACCGAAAGGCTAATCGTCCGTGACGAAAAAGAAACTGATTTGAACGATATGCATCGTCTTTGGTCTGACGAGAAAACTATGTATTATTTGGATGATGTTTTAACACACACAATCGAAGAAACCGTTGAAAATCTCAAAGTCGGCGTTTCGAATTCTGACGGGCATTACTTTTGTTTTTGCGATAAGGCAACCGGTATCTTTATCGGGAATGTAGGTTACACAATTACCGATGTTACACCTTTCGGCAAAATAGTGCATATGGGATACTTATCGCTGCCCGAATACCACGGGCGCGGCTACACACCGGAAGCCGTGAGAAAAGTAATCGAGTTCGCTTTTACGCAAGACGACTGTATTCGCATAACCACCGGCTGCTACAAAGATAATGAGCCAAGCCGAAAAGTTATGGAAAAGGTGGGATTTCGAAAAGAAGGGGAGCGGATAAAAGCGCAATACCACGACGGGGTAATGAAAGACCGGCTGGATTACGCTATAAATAAAGACGAGTTTATAAATAATGCTTCATTTGGATAATCTTATGTCATTCGGTTAGCATTTTGGAGGGTTTTATGAATTTTGATTGTGAGTATGTTGGAAAAATCGGCTCTATGGCACTTATACGTAAAACAGATAATGATATTGATTACAATATTTTTTCGCGTCTTGGGGCGGAGCTGCACCCCGGTTGGATATGGATATCATCAGGTGCTACAGAAATAGGCCGTATTGACTATATGAAACGCAATAGCGGTTCAGAATTAATAGGAGATATTGAGGAAATAAAAACCGACTACGCCGCACAAGGGCAGACTATTCTTATGGAGAATTATCGGCGCTTTATTAATCCTGTATATAGTGTTCGACAAGTATTGTTAGAACACCAGCACTTTAATGACATGGAAAAATGTGAACATATCCACCGTTTATTAAATCGCTGCCGTGAACAAAATGCCATACCTATTATCAATTATAATGACCCTGTAAGCAGCGAAGAAAACCGCAAAATGGAACTTAATCATTTGAGAAAGAACACAGAAAATGTAGTGGAATGTATTGATAACGATGAAACAGCCGCTGTTATAGCTACGTTAATGAAAGCTAAAACCCTAGTTATACTTACGGGTGTAGACGGCATTTATGCTGACAAAAATGACCCTTCGACTCTTATAAAGGAAATAGCAGGTGCGAATACATATGAGCTTGTAGATAACATAAGAATAGCACAAAGCGGTTGCTTTGGAGCGTCCAGAGCGGGTGCGAACGGTGCCGGGGCTAAGCTCGAATTTATTATTGAACCTGTAAAAAACGGTACAACTGTTATTATTGGTAACGCCAAGTACAGCCTTTCTGAGTTAATCAATGGAAAGGTTGCACGGACAATAGTACATATAAAATAATTATTTGAATGAATACTATAGGAGAATAGAAAATGACTTCAAACACTAAAAAACTTACAACCGTAGCTATGCTCTGCGCCATAGCTTACGTGGCCGTGGCGGTGTGCCGCATTCCGGTCGTCATGTTCCTTAAATACGAGCCGAAGGATGTAATCATAACCATCGGCGGTTTTATATTTGGGCCGCTGACGGCTTTTGCAATGTCGGCAGTCGTGTCGCTTGTCGAGATGTTTACGCTTAGCGCCGAAGGTTTTATCGGCCTGGTCATGAATGTTTTATCGACAGCCACCTTCGCGTGCGCCGCGGCGTACATATATAAGAAGAAGCACACGCTTAACGGCGCACTTATCGGGCTGATAACAGGTAGCATTCTCATGACGGCGCTTATGCTTTTATGGAACTACCTCATCACGCCCATATACCTAGGCTATCCGCGCGAGGCTGTCGCGAAAATGCTCGTGCCGGTTTTTCTGCCGTTTAACCTAATAAAATGCGGCCTGAATACCGCGATTACTCTGCTGGTATACAAGCCGCTCGTTACGATTTTGCGCAAAAGCAAACTGCTCGACTTATCGAGCGGCAGCTCCGACGGTAATAAAAAAATCGGCCTGCTGCTCATAGCACTACTTTTGCTTGCTACGTGCGTGTTTTTTGTTCTAGTTCTTAGAGGTATTCTTTAGGATTCTGCGGCAAATCTCGTCGATAGGTATTACAGCGAACGCCAAACCTATCGCGATGCCCCAATGCGCAACATCAAGCGGAACAACCTTAAAAATTTCCGCACAGAACGGTATGTTTATTATCAGGTACAACAATACCATCGGGATTATCGAGCCGAGCATGAGTACGCGGTTGTCGAAGCTTTTAGTCGAGAACACCGTGCCTTGCCCGGCTTTTATATTGAAGCTGTGAAAAATCTGCACGGACGACAGCGTGATAAACGCCATAGTCGTAGCGGTTCGGTCGGAGATTTGCGCGCCGAAGAAGTACGACGCAAGCGTGAGCGCCGCCAAAATAACGCCTTGGTACGCAATCGCCACGCCGACACCGTTTGCGAACAGGCTCGCACGCGGGTCGCGGGGCGGCTCGTTCATTATGCCTTCCTCGCTTTTGTTCATGCCGAGGCCGATAGCGGGCAGGGCGTCGGTTACGAGGTTTATCCACAAAATATGCACCGGGCTAAGAAACAGCTTGCCGGCCGGCAAAATCAGCGTCGCAACAAACAGTGACAGCACCTCGCTGATGTTCGACGACAGTAGGAACTGTACGGCCTTTCTGATGTTAGTATAGATCTTTCGCCCTTCCTCGACGGCGTTTACAATAGTCGCGAAGTTATCGTCAGACAGCAGCATGTCGGACACGCCCTTCGATACGTCAGTGCCCGTTATGCCCATTCCGACGCCGATGTCCGATATTTTCAGCGCGGGCGCGTCGTTGACGCCGTCGCCTGTCATGGCGACTACCCTGCCTTTTCGGCGCCACGCCTCGACTATGCGCACCTTGTGCTGCGGCGACACGCGTGCGTACACGCGAATGTCCGCGATGCGCGCATCCAGCGTCTTGTCGTCCCATCCGTCGATTTCGCCGCCGAATATGGCTTGCGCCGGGTCGGAAATAATTCCAAGCTCCGACGCTATCGCGACAGCCGTGTCGCGGTGGTCGCCAGTTATCATTATCGTTGTAATCCCTGCGGTTTTGCAGCGCGCGATTGCGTCCTTAACTTCCGGACGCGGCGGGTCGATCATACCCACAAGCCCCGCAAACGTAAGCCCTTCTTCCAGCGGCTCGCCTTCCTTATAGCTCTTGTAAGCCAGCCCAAGAACGCGAAGCGCCTTTCCGGCCATGCCTTTGTTGGCGTTCATTATCTCACTTTTAATCCGTTCGCCTTGTTCCCCGTCAAACTTACATTTCTTCAGTACCTCGTCCGGCGCGCCTTTCGTGTAGACAAACACGCCTTCAGGCGTTTCGTTTACAGTCGTCATCATTTTGCGCTCCGAATCGAACGGCAAATCCTGTATACGTTTTAATCCGTCGAACGTTCCCGCACTGAACTTTTTTAGGACGAATCGCTTAAGGCATGTTTCCGTCGGATCGCCGATTTCCTTACCGTCCGCCCCGACTACGGAATCATTACAAAGGTACAAAATCTTATACAGCACCGACTCGTCTTTACCCTGTAAAAATGCATCGCCAGTCAAGGACGTCCCGTCGCAATACAGCTCGCGTACGTCCATTTTGTTTTGTGTAAGCGTACCTGTTTTATCCGAGCATATAATTTGCGCGCAGCCGAGCGTTTCTACCGCCGGTAGCTTCTTTATTATTGCGTTGCGTTTTGCCATGCGCGTTACGCCGAGTGCCATGACGATCGTCACGACCGCGGGAAGCCCCTCCGGTATGGCGGCAACGGCAAGACTTATTGCAATCATAAACGATTCTGCGAGCGTCTCGATGCTGAAGCTCCCCGCCTTTAGCAGTATCGTCACGAAAATCACTACGCAAATAACAAGCACAGCCTTCGTCAGCAGCTTGCCGATTTCCGACAGGCGCTTTTGCAGCGGCGTCTGCTCCTCCTCGACGCCCGCTATGAGCTTAGCGATTTTACCCATTTCCGTTTCCATACCAGTCGCGCATACGACGGCGCGCGCGCGCCCGTATGTGACGCCCGTTCCGTAGTACGCCATGTTGATACGGTCGCCTATCGGCGCGGATTCTTCGGCTATGGCTCCGGCGTTTTTCTCCGACGGCACGGATTCACCCGTCAGCGACGCTTCTTCGATTTTCAGATTCGACGATTCCAGCAGCCGCGCGTCCGCCGGAACTAAGTCGCCCGCGTCCAGTACGATTACGTCGCCCGGCACAAGCTCCTCAGCGTTAACCGCTATCACCTGCCCGTCGCGCAGTACCTTTGCGGATTGTGCGCTCATCTTTTTCAACGCTTCAACGGCTTGCTCGGCCTTGCTCTCCTGAACAAGCCCGATAACGGTATTGAGTATGACGACGGCAAAAATGATAAACATATCCGCCGCCTCGCCCAATATCCCCGAAAAAATCGCCGCTCCGATTAACACCAGCACCATCGGTTCTTTCAGCTGTACCCAAGCTTTTTCGGCGAGCGTTTTCTTCCGGGCTTCCTCCAGTGCGTTTCGGCCGTGCTTCGCAAGCCTTGCCGCCGCGTCCGCCGCCGTCAACCCTTCCGGCTGACTGTTCAGCTTTTTCAGTACATCGTTCATGCTTTCGTAATACATACGCATCCTTCCCTTCATGTGTCGATTTGGGGCTGTCGGCAATAAAAAAAGACCCTTACCCCTATTATGGGTAAAGGTCTTGTCATTTAATCATACGCCGAGTTTTTACACTGTGCTGACGAATGTATGAACCAAAAA
>CAZJLW010000011.1:30437-43681 GCA_964546895.1 uncultured Eubacteriales bacterium | reverse complement strand
CCCTGTTGCATAGTGGCCATTTGCGTAAGCGAGGACTTTATTGTTGTGCAGTCCTGCTGGCTCATTTGCGGGGACGGTACGTAGTACCCCTTCTGCTCCGCTACTTTGTATAAGTCGTACTGGAATTTTTCGTCGCCGTCTCTCATCTGCTGGTACGTCTGCCGCAAATTCTGATTCGAGCATTCTGTGATTACTTTTGCGTAATTGCCGATGCTGGCCTTTGATCCGTTTAATACGTCTAATACCATGTCTCTTTCCTGCATAATTTTTATACCTCCTGTTTTATAACATCTGAATCAAATTCTGGGCGCTTTTTTGCGCCTGCTGGGACGCCTGGTTGAACATCTGCTTGATGTTCGAATCCTGACATTGGTCGGCATAGCTCTTAAGCTTTGAAGAAATTGTCTGATGAGACGTTACCATCTCGCGGATTGAGTTAAGCTCCGATTGCGTAAAGTTTGCCATGTTTATAACTCCCTTCAAATTTTTTACAAATCTATTTTGCGTTAAAAAATCCATTTTATACGCCGTGAAAAACTTTTTATCTGTCGCGTCGGTTGTAAATCCCCACGCCCCGTCATATAGATATTTTACGTGGACAATCGCGATTGCTGATACGAAGGGGCTTGATACTATGCTTAGCTACATTTGGGGCGGAATGATATTGATAGGGATTATGGTGGCGGCGTTCACTGGGAAAATGCCCGACGTCTCGAACGCGGCAATCAGCTCGGCCAAGGACGCCGTGACGCTGTGCATTACGATGCTCGGAGTAGTGTCGATGTGGACGGGGCTTATGAAAATAGCGGAAAAATCGGGGCTAATCGACGCGTTCTCGGAGAAGATTATGCCGCTGCTACGGCTGCTGTTCCCGGATATCCCTAAGAACCACAACGCGCTGAAGTACATCTCTACCAATATAATAGCGAATATTTTGGGGCTGGGCTGGGCGGCGACACCGGCGGGGCTTAAGGCTATGGATGAGCTGCAAAAGCTGAACCGGCAGAAGGACACCGCCAGCAAATCGATGTGCATGTTCATGATAATTAATCTGTCGAGCTTACAGATTGTGTCGGTGAATATAATCGCCTACAGGACGCAATACAACTCGGCCAACCCGACGGAAATCATCGGCCCCGGGCTGCTCGCGACGCTCGTCTCGACGCTCGTGGGCGTGGCCGCGTGTAAGCTTATCGAAAGGTGGTACAACTAAATGCGGGCTTTGCTTATAATTTCGGATTTGATTTTGCCGCTCGTGTTTTCGGCTATTCTGTTTCATGGGTATGCTAAGAAAATTGACATATACGAGGCGTTTATTGAAGGGGCGAAAGATGGGTTCGGTACTATACTGAATATTCTGCCTACTATAATCGGGCTGATGATGTCCGTCGGGATTTTGCGCGCGTCCGGTGCGCTTAATATTCTGAGCGACTTGATTTCGCCCGTGACTAAGGCGCTCGGCTTCCCGAACGAAGCAGTACCCCTTACTTTCATGCGGCTGGTGTCGTCGTCGGCTTCGACGGGGCTGCTGCTCGATATTTTTAAGAAGCACGGGCCCGATTCATATCTCGGGCGGTTCGTCTCGATTATGATGAGCAGTACGGAGACTGTTTTTTATACGATTAGTATTTACTTCATGAGCGTTAAGATTACTAAAATAAAGTACACGCTGACCGGTGCGCTGATTGCTAATCTTGCGGGGATTATTGCGTCGCTTTATATTACTAATGCATTGTTTCGGTAGGGCGGCGCAGCTGCGCCCCTAAGGCGTAAACTTCAACAGCCACTCAATACTACTACGGTTCTTAATAAAAGCCGTAGGCGACACGCCCGTCAGCAGCTTAAAACAGTTGAAGAAATTATTATAGTTATTAAACCCGGCCTGCAAATAAGCCTGAGTCGCCGGTACGCCGTTAAGCAGCATCAAATTCATAGACTGCAAAATCCTTAGCCGGTTCAGATACTGGTTTATTCCCGTGCCGGTTTCTTTTTTGAACAGATGGCTTAGGTATGTATTGTTGACGTGGCATTTCTGCGACACGTCGTTTAAGCCGATGTCCTCGCGGTAGTGCTGCTTCAAAAAATTAATCGCGGCGCGGACAGTCTCGGAATAATTTTCCTCCGAGCCGCTCGTTTCCTTTGCCATGCTCACAAATTTTTCCGTGATGGAGCTTGTCAGGCTCGTGATGTCTTCTATTTTGTCGGCAATCTGCACCTCGGTTTTCGTCCCGAATTTGTTTTTAAGCTTGATGAACAGATGCATGATGTCGCTTGTAAGTATTGAAGTCGAAGATTTAAAGCCCGCATCGTTCGCGTACGGCGCGTAGAAGCTGCATATCAGCTTCTCAATATCGTTCGGATTACTGTTATACACGGCCGATATCAGCGCAAGCTCCTGCTCAATCGACAAAGACGCAAACGTCACGGACTCATGAGCTACAGCAGCTTCCGGTTCCTCAGCCTGATTCACCGCGCCACTTCTTTTTTTGAGGTTCAGCACGCTTACTATTTCATCCTCCGTCAGCCGGTGCTTCAGCAAATAATCACAAGCCCCAAGCTTCATGGCTTCCCGCACGTAAACATAGTCCGGATAACTGCTTATCATTATGCACTTGATATCTTTTTTGTACGCCTTGATATATTTCAGCAGCTCAATCCCGTCCATGACCGGCATACATACATCGATAAAAGCTATATCAGGGCTGTGCTTCTCTATGGCTTCCCGGGCTTCCTTGCCGTTACTGGCGTATGTGCATATGTGTAGATCGTAGTTTTCCCATCTCATTATGTTTTTCAACGCGTTATACGACAGAAATTCGTCATCCACAACAATAACCTTCCTCACTTACAGCACCTCTTTCGCGCCGCCGTCCTCAATAACCGGCAGCCTAATCTGAACCGTCGTAAACAACCCCACCTGCGAAAATATGAACAGCCCGTATTCCTCCCCGAACTGTAGCCGAAGCCGTTTATTCGTATTGCTTAACCCGATCCCGGAAAGCCGCATCTTACTCTCGTTTTTTTCGCGCGATAGGGCGCTTGATATTTCTTCCGCGCTCATGCCGACGCCGTTGTCGGTTACGGATATCAGCAGCACGTCGGAGCACTCGACCCGTATGCTTATTAGCCCCGTGTTTTTATCCTGCGCGAAGCCGTGTATTATAGCGTTCTCGACTATCGGCTGCAAAATCATTCGCATTACCATCAGGTTTTTCGCGTCGTCATAGTTTTTTATGTCCAACTGCATATTGTACGAGCGGCTATACTTTATTATGTCGAAGTAGCTTTTTACGTATTCTATCTCCTGCGCAAGCGGTATTAGTGTGTTGTCGATGCTTATCGATGTCTGTAGAAGGTTTATTAGCGAAATTGAGAGCTTGCTTATATTCTCGGATTTTTGTATGGCGGCGAGCTGGCTTATGTTGTACAAGGCGTTGCACAGAAAATGCGGATTAACCTGCGCCATCAGTACCTGCATTTCCAAAATATTTTTCTGCCGTTCGCGGCGGTTGTTGTCCTCCATAAGCTCGTTATTGCGCTGTATCAGCTCCGTAAAGGTCTTGTTAAGCTCGTAAATCTCGTCTTCTGAATTAACGCTGTCGAAGCCCGCCGTCTGACCCGAGCGCGCTAACTTCATGTTGCCGCTCAGCACGTGTATCCCTTTCGTTATCTGCCGCGACAGAACCTTCGACAGCCCGACCGACACGCCCGTGAATATGACCAGTATCAAGACGAACTGTAGCCCGAACTCCTTAAGGCTTCCGCCGAGTACATCGGATTTCGCCCGGCAGATTATTGTGACGCCGTTGGTCGGGGATTTGTACGTCGCAAAAATATTCGTCTCCAGCTCGGACGTGTCGCCGGAAGAATATTGCAACGCGTCATCGCCGTCAAACACGAGAAACTGGTAGCCCGATATTATGCTTTGGTTAAAAATATCGTCGAGCAAATTATCTTTGAAGCGTGTAGAAATGTACGCAAGCGTCGCGTCGCGGCTCGACACCTTCCTGACAAGGTACAGATTGCTTCTGTGAAAATAAATTTTGTCATTCTCGGTAATGCTGTACTCATCAAACGGAAAAAGTGAAATACTGCCGTAAACGCATGACTCGTTATTCGTTTTATACACGCCTAAGCCCCATATCGTACTATCGTGTGTTGTCACGGCAGTGCGCAAAGACGTCAGGACGTTCTCGTACTGCGCAAACCATTGCAGCGTAGGGGATTCGGGGGCGCTGCTTTCGATGTAGTCGCTGAAAACCACGTTGTTCAACAGCGAAGCGTGCGTTTTCTTTATGTCGTTAATCTTCAAATCCAGCTGCCGCCCGCTTTCGTTAACTATGTCAGTTATTTTATTGATAACGTTTTTGTTATAGGCCTCGGCGTTTACGAAATACCACAGCGCTATTATCGCGCAGACAATCGAAATATTTACGACGGCGAAATATATAAAAATCTTCGCGGAGATATGCTTGCGCATATTAAATATTTTGTTCATGAGATTATGCATTACGAAGCCCCCCTCGCAACGATTATAACACCGATAACGCCGAAAAATGTAATTCCAACACAAAATTTTCATCATCAAAAAAATAGTAATGTAAATCCAAAAAATAATAATGTATATAATTTGCTGCGACTGATATATTTTTTTGTAAGTAATGTATTAATATTTAGGAGGAGATTGTATGAAAAGAAGCACAAAAGCACTGGCGGTTATTCCGCTCGCGTTGGCTATGGTTTTCCCGACGGTAACAACGGCAAGCACGACTGTGGCTTCGGCACCGTCCGCGAACTTTAATCCGACGGGTATGCCCATAGTAAAGCAGGCGGTAACGAAGAAGTACATGATGCGCCGCCCACCCAACATCAACTCTCCCGAGCAGTTGGCGGTACTTAAGTATTACGAAAAAATCTCCAACGTAAAGGTCGAGTGGGAAGTAGTTTCCTCCGACGGCTTCACAGAGAGAGTGAACCTCGCTATGGCTTCAAACGACATGCCCGAAGCTATCATCAAGGGCGTGCCGGACATCGTAAAGGCATCAGCTTCCGGAGCAATAATAGACATGAAGCCGCTTTTCGACAAATATTCCGTAGGCATGAAAAAGCTGTTCGAAGAAAACCCGTCCGTTAAGACGACGGCTTTCACAGCTGACGGCAAGCTTTACGCCGTACCGCAAATCAACACGCTCGAGCCGAACCGCACCGCCCACAGAAATATCTGGATAAACAACACATGGCTCACGAAGCTCAGTCTTAAAATGCCGACGACTACAGACGAATACCTAAATGTTTTGCGCGCGTTCAAGGACAAAGACCCGAACGGTAACGGCAAGAACGACGAGATACCGTACGTTGTAGAAGACAGCAGCGGCGCTAAGAACGGCAGAATAGACATAATCAGCGGCTTCTTTGGCGTTTACAGCAACTTGGGCTACGACAGAATTAAGCTCTACGACAACAAAGTAAGCTTCCTTCCGTTCGACCCGGCTTACAAAGAAACGTTGCAGTACATGAACCTTATGTACAAAGAAAAACTTATGGACAACGAGGTCTTCACACAGACACCGGATGCATCCCTTTCGAAGTTCGCCGCCGGTAATGCGGGCAGCTTCGGGCTGTCTTCCGACGACCTGTTCACAAAGGTCAGCTCAAACTACGTAGCTATGCCCCCGGTAAAAAGCCCGAACGGCAGAACCCCGGTCATAGCGCTCGGCTCACCGTTCGCGGGGAACGCGGCTGTTATAACCAAGGCCGACAAAAACCCGGAGATCACGTTCCGCTATCTGGACTACTTCTTCACGCCGGAAGGCGCGAACATGGTAGGCTGCTTTGCACCCGGGCTTGAAGGTCAGACTTGCGAAAAGCTTCCGGACGGCTCGTACGATTACACGAAGGCAATGCTTACCGACAGCCGCGGCGTAGCGGTAGCAGTAGGCGACGCTTGCCCGCTTCCGGGCGGCGGTTTCCCGTACTGGAGAAACGAGAACAACTCCAACTACATCTACAGCGCGATCGTTCGAAAAAATGTAGCCGTATGGAACAAGTTCTACCAAAAGGATCCCGCGTTCGGTTATCCGGTATTTACAACCGACGTACAGCAGAAGGTATCCGATATCCGTAAGGACTTGGACATTTACATTAACGAGTGTCAGGCAAAGTTCATAACAGGCGAGCTGAGCTTCGACAAATGGGACGAATACATCAGCACAATAAAGAAAATGAAAGCAGAAGAACTCGTAGGCTATTTCCAGACCGCCTACAACGCAATGAGCAAATAAACCTTTTCAGCCGGAATGCCTGTGCTCGCACAGGCATTCTTACATATAAAATCTGAGCTAGGTTTCGAGATAAGGGGGCTGTCTAATGAAAAGAGTGTTAAAGTCATGGGATTTGTATTTGATGCTGCTGCTGCCGCTTACGTGGTATTTCTTGTTTCTGTACGTCCCAATGTACGGCGTCCAAATTGCTTTTCGGGATTACATGCCTAACCTTGGCTTTTTAGGAAGCCCTTTTGTAGGGTTCAAACATTTCGAGAGGTTTTTTTCATCGTTTTATTTTTCTAACATACTGTTAAATACACTCGGGATAAATTTTTATTCCCTGCTCGTGGGCTTTCCCGTGCCGATAATGTTTGCACTGCTCGTCCACGAAATTGGAAATATCCGCTACAAAAAATTCGTCCAGAATATTACGTATATTCCGCACTTTTTATCGACGGTTGTCGTCGTAAGTATTTTGCAGCTCATTTTGAATCCTTCGACGGGCGTTGTTAATATTATCATTCAGTCGCTCGGCTTCGACGCGATTAACTTTTTCGCCAAGCCTACGATGTTCAAAAGCCTTTACGTGCTGTCGGGAATATGGCAGGACATGGGCTTCGGTGCGATTATCTACATCGCCGTGCTGACCGGTATCGACCCAAGCCTTTACGAAGCCGCAACAGTAGACGGGGCGACGCGCTTTCAGAAGATGATACACATTTCCATACCGTCGATTTCTTCCACGATAGTTATCATGCTGCTGTTGCGTTGCGGCAGTATCATGAACATCGGCTACGAAAAAATACTCGTCATGCAAAATCCGCTTAACCGTTCCGCGAGCGATGTTATCTCGACATTCGTGTACCGCAGCGGTATTTTGGAGACGGACTATTCATTCTCGGCGGCGGTCGGACTGTTCAACTCACTCTGTAACTTTGCGCTGCTGTTCGTCGCCAATACTCTTGCTAAAAAACTGGGAGGGGAGAGCTTATGGTAAACAAGGTGGTATCTCCCTCGGATCGGATTTTTGTCGCCGTAGTGTATATTTTGAGCGTACTCATCGTGGCTGTCATCGGGCTGCCGCTTTTGTACGTGCTGAGCGCGTCGATAAGCGACCCCCAAGCCGTCGCCTCCGGTAACGTGTATTTTTTCCCGGTCGGCTTTTCGACAGAGGGCTTTGCGCTTATGTTCGCCAACAAGGAAATACTGCTCGGCTTTAAAAACAGTATCATCTATACAACACTCGGCACGACCATAAGCCTTACGCTGACGGTTTTGCTGGCGTTCCCGCTGTCTCGCAAAAGCTTGCCCGGCAGAAACATCATTACTTTTTTTATAGCTATTACAATGTTTCTGAGCGGCGGCCTTATTCCCACGTACCTGCTTGTGGATAAGCTTCATATGGTTAACACGATATGGGCTATGGTTATCCCGAACGCTATTTCTACCTTTAATATGATACTGATGCGTACATATTTTATTAACTCCATACCGGAGGAGCTTGCGGAATCCGCTTATCTCGACGGCTGTAACAATTTTCAGTACCTGCTGAAAATCGTACTGCCGCTGTCTACGCCGGTTCTCGCGGTTATTGCGTTGTATTACGGAGTGGCTCAGTGGAACTCCTATTTTAACGCGCTTATTTATTTGCGCTCGACACGGCTTGTCAGCCTACAGCTTGTGCTGAGAAGCATTTTGCTGGCCAACCAGATAAGCGGCGGCGGAGATTCCTCGAGCCTTGCCGAAAGAGCGATGATCGGCATAACCGTAAAATACGCGGTTATCGTCGTCAGCAGTTTGCCCATGCTGTTGCTGTACCCTTTCATTCAGCGGTATTTCGTAAAGGGCGTAATGGTCGGGGCGATAAAAGGATAATAACGAAAGGACTTGAAAAAATGAACGAAAAGGTAATGTCTTACGAAAAACAGAACGCAGAGCTTGCCCGGCACAAAATCGCGGGCGTAAAGTTTAAACAGTTTAAGGCAAGGTACCCGCGGCTTCACGGGAAGAATGCGATAAAGGGTTATCACGGCTTCGGAAATTTCGTCACGGTGGCAGAGATAACAACCGACAAAGGCGCAACCGGCTGGGGCGCGCTCATGCGCAAGCGTGATTCCGTACAACCCGACGCGATAATCGGCAAAGCCGTGACCGATATTTTCGCAGCCGAAACGGGGATTTTGTCAGCCGAATACGAAGGCTTCGACATCGCGCTTCACGATTTGGCCGGGAATATTCTCGGCTTGCCCGTCTGCAAAATCGTAAACCCGGACGCTGCCTTGGAAGCACGGGTTTATGACGGCGCGATTTATATGAACGATATTATTCCGGAGGATAAACCGTTCGGCGTGGATAAGGTTATCGAGGAAGCCGTTTATGATTACGCGCTCGGCCATAGGATGCTTAAGATAAAAATCGGCCGCGGCAATATGTGGATGGAACCCGCTTTGGGGTTGGAAAGAGATATCGAGATTGTAACGAAAATACATGAGGCGTTGCCGGACGCGGTCATTATGGTTGACGGGAATGACGGGTTTACTTTTGAGACTATGGTGAAGTTTCTCGAGGGGATCGGAAGCTGTCCTATATACTGGATTGAGGAGCCGTTCCGGGAGGAGGAGAATAATAATCGTAAGCTGCGTGAGTATTTACGGAGGTATCGTCCGCAAACTTACATCGCCGACGGCGAGTCGTTTACCGATATTGATCTTCTGTTTAGCTTGGCCGATAAGGGCTTGCTGGATATTTGGCAGCCGGATATTTGCGGTTATGGCTTCACGGCGTGGCGTACGCTGCTTAAAAAGCTTGCCGATAAAGGCTATCTCAGCTCACCTCACGCTTGGGGCGACGTTATCAAAACGCATTACTGCGCTCAGCTCGAAGCGGCTTATCCGTTCCATGTTCCTTGTGTTGAGGCTGTGCTTGGGGATTCCGAAGGGGTTGACTACTCCGGGTATACGCTCAGTAACGGCGTGCTGACGCTGCCGGATAAGCCGGGCTTCGGTATGGATTTGGTCTGGGCGCCCGAGGTTTAAAGAAATTTTCATTTGGGCGTTGATTAACGTGAATGAGTGCGGTATACTTATTGAAATTTTACAAGAAAGGGGCAAATGTCTGTGTCGAACCGCATATTACTTATCTCCAATAGCAATAAAAATAATGATAAGTCTGCGTCCGCGTTCCATACGACACAGGCTTTAGTCCTTTTGGGCTTTTGTAGGAGTTATAGATGTTAGGCGAAGCTATAACTAATATGAAAACATCAAGCGGCTAAGGTTAGACAGTTTATCTGTTGTTAATCTAGCCGCTTTTTTATTTTATTTCATAGGGAGGAACGAAAAATGTTGAATCAAAAATACGTCCGCATCCAAACCAGATACTCCGGTAAAACCGGAAAGCCGGTTGGAATATTCGCCGCCAACTGGCACATACTTTACGCCGAGCGTTTTACGCAGGAAGACAAGGAGCTGTTTCTCGCCACAGAGGAATGGTTCAGGGAAAACCTGCCTGTGCCGCCGTTTTATGACAAGGAAAATCCGGAAAGGAATAATCCCCAAAAAGCCATTACATATTTCAAAACCGATGCAATCGCAAAATACAGCGAAAAGATTTTAGTGCTGACTGGTTTACTGGAAAAATATAACGTGCATTACGATGTCGTACTGACAAATTACGTTGGCGAGATTATTTACGAGGACGACTATCAAGTCGCAATAATATAGAAGGGTGGTTGTTGAGAATGATGAGTACGGAACAGAATAATAATTGGAGTTGGGGTGTGGGCGGCGTAGTCCTGCGCGACGACGCAATACTGCTCGTGCGGCATACATACGGCGGGGCGAAGGGGAAGCTGCTTATCCCGGGCGGGTATGTGCAGAATGGGGAGCTGCCGGAGGCTGCTATCGCAAGGGAGATTTTCGAGGAAACGGGCGTTACTGCGAATGTGAAGCAGTTTATCGGGATACGGTTCCAGCCTAAGAACTGGTACGCTATGTTTTTGCTTAGTTACATTTCCGGCGAGCCGGTTAGTGATGGGAAGGAGAATGATTTCGTCGGATTTATACCGCTTGCGGAGGCCGCCGAACGCGAGGATGTTACCGGGCTGACGCGGCTGATTGCGCAGTCGGTTATTGACGGGGTTTCGGAGATACCGCTTAATGAGTATTATACAGGCACAAACAGAAATGAGTATATGTTGTACGGGTTATGAGGAGGGGTTTTATGTATATCGTCTTTGATATGTACGGCGTCATAATAGTGGAGAGCAAGGGGTATTTCAGGCAATATGTACATGAGCGTTATCCCGACACAAGTCCTACACTGTTCAGGGAGCTGTACGAAAAAGCTTCCCGAAACGAAATAGGCAGCGACGAATTTTTTGCGGGCATGGGCTTCCCCGAGCCTGAGAAAGCCATGCGCGATTATATCGAAAACTATCTGACGTTCGACGAGGGATTCATCGGCTTCTGTGAGCGCTACAAAAATAATTTCGCATTCGCACTGCTTTCCAACGATGTGTTGGCGTGGAGCGACTATATTCGTGAGCTTCATGGGATTGAAAAATATTTTACGCATTGTATAACGAGCGCGTCTACCGGGATACGTAAGCCCGACCCCGGTATTTTTAAGGCGGCGATTACGGAGCTTAGCGTTCCGGCCGGTGAGTGCGTTTTCATCGACAACAGCGTCGCGAACCTGCGCGCTGCCGAAGCGTTTGGAATGAAAACCGTCCTGTTCAACCGCGATGGCGAACAGTTCGACGGAGATATCGTGTATTCGTTTGAGGAATTGAGTGAGCTTATAGGGAGGAAATATTTATGACATACAAAATCGGAATCATCTGCGCCGGGGACAGAGAAGTCGCCCCGTTCTTACCTTTATTAACAGACTGCACCGTCTCTGAAAAAGCGATGCTTAAATTCTACAGCGGCAAGCTTGAAGGTGTAGAGGTCGTCACGCTTTTCAGCGGCGTCTGCAAAACTAATGCCGCTATCCCAACACAAATACTCATCGACACATACGGCTGCAACGTCGTAATCAACGCCGGTACTTGCGGCGGCATGGCTACTAACGTAAAGCTGTTCGATACGATTATTTCCACCGAGTCCGCTTACTGGGATGTTGTCGGCGAAATACTGACGAGCTTTCACCCTTGGCTGGAAACTATTTATTTTAAAGCGGATAAGACGCTGCTGGATTTCGCACAGAGAGCGGTATCGAAGCTTCCAACGGGCTACCCGACTTCCACGTTATCGACCCCAGATTCGCCCCCGCGCATCTACTTCGGCAGAATGATTACCGGCGAATCGTTTATCGAAGACAAGTACCGCGACGAAATCAACACTAACTTTTCGCCGCTATGTGTGGATATGGAAACCGCCGCCGTCGCGCATGTTTGTTATGTAAACAGCATACCATTCATTGCAGTGCGCACCGTAACCGACACCGCGGAACACGTCGGTGGCGACGCGTTCGATAAAAACTGCGAAAAAGCGTCGCAAATATCTGCCGGAATCGTCGCGGCTATTTTAAAGGAAATGTCAAACCAGATGGAGCAAACAAAAATGAACCTACAACTGATTCTCCCAACACCCGAACACAAGCAAGCGGCACTGGACTACATCAAAGAACACGCCGACAACGGCGAAGACCACATCCACGGCAGCAGCAGCATAACAAAATCCGACAGTTACGAAGCATGGCTGCGTAAAATCGCATCTGCGCAAACGTCCGCGCCGCCCGGATTCGTAATAGCCGACACATATTTCGCGGTTGTCGACGGCAGAATAGTAGGGACGATTCAAGTCCGACACTCGCTAACCGAAAATCTCCTGCAAAGCGGCGGTCACATCGGCTACGGCGTGCGCCCTACAGAGCGGCGCAAGGGCTACGCCACACAAATGCTGACGCTCGCGCTGCAAAGATGCCGTGAGCTTGGCATAGAAAAAGCCCTCATAACATGCGACGAGGACAACACTGGTTCGGCTAAGACGATCGAAAAATGCGGCGGCTTATTCGAGAATACAGCTATCGACGAGGACGGCGACGTTCTCAGGCGATACTGGATAACGCTATAAGAAAGGAAAAAACACATTAATACATCCGTATGCGTACTCGGCACTTTTGGTATTGATAAAAAATCCATAATAGCTTACAATAAACCTAACAAATTTTCCTCAATTTTCAGAGAACCCAAAGGAGACGCCGATGAAATACAAAATGCTTGTAACAGACATAGACGGAACGCTGCTTAACGACAGGACGCAGCTTACCGCGAAGAACATCGAGGCAATTTACGCGGCACGCGATAAAGGCGCGATAATCGTGCTGTGTTCGGGGCGGTCGCTGCATTCGATAAGGCAGTTCGAGGACGCGCTCGGCCTTAATAAAAAGGGAGACTACGGCATAGGCTTTAACGGGGCTGTCATTTACGAGACAGACACCCGCAAAATCATGCACCGCACACTGCTAGACGGCACGTCCGCGCGCGCCATTATCGCGCAGCTTAAGGAAATGCACGCGAACATCGTAGTTTACAGCGGCGATAAGCTGTACGCCGAAAAAGAAGTGCCGCACATAACGAACTACATCAACCGCATTAAACTGCCGCTGACGCTGACGGACGACCTGACTTCCATACCGGGCGACCCGTACAAGGTTATCGTAAAGGACGACAACCACAACCTTAAGCGTATCGCCGAAAAAATGACCGGCGTACTGCAAGCCGGAACAGACGAAAAACTCGCTGACTCAGTCGGCATGTTCTTCACGTCGTCGGATCTGCTGGAGTTTACGAACCCGACAATCGACAAAGGCAAAGCCGCGTTGTATCTTGCGGATTTCCTAGGCGTGAAGCGCGAGCTGCTCGTCGCGGTCGGCGATAATTTTAACGACCTGCCGATGATTAAAGCCGCCGGGCTAGGTATCACCGTCGCCAGCGCCGAAAAAGACATTCGCGACGCCGCCGGAGCCGTCACGAAA
>CAZJLW010000011.1:26186-30337 GCA_964546895.1 uncultured Eubacteriales bacterium | reverse complement strand
TAAAGCGTTATATCAACGAATTTAAGCTATCTTATAGAAACATAGTGCGTATTAACCCCAACGTTATTACGTTTATTGTTTACGGTCTGCTCTATGACACGGTCATAAATATGTGGAAGCCGTTCAGCGCGAAGTTTTTGCAGCGTCTGGGCGGCACCGCAGCCGAGATTTCGCTGCTCAGCTCGCTTCCGGGCATTGTCGCCGCGCTCGTGCTGTTCCCCGCCGCGATGCTTATCGCCAAGCTCAAAAACAAAAAACGCGTCACTGCTGCGTTTTTTTTTATGAGCCGCATTATGCTTTTTTTCGTTGCGCTTATACCAATGGTGCCGGAGCAATTTCGCCCGGCGCTGTTTCTCATCGTCATCTCTGTCATGAACCTGCCGGACGCCATCTCCCAAACGTCGCTCCAAAGCTACCTCGGGGATATTTTTGAAGGCAACGTCCGCGCGTCGGCCATCGGTCTGCGTCTCAAATTCTCGAATGTTTTCATACCGCTCGTCACTCTGCTGACGGGTGCTGCGCTCAGCTTCTTCCCGAAAACCCCCGGCGAGGTCATCAATACGTATCAGGTGTTTTTTATCGGCGCGTTTATTATCGGTATAGCAGAAATTGCCGTGTTCACGCGGTTTCGTGAGATACGGCGCGATGATATGGGCGCGCCGGGTGCGTCAGCCGCTCACCCTTCGCCCAGCTTAAAAATTATCAAAAGCATTTTCCGAGATAAGAAATTCGTGCGGTTTCTTGTATCTACGCTGATTTTTTATTTCTTCTGGCATTCGTGCTGGTCGATCTGTACGATTTATCAGGTGCAGTACCTCAAAGCGAACGAAATGTGGCTGGCAGTGTTTGCGCTGGCTTCCGGTATAGGGACGTTTTTTTCGGCTGGCTTTTGGAATAAGCTGATTTATAAAAGGGGAAACGCGTTCTGTTTGAGTGTTTCGGCCTGTCTTATGGGCGTCAGTATTTTGCTGTACGTAGTGAGCCGCTCGGTTTATCCGATGCTGTTCGTGTGCGTATTCAGCGGCTTCGCGCAAATGGGGCTGAACGTCTCCCTGCTAAACGGCCTGCTGCAAAACACCCCGAGCGATAATAAAATCGTTTACATCGGCGTGTACAACACGTTTATAAACATGAGCCTGTTTGTCGCGCCGCTTGTTTCGTTTTTCGTGCTGTCGGCTGTGGGGATTTATATTACGCTGGCTATTTACGGGACGCTGCGTATTTGCGGCGGTGGGATACTGTATTTGGAACATTTGCGTGAGAAACGCGAAAAAAATAGCTAACTTGGAAAAACTTTTGAATCTCTAAAACTTTTAAAGCTCCTGCCCGTATTTGTAAACGAAGAAATAAAAAAAGCCGGAACAATGTCCGGACTAACCAGCCGGCACCTCGTGCCGACAAATACGTGGAAGGGATGATTATATGAACTGCGTGAATCATGTAACGCGAAGTGGGCTAAACACATGCTCAAAATGCGGTGATTGGCTGTGCGAGGAATGCACGATCGAGTCCGACAACCGTTTAATCTGCAAGGAATGCCTTGCGAAAGAGACTGCAAAGGCAGTAGGTAAAACCGCCGCACGTGCGGAGACGAGGACGGAATACAGGCGCGACGACTGTCCGCACTGCTCGCCCAAGCGCAGCTATAGCAGGCTGCTGATTCTGCTGCTGTCGGCGATGCCCGGCACGGCGTATATGTACATGGGGCTTATGAAGCGCGGATTGTTCGTGCTGTGTAGTTTTTTTGGGACGGTGTATTTTACGACATTTATGCACAGTCCGCTTCCGGGGTTTGTTATGGCGATTATTTTCATTACGTCGCTGTTCGATTCGTTCAACATACGAGCACGCCTTCGTGCCGGAGAATATATTTCCGACGATATCACCGATATTACAGGGTTTTTGAAAAAGTATAGGCTGCCGATCGCACTTCTTTCATTGTTTGCACTTGTAGGCGGATTCTTCAGAGACATCTCCCGCGGATTTTCACGTTTCTTTTTCGACCGTGGTTATTACTATAGTAATTATTTCGGAAATTTTAGCAGTATCATATGGTTCTGCATCAACATGTTTATTGTTTTGGTTCTTTTAGCAATAATGATCGCCGGTATCGTAGCACTGGTTAGATTCACGCTCCACCTTTTAAAACCGCGCCGCCACGTAGAACATCACGAACACATCGAACACGGCGACAACCAATAAACCATCCAACCAAAACGCCCTCGTCAACCGGGATTTCCTCCCCCGGTTGACGAGGGCGTTTTTTATCCTCGCACAGCTTAATAATCATTCGCTTGCTTCGCCTTGCTCGGAGTTACAAGCGCTGCCCGGTTAGCAATCGCATCTCGTATAAAGCTTGGCAGTACCTCAAACTCTAGCTTTATAACAATAACCTCATGTAAATATTCCTCCACGGGAATATTTTTTATTGTAACAAACTCCATTTTTTGCTTCCAGTACCGCGCGTTTTGATCCCGTTTAGCCGTCAGCACCCTATTGTCGTTGAGCAAAATCGCCTTCTCGGGCAGCAGCTCCAGACCCTTTATCTCGAAGCTGGTTCCGATCGGATCATTAAAAAAGTGTACGTAAGCGGAGTTACCCTTCGCTGTTAGAAAAATATTCGTGTCGTCAACGCAATCAGAAATCGGAACCGTCCCGTGGAAAGCTTCCTTAACCCGCGAAAACCAATCGCCGATTGAGCCTATCAAGTCAACATACGTATCCTCAAACACACCTTTTGCATTAGGGCCCATGTTCAGCAGGTAGTTACCTCCCATCGCAAGCGTCCTGTCAATGCATCTCATTATGTACTTTGTGCTGTAAAAATCCTCGTCTATCCGGTAGCCCCAGCTTTGCATACCAATGGATTGACATGCTTCCGTCGGCGAAATAAAGCTTCTGACAGACTTAATTTCATTTTCTTTGTACTCTCGTTCGGGGGTGTTGTAATCACCGCCGTCAAACCCGCGCCCATTAATTACCGCGCTCGGTTGAAGCTTCCTTATGAGATTGTTTACGCCTTCGTCGAAATAATCCAAATGGTTCGAGTCCCAGAAAAAGCCGTGGATTTGACCGTAGTTTGTGCATAGCTCGGTGATTTGGTTTTTTACGTAGTTTACGTATTCGAAAGTGTTCGGCACATCATCTTCATACGGATACAGCAGCTCGTGCCATTGACCTCTGTTTGGATAGTTCGGGTGGTGATTATCCACAATAGAGTAGTACAGCAAAAGCGGAAAGCCCCGGCGGTGACATGCGTCTGACAGTTCTTTTAATATATCTTTTTTGTACGGCGTGTTCATAATGTTGAAATCCGTGTGTTCGGTATTCCATAGGCAAAAGCCGTCCTGGTGCTTCGTCGTAAACACGATGTACTCCATGCCCGACTCCTGCGCGATATCCAGCCAGCGCTCAGGATCGAAATCCACGGGATTGAACTGATGTAAATACTTTTCGTATTGCTTGCGCGGCGTGTTCTTTCTGAACATCTCCTGCTCGTGAAACCCGCTTATCGCATAAAGCCCCCAGTGTACGAACAGCCCGTACCTTTTCTCAAAAAACCAATCCCTGCTGTCATTAAAATACTTCATGCCAGTCCCTCCTCGTCTTTATGTGTGGCGAAACAATCCTTCATATGCTTTGTAAATCCGGTCGAGCATTACCTCACCCGAAAATTCTTCACAGGCTCGTTTGTACGCGGCCTCGCCGAATTTTTTGCGTAAAGCCGCATCGTCGATTAGCGTCTGCATGGCAGCCGCCAACGCGTCGGCGTCGTTTGGTGTAACGGTAAAACCAGTTTCCCCGTCGATACTGACGTACGGCACGCCGCTCGGGAGGCGCGTATTTATTACGGGCTTGCCGTACGACATTGCTTCGATTTGTACAATACCGAACGCTTCTGATTTCGATACGGACGGTAACACAAAAAAATCACAGTTTGCGAATTCGCGCGATAGCGCGGAATCGGTTAGGTCGGTTAGAAAGTGGATGCGGCGGTTGATTCCTAGTGCTTGGGCACGGGATTTAAGTGGTTCAAGAAGCGGCCCTTCGCCGAAAATGCGGAGGGTGGAGTGGGTTGTTTTTGCGAATGCTTCTATTAGTACGTCCACGCCTTTGTAGTAGATTAGCCGCCCGGCGAATAGGATTGTGAC
>CAZJLW010000011.1:22744-26086 GCA_964546895.1 uncultured Eubacteriales bacterium | reverse complement strand
CTACCCGCGCGGTGAACGGCTACGCCGTTTACGATTTCATCGACAGCTCGTCCCTTATCGCGGCACACGAGTACACGCATATCGACGCGCCCGTTAAGCCCCTCCGCAATTTGCTGAACGATTTGCTCGACGCCGCCTGTGTATGGGTAGTAAAGCTTATTCACTTGCAATACCTTAAGCTTCTTTTTCGTGTTCATCGCAAAAGCTCCTTGTAAACGTCCATGACAATATGCGCCGCGCGCTCCCATGTAAAAAGCGCGGCCTGCGTCTGCCCCTTTTCGGACAGCTCGGCGCGAAGCTGCGGCGATTGCAGCATACGCCGCATAGCGTCGGCGATTCCGTCGACCGAAAGCGGGTCGACGAGTAGCGCCGCGTCCCCCACTACCTCCGGCAACGAAGCCGCGTTCGCCGTAATAACAGGCACGCCGCAAGCCATCGCTTCCAGCGGCGGCATTCCGAAGCCCTCATACAACGACGGAAACACAAACGCCAGCGCGCCGTTAATAAGCGCCGGAGCGTCGCCGTCGTCCACATAACCTGTGAATATGACGTCCTTTTCGACGCCGTGCGTCTTTACGGCTTCGTAAATCCCATCGTACAGCCACCCCTTGCCCCCGGCAAGTACAAGCTTCGGCACGTTCGGCTCAGTTTTTTTCAGCAACGCGTACGCTTCGATAAGCCGCGCCAAATTTTTTCGCGGCTCGATTGTCCCGAAATACAAGAAGTATTCACCGCTGATGTTGTATTTGCTTTTGCAACGTTCGATGACGGGACGCTCATTTTCAGGCATTTTGTAGAAAATCGAGCGGTCTACGCCCATCGGTACGACGGAGATTTTTTCCGGTGGCACGTTCAGATATTTTATAATTTCAGCTTTGCTAAACTCCGAAATCGTAAGAATCCGGCTCGCGCGCTGCACCGAGCGCTTAAGGCTTAAATCCATCATCGTCTTCGTCTTAAACCGCACCGTCTCCGGACACGCCTTGTAGCACATGTCATGCACGAACGTCACGGACTTCCCGCCGACAAACGGCGGCACGTGGTAGTTAAAGAACTGCGTAATGTCCGCGTCCCGCCCGTAAAACATCGAGAACGGCACGGGAATGAAGTTCCACAGCAGTCGGTACAGACTGCCCGGAACCCACGCGCACGCCTTGACGCGGCAGTTGGTTGATGTGAACGGCTCAAGCCGCTTCAGTTTTTCCGCGCCGTGCCTGAATACGAATGCAAGCAGGCTATATTCATGTTCGGGATAGAGTTTTGTCATTGCGTTTATTATTCCGGCTTCGCAGAAGCCTATGCCGGATTTGTTGCTGTTTATTAGGGGTTGTGCTTCAAAATGTATGTTCATAGTGTCACCGGCTTTCGCAGGGATTGTATCAACTGTTCAAACTCACTCTTCGTTACCGTAAATACCGACTTAAAATACAATACTTCAAACCTTTCAAGATTAAATTGAATAAATTTCTCTTTTGCTTTTCGTTCAACAAAATACTTAGCTATGTCAACGCGTGATTGCGAGGTTTGTAACGGATTTTTGGTTTCGTCATAAACCACTATGTAGCTCACATGCTTACGTGTATACGACGCACCCACTTTTATTATGTCGCTAAAAATAGTCAAACTGTCGAAAATTTTGAGCCAGATATCATGAGCCTTGACTTTGCCGCTTTTGAACTCAATGAAGTACATATCATCATTGTTTGCGATGTAAAGCGCGTCTGACGACTTGGGTACTTCTGGCACGGGCATGTGCTGCTTGGATAGGGCAGCGATGTATTTGTCCTTGACTGAATCGAAATTGATTACATCAATATCCGATTCAGTCATATACTGCGCGCAGCCGTCATGCGACAACCTTGACGTTTCTTTGAGAGGACAAACCGAGTTCTTTAATATATCAAAATCCATTACGTTAACTGTCTTTTCCTCAGTCATTTTCGTACCTCATGTTTTCCAGTACCTGCAAAGGACGCGCTAATTTACTGTATATTTCCTCAATCGAATCAGTTACATCAGAAAATGTAGATGTACCGTTAGAAACGTTAGATAAGTAATACTTGCATTTATCAGCTGTGCCATGTTTCCGCGAAAATACATCTATTGCGTCCAGAAAATATGGGCTGTGTGTGTTTAGCAATATATGCATGTTAAACTCTTTTTGAATTAGCACAATCAATTCGGCGAGAAGCAACTGCCATTCAGGGTGCAGATGTATTTCCGGCTCATCCAAAACTATAATACCGTTGTCGGTGAGACTTCCGTTTAGTAGTAAGGTCTTAATTATTGCGAATGTTTTTAGACCGGTTGAGAGGTTTGAAACGTCTATTGAGGCGTCGGAGCCGTTTTCGCTGTAAACGTATGTTAAATTATTCTTTTTAACGATTTCACCTTGGCAAACCGAATTAAGCTTATTAAAAACTTCTGTAAACCTTTTTGAAACAATAAGCTCACCCAGTGTCTCTTTTATAGATGTCGTATCTTTTTTATTTGCCAATAATTTTTGCAAATGCTCTCTATGTGTAAAATAATATTGATCATATCTCATAATAAAGAATTGGTTGCTAATATTATCAACTGTATACGGATCGTCGATATATATCACCTCTGTATTAAAGCTATCACTATCCAAAATGCAAAATTGTTCGTTATCCGCAACATTAACTTCCAATGTTGAATCCTTCATTTTAAGTTCAACTTTACTTATTTCGTTAGGATAATAAATATTATTAATCTGAGCTTTAAATTCTTTTTGCATGTTGTTTTTTAAAATTGAACCGAGTATTTCAAAATCTGTTATGTCAAGTATACGCAAAATAACTTTGCACAAAGCAGTTATGTCAGTTTTATCAACAAGGCTTTTAAGCTCAGGATTCGATGTAAGTATTAAATTTTTAATATCAGATTCAAGCAGAGCTATGTTATTAACATACGTACTTCTATTCTTTCCTATCAATTCTGCCAGAGATGAATTATCAATTTGCAGCATCCCTTTTGTATATCTGTAAGTCGCAATTATTTCGCTGCATATATATGAAACTCTCTCGTTCCTAATCCTTTCATCAATCTTATAAAAACTGTTGAACACACAAAACAACGTCCTACCAATAGTGCTTTTACCAGAATTGTTCTCTCCTGCTATAACGGTAATACCCTTAATCTCAATGTCGGCAGCTTTAACTTTCCCAATATTTCGTATACTTATAAACATAGCGCACCCTCCAAGCCAGCTTCTATAATGTATAGTATGGCAATATCCTCCACACGGTAATCATACCGTCAACTCCAAACTCTTCCGAAAATCAACCACACAATACCGATACCCAAAATACCCCGACATCT
>CAZJLW010000011.1:9092-22644 GCA_964546895.1 uncultured Eubacteriales bacterium | reverse complement strand
GTATCCTCCACCAACAACCGTACAAACTCACAAAGATTATCAATAAAAATCATACTACGCCGATTCACCACCATCGGAAACACCGGCACCCTCAGCCCCGCCAAACGCAACACATTCCCGGGCGCTCCCCTACCATAAACAACCGGCGGTCGTACAACAGACACCAAAAACCCGTCCCCATTCAACCCCGCCAACCGTTCCTCAGCCGCCAACTTACTCTTCCCATAATCCGTAACAGGTACAGTAGGCGTACCTTCATCAATAATGCCGTCAACATCACCATAAACAGCCATCGTACTAAAAAAAACAAACCGCCCCACGCCCTGCTGCTTAGCCTTCTTAGCAACCGACTCAGTCAGCGCTGTATTAACATCATAGAACTCTTTCTCAGAAACATCACTCCGATGCACGACCGCCGCCGCATGAATAACAACATCAGTCCCCGAAAAATCCGGCAGCTCCCCACGCAAAGAAACAAGCCGCACTTCATGCCCGTACCGCGTCAACCAAACACTTAGATTCCTAGCAATATACCCCGTCTCACCGGTAACAACAATTCTCAAAAGCTCCCCGCCTTTTAGTCAACACATTCGAATTTTCGTCCGTTGTCAACATAATAGACGAAAATATCACTCAAGCTCTACTCTTCCCAGTCCACTTATCATTAAAAACCTTCCGAACCGTTAAAAAAATCAACCAAACATCGTACCCCAGCCCCATCTTCTGTGCATACTCGCCGTCCAACTTAGCCTTCAACTCAACCGGCTGCGACTCGCTCCAATAAATCTGCGCAAGCCCCGTCAACCCCGGTCGTATTTTATCCGCCCCGACCTTCTCCCGCTCGGCAATCAAGTCAAATTGATTCCAAAGCGCAGGCCGCGGTCCGACGAAGCTCATATCGCCCCGCAAAATATTAACAAGCTGCGGCAGTTCATCCATGCGTGTTTTTCGCAGAAACCGCCCAGTTTTAGTGACGAACTTCTCGGGATTCATAAGCTGATTAGCGGCAACATCACGCGGCGCATCCGTGTACATCGTCCGGAACTTATAAATCATGAAATGCGTCTTGCCGATACCGACGCGCTTCTGCGTGAACAGCACATTCCCCTTGCTTTCACACTTGACACAAACTGCAATCACCGCCAAAAAGGGAAAAAAAATTATTAAGCCAAAAAGGCTTAATAATATATCAAAAATCCGCTTAATATATTTATACATAAAAACCACCCGCTATATTTTCGCCTCGCACGACCACGCTGTCCATGACCTCACTGCTTCCGATACCCCGGTAAAATTTTTCGCAAACAAGCATCGACCTGCTCCGGATTATTACCCGTAATAGCTTTTAACTCCTTAAGCTGCTTCTCAAACACAGCATAGTCCATCTCGACCGGCTTCGTTACGAAAATCTTCTTATGAGAAGTGACCTGCATAGAATCGCGTTCCTCGTCGAGTATAAGCTCCTCGTGCAGCTTCTCGCCGGGCAGCAGCCCAATAAACGTTATATTAACATCTTCGTAAGGCTTATATCCCGACAGCCTTATTAAATTCTCAACCAAATCCAGCATTTTCACAGGCTCGCCCATATCGAGCACATAAATCCGCCCCGATTTACCAATAGCCGCCGCCTGCAACACAAGCTGGCTGGCCTCGGGTATCGTCATAAAATATCGGCTGACCTCCGGATGCGTAACCGTTACCGGTCCGCCGGATTCGATCTGCTTCATAAAATAAGACAGAACACTCCCGTTCGACCCCAGTACATTACCGAACCGCACCCCGACGAACTTCGTCTCGCTCTTTTCGGCCATAGACTGCATGATAAGCTCAGTCACCCTCTTACTGGCACCCATGACGCAAGTAGGATTAACAGCCTTATCCGTCGAAATCAGAACAAACCGTTCCGTCTTATATTTATTAGCACATTTCGCAGTATTATAAACGCCGAACACGTTATTCTTAATCGCCTCGGCCGGACTTTGCTCCATAGTTGTAACATGCTTATGCGCGGCCGCATGAAACACAACATTAGGCGAGAACTCAGAAAATATTTCGTCAAGCCTCTTCGCGTCGCGCACCGAGCCGATACGCAGCTCGACATTCAGCGAATCTTTGTACTGTAGTTTTAGCTCACGCATTAAATCATATGCGTTGTTTTCGTAAATATCAAAAATAACAAGCTGCTTAGGGCTGAACTTAGCAATCTGGCGGCACAGCTCCGAGCCAATCGACCCACCCCCACCCGTAACAAGCACGACACGCCCGTTAAGGTACTGGCTAATATTTTTAGTATCAAGCACGATTTCGTCGCGCGGCAGTAAATCGCTGATGCTTATATTTCTTATAGATTTATGAACCAGCGCCCTATCCGACACATCGCTTATCGGCGGCAAAATCTTAGTAGCAAGCCCCGTCTTAGCGCAGAGCTGAATAATCGGCGTAAGCGCAGCGTTCGTATAAGACGAGAGCGCAATAATTATTTCGTCGGCTTGGAATTTTTTTACATACTCCTCGACGCGGTCGACGCCGTTTATTACGCGCACGCCCAAAATATTTGAGTTCGCCTTTTGCGGATCGTCGTCGACGATGATGACGGGTATGCGGTCGCGGATTTTGCTGTGCAGCATTTCGCTGACGACACCGTACCCCGTGAAGCCCGCGCCGATTACAAGCACGCGCTTGCACCCGGCCTTGCTCGAAAGTATATGCGAAAAAACGACGAACGATCGTCGTATCGCGCGGTAGCCGAAACGCGTCATCATGACGAGCGTCGTATTGACCATCCACGCCACGAACAGCATCCGCCGCGGCAAAGTAATTAGATTTTTCGAGCTGACAAACAGCAAATCGTAGAAATACAGCGCCACGAACACGAAAACCGTCGCGACGATGATTTTCAGCACCTCGTCGATAGACGCGTACTTCCACAGATTATTGTACAGATTAAAAAGCGCGTAGACGATTACGACGACGAACGGCGTAACGACAGCCATATACGAAAACCACTGCCAGACGGAATCCGGAATGGCCTTGTATATGGCGCCTGGAATACTGCCGTCGTACCACAGCGCAATGCCCGCAACTACCGAGAACTCCGCGATAAGCACGTCGGCAATAATATATAGCAGTATTTTGCTGAATCGATCAATTTTGTTCAGCATAGTTGTTCCCCTTTAGAATCAGAGCGAAGCCGATACCCAGCAGCGCCCAAAAAACCGGCGCAACGGAGACGACGCTGTCGGTAGTCAGCGACGTGACAAGGTAGCTGAACACGCCGATAAAAATACCGAACTGTAAGCCAAAGAAATATCCCGAATACTTGCCGTTAACGATAGCCGAAAACGACTTGACAAGAAACCAGCCAAAAATAAAAATCAGCGCAAGCGTCGAGATAATACCGGTAGTAACAGCCGTTTGCAGATAAAGATTGTGTGCCTTATCTACCTTAATATAAGCGTCGCCGAGATAGCGAATCTTCCCGAGGAAGTCCTGCTGCGGGAACTCGACCATAAACGTATCGGGGCCGCTGCCGATTAGCACTCTGGATTTAAGAAGCGGAAGCGCGCGTGACCATATGTAACCGCGGGATGTAGCGAACAGCTCGCTGCCCTTAAATCCTATGCTAGGAATCTCCTGATTCAAATCAAGCGGCTCACCGGTGATAGAATACGCGACCATATTGCCCTGCTCCGTTATCATGAACATGAAATTATTATTCCGGTGCTGGAAAACAATCCTTCCTTCGCCCATATCATAAATCATACAAGTTCCGAAGCCATCAATAACATATCCAGCGCCCTTGTACTGCGATTTTTCATCGAACGGCGACATCGAAACTATCTTGTCGTTCTTGTCTAACACTCTTATCTCGCCGGATTCGGCATCGAATACCAAGCTGACTACACCATAACTCGACGTAATTATAACCTTGTTCTGGTCTACGGCCACGTCCTTGAAAAAGTTCGGGCTTTCCTTCGGGTTAAGCGACGAGAACTTCGAGAGCGCTTCCCCGGCGTAGCTTCTAACCGTCGGCACCATAAAAGCAACAACAGCCAGCACAACAAGCACACCGGCAGACAGAAGCAGCGGCCTCAGCGAAGCCGAGCGTTTATTTTTCAAAAAGTAAACAACAGCCGTGACGAAGCTAATAAAAATACCTGACGAGATACCGATAAAGCCGCCCGTAGAACGCGAGCCGACAAGGCACGCGAGCATAACTGCGCAAAGCCCAAACAGAAACACCCTAACAACGCGCCCCTTCGAGAACACACCAAGGTTAAACGTAAGCGGAATAAGCATCGCCGTGTAAATACCGACGCAGTTCGGGTTATAAAGCGTGGAGTAGACGGCGTCGTATTTGCTGTAAAGCTTCAGCGCCTTGTCGCCGGTGACGAGCTTCGCGCCCAAATCCGTCAGATACGGATTAATCCCCAAAAACTGCGCAAGCCCGACAAGCCCAACAACACAAGCCGACGCCATAATAGCCGTCAGCAAAATATTAATATGCAGCTTGCTTTTCGAGTAGTAAATAATCGCGCCCCAGATAACAAAATATCCGAGCAGCACATAAATACCCTCGTAGCGCTCACCGCCGCCGTTTACGGCGATGTCTTTATATTTTGAGAAGGCCGTAGAAAGCACGGCAGTCACGATATACACAGTAGACGCGATGATTACGGGGTTTTTGAGCATAGCCTTGTAGTCCGCCTTCAAAATCGAACCGGAAACCGTAAACACAAGAAACACAAACAGCGCAATCGACAGATACGTCAAAATCATCGCCTTGTTATACGAAAACAGGTCGTAATATTTTGTCAGGGACGGGTCGTATGGTTGCTCGGACAGCGGAATTTGCAGCTCCTTCAAACGCACGACAACAGGCACGAGAAACAAAATGAGCGACAAAATGCCGCCGGTTATATAATCCCGCGCCGTAAAACCTTTAAATGTTTTTATTATTTTGTCAGGTAAGGAAGGCGGCGCGGATTTAGCGGAAGCCGCCTTGTTTGATTTGCTCATAAGTATCTTCCTTATTCAAAATTTTAAACTGACTTCATCGTCGGGAAGAACAGCTGATCCCTGATCGAAGTGCTGTTCGTAAGCAGCATAACAAGCCTGTCTATGCCGATACCCAGCCCGCCAGTCGGCGGCATACCGTATTCCAGCGACGTGATGAAATCCTCGTCGATCATATTCGCTTCGTCGTCACCTGCTTTGCGCATAGCTTCCTGATGCTGGAAGCGCTTGCGCTGGTCGATCGGGTCGTTAAGCTCCGAATACGCGTTGGCGTATTCGTGACCGCAGATAAACAGCTCGAACCTCTCGGTATAATCCGGGTTGTCGGGCTTGCGCTTCGTGAGCGGCGAAATCTCTATCGGGTGATCCATCAAAAACGTAGGCTGTACCAAATGCTCCTCGGCGTATTTCTCGAAAAACAGATTCAGAATATCGCCCTTGCCGTGACGCGCTTCGACGGCGATTTTGTGTTCCTTCGCAATTTTTCTCGCTTCGTCGACGTCCTTTATTTCGTTGAAATCGACACCGGCGTACTTCTTCACGGCGTCGAGCATAGTTATTTTTTCGAACGGCTTAGAGAAATCCAGCTCGGTCTCGCCGAACTGCACAGTCGCAGAACCGACGACCTCGACCGCCAAATAACGCAGCAAGCTTTCCGTAAGCTCCATCATTCCGTAGTAATCGGTATAGGCCTGATACAGCTCAATCATCGTAAACTCGGGGTAATGCTTAATATCGACACCCTCGTTTCTGAAAACGCGTCCAAGCTCATAAACGCGCTCAAGCCCGCCTACGATAAGGCGCTTAAGCGGCAGCTCCAGCGAAATGCGCAGGAACATGTCCATGTCGTAAGTATTGTGGTGCGTGATGAACGGGCGAGCGTTTGCGCCGCCGTAAATCGACTGCAACACCGGTGTCTCGACCTCGATAAAATCGCGGCCGTCCAGAAAACGGCGTACACCCTTAACAATAGCCGAGCGCTTCAGGAACACTTCCTTAACCTCGGGATTGACGATCAAATCTACATATCTCATGCGGTAGCGCAGCTCTTGGTCGCGCAGACCGTGAAACTTCTCGGGCAGTATTTGCAGACTCTTAGACAGTAACGTTATCGCGATAGCTTTAACAGATATCTCGCCCTTATGCGTGCGGAACACTACGCCGCGTACGCCGACGATGTCGCCGATGTCGTAATGCTTGAACGCGTCATACGCTTCATCGCCCAGCTCGTCCTTGCGCACATAAACCTGAATGCGCCCCTGAATATCCTGTACATCGCAAAACGACGCCTTGCCCATGATGCGTTTTGTCATAACGCGCCCTGCCACCGAAACCTCTGTGCCGTCCAGCGCGTCAAAATCGTTATGAATTTCGGCGCTATGCTTCGTCACGTCGAACTTGACGTGAAGAAACGGGTCGTTGCCCTCGTCTTGCAGCTTCGACAGCTTGTCCCGGCGGATTTGCAACAGCTCGCCCAAACTCTCGACGGACTCCTGCGGCTCCGGTGCGACCGGTGCGACCGGCGTTACCTGTGATTCTATATTTTCATTTCCCATGTGAAATGCCTCCTGAACTAATTCTCGTGTTACTCCTTGCCAGATATTTGCAGTATTTTGTATTCCATCGTGCCATCGGGAGCGCTGACCGCTACGGTGTCCGACACGCTCTTACCCAAAAGCGCCATGCCAAGCGGTGATTCGTTAGAGATACGCCCGGCGAACGGGTCGGCCTCGGCCGAACCTACTATAAAATATTCGATCTCCTCGTCAAACTCCATGTCCAGCACCTTGACCTTGTTGCCGACGTTGACCGTGAGCGGATCGAGAACTTCCTCGTCGATAAGCTCGGCGTTGCGCAGCATTTTGTCAAGCACGGCGATACGTGCTTCGATCTCGGCCTGTTCTTCCTTCGCGGCGTCGTACTCGGCGTTCTCCGAAAGATCGCCTTGTCCGCGCGCCTCTTTTATTTTTTCGGCGACTTCCTTGCGCCTGTTTATTTTCAAATCCTGCAACTCATTCTCGAGCTTTTTTAAGCCCTCGTATGTTAATACGGTTTTCTTCTCCGACATAATAAAAGCCATTCCCTTCGTACGGGCAGTCCGCCCTGAAAATACATTTGAAATTTGCTACGATTATATCTCAGTTAATTACCAGTGTCAACGAGTGACGGAAATTCAATCTCGACAAACTCTAACGCGCGGATTCGAGCTGCACGTCGACCGCGTCGTCATTGCCGTACACAATGAATCTGTCCTTGCCCGAATTTTTCGACATGTACGAAGCCTCGTCGGCTTTTTTGTACAACTGCGCGTATGTTTTTCCGTCGCGCGGGTATATCGATATGCCTAAGCTCACGGATACGATTTTTTCAACATCGCCTTCGCTGTGTTTTTTTCGCACGCTGTTATAAAACGCGTCGGCTTTTTCCTTGATAAACTCGACATCGGGAATATCCTTAATAAACGCGATAAACTCGTCGCCGCCAAACCGCCCGAGAATATCACTCGAACGAAACATTTTTTTCATCGTCGAAGCGATTTCAATCAGCACATTATCACCGTACAAATGCCCGAACGAATCGTTTATTTGCTTAAAATCATCAATATCAAAGCACATAATGGCGTGCATCTGCGAGTCCGACGACTTAGAGAGTGCCTCGCCGATAAGGTATTCGGCGGCCTTTTTGTTGTAAAGCCTAGTCAGGCTGTCGGTCTGAGCTTCTATATGCAGCGCTTCCTCCTTGCGAATCTGCTCGTCGATGTTTTCGAGTGTGCCGAGCGCCTTATAAATCGAGCCGTCTTTTCGCTTGACAAGCGCCGCGTGCAGTACGCACCAATGATAGGTGTTATTACCGTCCATTAACCTTAACCGTACGCCGTTGATATTTTCACCGGCGCGTACATTTGTAAAAATCATATTATAAATCGGTAAGTCGTCGGGATGTACCATAGCGGCGACCGCTTCTTCATCTTCGCCGGATTTCAGAATCGGCATTCTGCCAAAATAATCCACGAAATTCTCGGATACGGCTACTTTATCTGTAGTGTAATCCCATTCATAAATAACCTTGCCGGACTGCTTGGCAAGCAAGCGGAAGCACTTCTCATCAAGTTCGGCTTTTTCGCGGCTTTTTTTCTGCGCTATAATAATGTAAAGAAACATCGTAACAAGCGCGAGTATTACGACAATCAGCATGTCTCTGGCGTAGCCTATACCTATGTCGGCTTTGGCTCTGATGCTGTTCAAGGGAATTACGACGACCGCCATCCAGTTATTTATCCCGACAGGTTCGAATCTCGCGTGAACCGCTTCGCCTTTATATGTAAACTGCGAATATACCGGCTGGTTATACTTGAACGCCAGCTGAATATGTTCGCTCGAAAAGCCTTCTGCGTATTTGTACTTGTCGATATTGCCGAAATAGTTGGCACGGCTTAAATCCTCGTAATTTCGCGGATCAAACGTCACGTAACGTCCGTTGCCGTCGATAACAAAAAAATATCCGTCCCCCGCGTACATTGTACTGTTTAGCAGCTTGCCCATTGTCTCGACCTTAAGCGCGGCGCGAAGCGCAGCGACAGGGGCTTTATCCTTGTCAAAAATCGGGACATGGATATTAATAACCGGCACGCCGTCAACAATGGCATCGGCGACATCATCTATGTAAGGCTTCCCGGTGGCAATACGCTCAACACCTCCGAGAGAAGTATAGTCCACAACATTTCCGTCTGAAGTATACGAAATACCGTCCGGAAAATTGATTGCCATACGCAAAAACCCTTCCTCCTCCGCGACAGCGGCAAGGAAGTCCATAACCGCAGCCGACTTTAAGTCGTCACGCTCGTGAAGAGTCACGGCCACAGCGTTAAGCGTACTGATATGTCCGTAAAAAGTACCGAGTACGACGCTTGCGTTATTTTTCGTAATGCTTTCGATTCGTTCGTAGGCTGATTTATCCTCGTGGTTTTTAACACGCCAAATAAAAGCAATGACAGCCGAGACACATACAACAACAAGTGCGACCGTCATAACAAGCAAAATAGAATTTTTGCTAACAGAATCCCTTCTCAAAGACAATCCTCCCTTAACGCATTAAAAAAAGCGCAACAAATATTTTAAAAATTTTAGCATAGGCTTGGCAATTTTTCAATATTATTTCAATTTGTGCAATGAATGAAAATTTCTACTACATGCCAGCGTACGTAAACTGCCCGTAGATTTAAAAAGAGCCTCACCCAAAATGTAGGGCGAGGCTCTTTTTGTACTATTATTCACCTATACTCAGCTTGAACTTGTAATTAACAAGCTGCATGTTACTGTTCTTTATCTTAGCAGTAATTGTGCCGGATTTATTTGCAATAATCGTCTTTTCGCGGTCTGTATTGCTGAGGACAACCGACTGGTCGTCTATTATTACAGTTACTTCGATAGGTTCCTTCACAAGTCCCAACCCGGATAAGTCTTCAACAAGTGAGACTTTTATCTTATTGCCTTTGTTTACGGTTAACGAACCGCTTGTAGCAGGTCCTGTAAGTCCAGCCGCTATGCCGCCCTCACAAATAATACCGCTTTCTTGTGCTACCAGCAACACCTGCGTAGGTTTGACAACTAATGAACCGGACACGTTATATCCAATCAGCCTCATTGAAACTCTACCCTCAGGCAAGTTGTCAAGCGTGACATTTTCGGATTTGGAAAACGCCGGAATAGCTTTGATCACCGTTCTGTCATCAGTCGCGAAAACAATCTCATAGCTACCTACCAGATAAGAGTCTAGGCTTATAGTCTTTGAGTCGCCCTTTTTAGCAATGAACTCATAGTTAATTTTATCGCCCGTATAAGAGTCAGCATTAACCTCTATAGCTCCGTTCTTTTCCACTTCACCCAAACTGCCGCTCCATTTTGTTTTAGCTGGCAATTTGTCTCCGGCTTTTAAGTTATGCTCAGGATCGATAAAGCCTTTGACGTTTTTTATAGCTGCTTCGTTAAGTCCGATTAAATAGAAGTAGTGTTCGCCGCTGTCGGGTATTTCGTTTATCCAACCTATATATCCCTTTTTGTTCATGGCAAAATTAAGCGTAGGGTTGCTACTGACCATATTTATTCTAAGGTCTGTTTTGTCGCTGATATCAAGTTGCAGACTTCCGTTTTCAATCAGCTTGTTGACCGATGCCGCCTCAAACTTTTCTTTTGAGTATAAAAGCATCAGCGCCCCGCCGCCTTCCCAATTAACCTCGGCAAGCAGCCGCTGCCCTTTGGTTAATGTCCGTTTACCAAGGTTAATAAATACCAATCCATTTGTTGATGACTCCAGACTCAATAAATCTATGTTAAAGATTTTTGAGGAATTGGCATCCGAAGAAGCCGTATAATCCTTGACTGTCGCCGTATCTTGTAACAGTGGCGTTGCGGCGTATACGCCTGTTATTAGTGTTGAAAAAATTATCACGCAAGCAAACATAACCGATAACGCGGTGGCAACTCTGCTCTTTCTTGTATTATTCACAATCTCTCCTAACCTTTCTTTTAACAATTTGGCATTCTCCGCCAATGTCAGTGCAACCGTTGGATAAGCGTAAGCATCTGCTAATTCCATTGAGCGCAGCAGTGTATCACCGTAGGTGCGTTTTTCGCTATGGGATAGCTTCTGCGTTACGGCCTCGTCACAGCAGAGTTCGCATAGCCTGTTGCATTCACTACAAATCAAATAAGCCAACGGATTAAACCAGTGAAAACACATCACACATTGCAACAACCATTTGTAAATAATATCCTTATTTTTATAATGTGTAAGTTCATGAAAAAACACATAGCCGAGGTTAACTTTAGCATCGCTATCCAAAAGTACGGACGGCAGCACAATAGTAGGGCGTATTATGCCAATAAGCATTGGCGAGCCTATGACATCATGAACAAGCAGCCGTACCGCCCTGTTTATGCCCATCTTTTCTTTTATGAAGTCGAATTGGTCTAGTATAATGTCATCGTTAACCGGTTTTGCTCCCAGCATGAGTAAGCGCTTAAACTTAAGATAAACAGTAACCCTTCCTACCAAGAGAATAATAGCCACGCCAAAAATTATTCCTAAGCATATGTCATAGGGCGTTAGCGTAATATTTGGCATTTGGGGCATTTGGGGTATTTTGGGTACTTTGGATAGTTCAGCATACTCCTGTATGTTTTCAACTCCGGCAGATATATCTATCTCGCCCATTTCGTAGTTAGAGACGACTTCACTTTCTGCCGCCGATTGCGAAAACAAATCATTGCGTACTGGTATTGACACCCCAAATGGCATTAACAACCGAATGGCCATAATTAACCATATGTAATACTGTAGGCGCTTTGAGCAATAGCGGTTGATTAATGGTCTCGTAAAATACAACACAATACCCGCAAACGACGCCATGACACTTGAAGCCAATATCGTAACAATCAAATTATTCGTCATCTGCCGTGTCCCCTTTGTTCCAAAAAGTCCTCAATTCTTGCAAATCCTCTGACTTAACGCATCCCATCTCAAACAAAGACGCTACAAGCTTTTTCACACTACCACTATGGTATTTCTTTAGAAAGTGCTGTGTTTGTTCCGCCATAAAGCTCTTTTCTGACATACATGGCGTATAGTAGAACATCTCTCTTTGTTCTTTAACGATTGCGCCCTTATCAGTTAGCCTTTGTATCAACGTTCTGACCGTTGATTTTTCCCACCCCATGCTGTCTTTGAGCCTTGCACATATATCCGCTGACGACAGCGCAGTGTTAGCCGACCAAAGCATTTTAAGCACTTCATATTCCGCCTCTGAAACTCTTTCACTTGTTAGCACGTACCCACCTCCTGTTCCATTCTGCGCTACACTTGTAAACCCATACTACACTTGTAGCGCGCGTTTGTCAAGAGGGTGTTTAAAGCGTTTACTTTTGCGGCGAAGCAAAAAAAGAGCGGCAATCCCCCAAATGTGAGAGTTTGCCGCCCTAATCAATCCTTCTCCGGTGCCTCCATAACAATCCGCCCGTCCACATACCCGATCCGTATCTTATTCCCGTCAAGCCCGAGCTTATCCAAATACTCCTTCGGAATCTGCACTCGTCCGGCTTTATCCAACACGCCGAACTCATCATGCACCGTCTCGTTCACCGCATTCTCGAACGAGGCTATCCCATCCAGCCTGTCGCTATAACTCTGCTTCATTATCATCTCGCTGCTAGTCTTCCCGTCGCGTATCGACACAACACGATTAACCTTCTTCGACAGCTCTCTGTCATGCGTTACAATGACAATCGTAGTCCCCAGCGTCCTATTTATCGTACGAAAAACATCCAGTAAATAATTAGAAGTCTTCACGTCAACAGACCCCGTCGGCTCATCGGCAAGCAACACCTTCGGCTCGTTCGACAGCGCGATCGCTATAGCGACGCGCTGCTGCTCGCCGCCCGACAGCTGGCTCAGCCGATTATTCCGCTTCCCTGCAATCCCCGCCAGCTCCAGCAGCTCCGTCGCCTTCGCCGCCGCCTTGCCCCGCGGCGTCCCCGCGAACTGCATCGGCATCAGCACATTCTCAAACGCCGTCAGGTACGGCACAAGATTCCGCGCGTTATTTTGCCAGACGAATCCCACCGTCCGACGCTTGTACTGCACAAGCTCACTCTCAGTCAGCTTGAACAAGTCCTTCCCGTCGACGAACAGCTTCCCCGCCGACGGCCTATCCAGCCCGCCTATCATATTTAACAGAGTCGACTTGCCGCTGCCGCTGTTGCCGATTATCGCCATCAGCTCACCCTGCGCGATTTGCAAGTCCAGCCCCTGTAATGCCAGCACTTCCAAGTCCTTCGTCTTATATATTTTTACAAGCCCCTCGCAAACGATTACATTATCCATGAATAAGCTCACCGTCCTCCAGCTCGTAAACCGCATCGGCCAACTCCATAAGCCCCGGGTCGTGCGTCGTCATGACAATAGTCGCACCCTCGTTAGTCACCAGCTCACGAAAAATTTTCACGACAGCAAGCCCCGTGTTCGTGTCCAGCTCCGCAGTCGGCTCGTCCGCGAAAATAACCTCCGGGTTGTGCGCTATCGCCCGCGCTATCGCGACGCGTTGCTGCTCGCCGCCCGACAGCTCCGACGACATGTGCTTCATGCGGTTCGTAAGGCCGACCATCGCGAGGCACTTCTCGGCGCGGGCGGCGCGTTCGTTTTTGGCGTAGCCCGCGATGCGCAGACCGAAGTCCACGTTCTCAAAAGCCGTCATGACCGACACGAGCGCCACGGACTGAAAAATAAACCCGATCCGCTTACGCCGCAACGCGTCGCGGCTGCCCTCGGACGCCTTAGTTATATTCTCGCCGCCGTAATACACGTCGCCCTCCGTCGGGTAGTCTAGCGCGCCCAAAATATTTATGAGCGTAGTCTTACCCGAGCCGGAGCGCCCTTTTAGTATAGTGAGCTTGCCGCGCTCGACCGTCAAGCTGACGCCGCCCAGCGCCCAGAACGTATCGCTCCCCGTCTGAAAGCCGCGCTTTATGCCGGACGCTTTTAT
>CAZJLW010000011.1:6887-8992 GCA_964546895.1 uncultured Eubacteriales bacterium | reverse complement strand
TGCGTGACGATTTTAAGCGGCAGCGACTTTTCGGATGCCGTGTATGCAATCTGAATAATCGGCACATACAACCGCGACGCCAGCTCCCCTGCGAAGTAGCCTATCGCAATAGCCGCACCCGTTATGAAAAACTGCTCGTTAACAAGCAGCGCCGCGATGGCAGACATCGACAGCCCCATCGCCCGAAAAATTCCGAACTGCAACACCCGCGACTTAATCGAAAGTATCCAGTAAATCAAAAACCCGGCCGCGCACACGAGCAGCGTAATAATAAACCCGACGGTCAGCACGCCGTTGGTCGCCTGCAAAATCGGGTCGTTCTTGCTCTCGACGATTGCGGCCTTCGCGTCGTTTAGGTATGCGTATTTTTTACCGACGGAGTTAGCGTATTCGTAGAGGAAGGCGTTCGAGGGCGAGTTAGTTCTAAGCCATATCTCGTATGGCGTGATGCCCAAATACGACTGCACGCTCGCAAGCCCCGCTACGATAAGCCAGTTCTCCTGTTCTTTCAGCACCCCGTCCGCTCCGGCTGCGCGCTCATAGCGCTTGAAGCCCGGCCAGTAATCCACAAAGCCGTACACTATGCCCGAGCCGTGGTTTCGGTTGCGGTCGGTGTAGCTTATGAGGTCGCCGATTTTCATGCCGTGTCCGGTTTTGAAATTCGACGACAGCAAAACCGCGCGCGGCTCCTTCGCGAGAACGTTCAGGTAGTTATAAAAATGCCGCGGCAGTAATCCGTCGCGCATCCACGCCGTCCTGCCGAAGCTGTCAGATTCTATGCCCATTAGCTTGACGCCGTTTACCTGCGCCGAGCCGACCGACGCGTACACCGTTTCGTTCAGGACATGCGTTGCCGACTCAACCTGCGGGAATTTCGCATAGACCTCCGAGTCCGGCTCCTTGTAAATGACTTCCTTACTGCCGAACAGCGACGTGTCGTTTTCGAGCTGGACGCTGTTATCGTTCCACACCTCGCGAAACGTCACGTCCGCGCCGGTTTCGTAACGGATTTTGTCCTCGATGTTCAGGTTAATCGAACGTGCCGCCTTCGCGTTAAAAATACCGGTCGCGACGGTCAGCACGAGAAAAATCATTATGAACTGTTCCTCCCCCGCCGTGCGTACGACGCGTATAAACGAAGCGTAAAGTGACGGCGAAAGGTTTTTTTTAGTGACTGCGAACAGCAGCTTTATTATGTACGGAAACAGGCGCAGACAGAGCAGCCCCATGCCGATGATAAACAGCGACGACGACAGAAACAGCAACGGGTCGACAGACTGCACAGTCGCGGCGGCCTTTTCCATGAGCGCTTTGCGGCTTTCGAAGGCGTACAGACCGTACAGCGAGATGAGCAGCAGCACGACGTCTATAAAAAACCGTTGCCACAGCGCTTTGCGCCCGCCGGTACGTGAGCGCTTGTAGTCCACTATTGTAACTCGCGAATACCCGACTACGGGTATCAGCATCGTCAGCATCGAAACGCACGCGGCAATCGCGGCGTATACGAACATCGACGTGTTGATCTCGACAGGCAGGGCGTTACGCTGCACTAGGTTTAGAAAACCGTTCGACGCGCCAAGCACCGAGCAGATAAAAACACCGAGCGGAAGCCCAGCGCACAGGCTCGCCGCCAGCACGACCGCGCCTTGCAGTAAGTACACGGATATAATCTGCGAGCGATCCGCGCCGCGGCTTTTGATTACGGAGATTTCGTTCTGCTCGATTTGCAGTATCTGCTTCGACACCATAAAAATAAAAAATGCCAGCAGAATAAACACGGGCGTCTGCAAAACCCAAAGCGTAACGTTAAGCTTCGCGGCTTTTTCAGAAAAGCTGTAGAGTACGGGCGAAAAATACGTATTAAGCCGCGCCGCGCTTCCGAGCTTGAACCGCTCCGCATAGCCGTCCAGCAGCTTGATGTAATGCGGGACGCGCGGGGCTTTCAGCTTGCCGTAGTCAAAGAACACCTGCCATGTGGCATCGACGCGGTAGTCTGTATTGTAACCCTCGACGAAATATTTCTGCATGATGGCTTCGGACGTAAACAGCTTCGCCGACATATACGCCGGTGAAACCGTGAAGTAAAGGTCGTTCTCGTCCTTCGG
>CAZJLW010000011.1:0-6787 GCA_964546895.1 uncultured Eubacteriales bacterium | reverse complement strand
ATATACCTAAGCTCCGCAAGCCCCGGATAAACGCCCGTATCGAACTGCACCTTCGTAAGCTGCCTAAGCAGCATACGTTGCAGCGTCGCCTGCGAATACAGCGGCACGCCCGACACGACGCCGATAAGCAAAATATTACCGACCAGCAGGCTTATTATCATCCACTTGTTTTTCAGCATTTTGCCGATTACGAATGAAAACACGTCGTCACCCTATTTCCGTTATAATCTACCGTCTGTTAAGCAGCGAACTATTAAGCAGATAAGTCACGGCGATAATAACAGCCGTCACGATAAAAATACCGAGCATACCCTTCCCCATAATCGGGAGCGTACCCAAAAATGCTTCTACATTCATCATATTCACCGTCCTATCAGATTAAGCAGCAGCCCGCCGGCGATAACAGAAGCGATTTGCCCGGAAACGTTCGCGCCGATTGAGTGCATCAGTAAAAAGTTCTGGTTATCCTCGGCTAGCCCCATCTTGTGTACAACACGCGCCGACATCGGAAACGCCGATATCCCGGCCGCGCCGATCATCGGGTTGATTTTCGATTTGCTGAACAGGTTGATGAACTTAGCGAAAAACACGCCGCCCACCGTATCGAATACGAACGCGACCAGGCCCAGCGCCATAATAAGCAACGTGCGCCCGTTAAGGAACGCGTCCGACTGCATACGCGCCGCGATTGTGATGCCGAGCAGCAACGTTACGAGATTCGCCAGCATATTTTGCGCGCTATCCGAAAGCGAGCCGAGTACGCCGCATTCGCGAATCAGGTTGCCGAACATGAGGAATCCGATAAGCGCAACGGCTCGCGGCGAGACCAGCCCCGTGATTACCGTTATAAGAATCGGGAACATAATGCGCGTGAAGCGGCTGACGTCCTTTTCCTCGTACGGCATACGAATGCTGCGTTCCTTTTGAGTCGTGATAAGCCTTATAACCGGTGGCTGAATAATCGGCACGAGCGCCATGTACGAATACGCCGCCACGATTATTGCCCCGATGTAGTTTGATTTTAGGTAGTTCGCCACGAAAATGGACGTAGGGCCGTCGGCTGCGCCGATAATGGCAATCGAAGCCGCGTCCTTCATTTCAAACCCGAACAATGCGGCCATGCTCAGCGTAAAAAAAATACCGAACTGCGCCGCCGCGCCGAACAGCATAAGCTTCGGGTTAGACAGCAGCGGCCCGAAATCTATCATCGCCCCTATTCCGATAAAAAGCAGGAGCGGGAAAAGCTCCGTCGCAATGCCGAAATCGAACAGTTCATTAATAACGCCGATCTCGATAACGCCGTCGCGTATTTGCGTAACGGCACCGGACAGCGGCAGGTTTACCAGTATCGCACCGAAGCCCATCGGCAAAAGCAGCGCCGGTTCCATATTTTTCTTTATGGCAAGATAAATCAACAGCCCGCCTATAGCCCACATCACAAGCTGCTGCCATTGCAAGTTCAAAACATTTTCGTAAAGCGCTCCCATAAAAAATTATTCTCTCCTCTGTTTTTTATATGAACGGGGCAAATTTGCGCCGTTCATTTTTGTCGATTTTAACACACCGCAGGAAAAAAACAAATATTTTTTCGGCGGCGCTGACCAACGTAACTCTCGGCGCATATGATAATGCTGAGGTGGTGCCAGTGAAATTTATAAAAAGTATTTACGCCGGTTTCATGACTATCAAGCTTATTGATAGGTGCTTGATTTTGTTTATGTTCATTCTGATGGCGCAGTCCATATACGGAATTTTTGCGGCTGCGAACGATTCTCAGTACGCGGCTTCGATTGATGTCGTCATCAGGACAACGTCGTCGGCTATATTCGGATATTTTTTGAGCGCGAATTTTAATAAAAGCGAGCAACCGCCGGACGCGCCCGCCGAGTCCGCCGCACCTTCCGCGCCTTCCACACCCGTCGCGCCGCGCTCTGGCAATAAAATCAGCCGGGTACAAATAATTCTAACGACGGTTATCGGAGTTATTTCACTTGTCATTATTCTGATAGCGCGTAACTTTATCGAGCTGACGCCCGCGTCCGTGCCGGCTATAACGCATCTGCGCGACTTCGTCTCGGGCTGTGTCGGCTTTCTCGTCGGCTGTCCGGTCGACGAGACGAAGTAGCCGCCGCTCTTTAATCCATATACTCCGTAATCTTATGGTCGCGCGAGAACGCCGCCAGCGTCGGGTCGAAATACGTATAGTCACGCCCGCCGTAAATGAACTCACCGCCGGTCAGCTTGTTCGAGCTGTCCCATGTCGTGTCCAGTATTATCCAGCGTCCGTTTACGTACGCTTCGTTCCATGCGTGGTTCGCCTTGGCGTGTTGTACCTTCGCCCAGTCCTCACCCGGGTCCAGCGCGTAACCCGCAACGACGCGTGACGGTATGCCGTTTAGCCGCAGCAGCATGTTCGTCAGTTCCGAGTAGCCCTGACAGACCGACGTTTTGTTTTTGTACGTGCCGTACGGCGTCGTGTCGCCGTATTCGCCCTTTACGTAGGCGTCGCGGTTGTAATAAATATTTTCCGATACCCAGTCGTGAACGAGCCTCAGCTGCTTGTAGGCGTCGTGTTCGCCTTCGGTTATCTGCTTCGCAAGCTCAGTCAGCTCGGCTTTTTCGTTCTCCTTCAAATCGCCCGTGCTTAAATACGCATCGGGCTTTTTGCGTTGGCCTACGGCTTCGGCGCTCCTGTTGTGTTCCTCCATCGGCGATTTTAGGAAAAATCTCTGCCCGTCCGCCACGCTAAGCGGTATTCCCCACACCGTACTCATATATTTTTTTTCGTCAGTCTTTTTCAGGTAGAAGTTAACGGTATGCATACCGGCCGCCAGCTTGCCCAACTCCGCCGTCGCCGAAAACGCTCCGTTTACAAGACTGCCATGCTGTTGCACGCGGTCGTCGCCGGACGCGTCCGCTATCGTGAACACCCAGTCGTCCTTCCCCGTTATCGTTTTGAAATCTATTTTCAGCGTCTCGCCTGTTATGTACATCTTTACGTAGTCGTCCGCGAAAAACTCCGTCGTCACGTAGCTGTCCGACGGTACGACCGTTTTCACGTCAATTTCGCCGTTGTCCGGTACGCGCATGTCAACCTTCACCGTGAAGGTTATGACGGTTTTGATTACGCCATCGCCGGACTTTGCGGTGATCGATACTTCGCCCGGCGCGATAAGCTTCACGCTTCCCGATTCGTTTACGGTGGCGATGCGCGCGTCGCTCGTCTCCCACAGCACCCGTTTGTCCGCGGCATCCGGCGGGTTGACCTGCGCTTTTAGCGTAAACGTCGTCCCCGCGAAATATTCCATCGGCGGCTCGATCAGCTTAATCGACCGCGCGCCTAGCGACGTCGTCATCGTCGAGTAGGCGTGGACCTCACGCGCCTTGACGCCGCCATCGATTGTGAGCAGCTGCATTGTGAACAACAGCGCCGTGAAAAAAGCAAGTGCTTTTCTGAAAGTTTTATGAATCAAAAATGTTCCCCCACTTTCACTAAAATTTTCACTATAGTTTTACATATGAATTATATCGTTAACGTACGAGATGTCAAGCACGGCGACTGGTACGACGGGGCTTTACGAGCGTTGTTTTTGGTGGTAGAATTGGCGTAGAATTGTGAAAAGAAATGGGGATTTTTCATCTTATAATTCTAATCTCAGGAGGAACACGGTATGAAAAAAACATTCTTCAGCAAGTTTACAAAAGCAGTGCGAGCTGCGTCGACTCTTTGCCTTGCGCTGGCGCTATGCACGACCGGAGTACAAGCTCAAGCATCGACACCAAAAGCCAAGCCGGTAGTTGCCGTCACGGACAAAGCCGTTTTCATTGATGGGCTTCCGATAAAATCGTACGACATACTTGGCAAGACATGTGTTCAGGCTGCTGATTTGGCGAACTACGGCTTCGATGTGAAATGGCAGAGCGGCACGGCGAGTGTTCTTTGGACTGACAAGCCGGAGCGCACTCCCCTTTCGAAGGACGACATAAACATAATGCGCAGCAAGCTCGACGTAGGCAAGCAGCTGTTTGATGCGAAGGAAGCCACCGTGAACCTTGGGGGCGCAGAGGCTCCGGCGTATGCTGTCGGCGATGTCACGCTTATAGATGTGAGCCTATTCGACCGGTTCGGCTGGATTTTCGAAAACAAGGACAAGCACGAAATACGCGTGGAGATACTGCGCTGCGAGCTTGGCAAGGCGTTTGACGCCGCGAAGAAGCAGGAGCTGGACATGACTGCGGAAACCTCGCCGAAAACGATGTCCATCAAATACGAGGGCGAAGTCAAGGATAAAAAACCCAACGGAATAGGCAAGCTGACTACGAAATGGAGCGACTGGGAAACCGAGCTGGTTGAGCTAGGATATTTCGCAGACGGCAAGAGAGACGGCAAATTTTACATATCGGGTACATACCCGGAATTTATGAACGCTACAGACGCTGTTATCATTTATAAAGAAGAGTACGGCTCGTTCGCAAAAGATGTACCGGAAGGTTTTTTTGTGAAGGTTAAATTCGAGACCTCGGAGGACAGCAACGGAACCAAGGACGAGCGCACCGCGGTTAACTACAAAGACGCGTTAATCCACGGGAACGTGCAGTTCGGCAGGCCGGACGACGGATATCTTTACGGGTTTTATGTTAGCAGTGAGGACGTTTATGATTTGAACAGGTTGGTTCAAACGAAAATACAACCGGGTGTGAAATTTAAGGAGACATGGGTAGGCGAGATTAACGCTTACGCGCTAACGGAGGACAACAGGCTGTACATGTGGGACGGCGTAGGCGGAACGGATCCGAAGCTCCTTGCACCGTTCTACACAAGATACAACGTAAAATCAGCCTTCCAGCAAGCTACGCCGAACTACCAGATGCACAACCCGTTCGTGCTGGCGCAGGACAATAAGCTGTACTACATGAACGATTTCCTCATCGAAAAGGAAGACACGCTCATGCTTGAAAACGTCGTCGCCGCGTCGCCGTATTTTTATCTGGATAACCAAGGGCGGCTGTTTTCGGGTACGTGGAACAAAAGCGGGCGTTCGTTTACGCAGCTTGTGAATAATGTAGCATCGTTTTTCGGCAGCAGAACTCCGGTCTTAATCAAAAACGACAGCACTCTATGGGTACCGGAAAACTTCTCGACGAGTTCTACGGTCAACCGCGCCTTGTATCAGACTATGGGGCAAGGCTATCTGGAATTTTATAAAGCCGCGGACAACTGCATAAGCGCATATATTAACGAAGCGCGTATCATTTTTGTAAAATCGGATAAAACCGTTTGGGCGTTCGACAACGGCACAGACCGCGGCGACACCGTCAAGGAGTTCTCAGGTCAAAGCACCAAAGTCCCGCTCAAAATAGCGGACGGCTTCATCGAAGCCAAATGCGGCATTGATTTCGCGGCAGCTCGTAAGGAGGATAATTCGCTGTGGGTATGGGGTTCGAACACCGGCAACGCGCTGGGTTACTCCGGCGTATCGACGCTCACTCCGCGCAAGCTCGCAGACGATGTTGTAAGCTTCGACTGCACGGCGCGCGGCGGTGTGTTCGTAAAATCGGACGGTACGCTCTGGGGCTTCGGCAGCGGTGCTATGACGGTTGGGCTTTTACCGAGCGAAGCGGCGAAGCTCTCACAGCTTGAGGCTACAGCGACGCCGCGCCAGCTGTTCGCACATGAGTTAAGATAGGATGGTTGCGCGCGAAGCAGTGCAACCGTGGATTGATAGGAGGAATGCTGTATGAAAAAAATATTACGTACCGCGTCGGCGCTTTTTCTAGCGTTCGCGTTATGCACGACGGGCGTACAGGCCGAAGCGACGGCGACAAAAGCTAAGCCGGTAGCGGCGGTCACTGACATGGCTGTTTTCATCGACGGCCTTCCGATTAAATCCTACGACATACTTGGCAAAACGTATGTACAGGCGTGGGATTTGCCGTACTACGGATTTTACGTGAAGCGAAACGGCGGCATCACGAGCATACAGTGGACTGACAAGCCCGAGCGCGTGCCGCTACCGCAGGACGAAATTAATATAATGCGCAGCAAGGTTGAAGTGGGCAAGAAGCTGTTCGACGTGAAAGAGGACACCGTGAACCTCGGCGGCGGCAATGCACCGGCGTATTCTGTCGGGGATGAGGTAACTTTTGTCGATGTAAGTCTTTTTGATCGGTTTGGGTGGGTTTTCGTGGACGAGGAAAAGCGCGAAATCCGCGTGGAGATACTGCGCTGCGAGCTGAGCAAGGCGTTCGATGCGGCTAATAAGCAGGTACTGGACATGGCTACGAAGGACACGCCTGCTGCAATGACCATTAAGTACGAGGGCGAAGTTAAGGATAAAAAACCAAACGGCATAGGTAAGCTGACTACGACATGGGGCGAAAAAGACGCCGAGATGGTTGAGATTGGTTATTTTAAAGATGGTAAAAAAGACGGGAAGTTCTACACATCGGGGGCTGAGCCGTATTACTTTCGCGGTGCTCTGGCAGAGCTTAGGTTAAAAGAGGAATACGGCTCGTTCAAAGATGATAAGCAAGACGGATTTTTCGTAACAATCAGACGCGACAGCGTCACAGGCAATAATCAACGTGACGCAATCGATTACAAAAGTGGCAAGCTACACGGAAATGTGCAGAAAGGTAAGCAGGACGATGCATATTTTTATGGCTTTTATGTAAGCAGCGATCAGCTTTACGAGTTTGACAAGGTAGTAGAAACTAAAATACAGCTGGGCGTGAAGTTCAAGGAGACATGGATATACGAACAAACCGCCTTTGCACTCTCGGAAGA
>CAZJLW010000010.1:39658-44287 GCA_964546895.1 uncultured Eubacteriales bacterium | reverse complement strand
AATATTCTCACTGTCCTTTTTTTACGGCTCGAAATAAATAGCCCGCAGCAGCTCGTCAGATACGTTCTTACGTTTGTTGTAAATAATAAAATTCTTAAACACAATAAGAAACACGGGCGTAAATATCGCCGCGACGATAAACACGTTAAGCAGCGCGCTGACAAGCTCGGCAGATGTCGGCGTACCACCGGCGGCACCCGAGACGCCCGAAATACCAGAAGCCTCCGTGAGACTAGCCGCGAAGAAAAACAGCGCCGTCTGGATAAAATTTACGGTAAAGTGTGCGAGCATCGACGCCAAAATGGATTTGGTATAATAAACGAACGCAGAAAACACCGCGCCGAGGAAAAAGGCGTAGAGGAATTGCTGCGGGTCCATATGCATCAACCCAAAAAAAAGCCCGTTGAATAACGCGGCTTTTTTTATGCCTATGGCAACGGAGTCGGACAGCACAACGCCGCGAAACGTAATCTCCTCAAAAAAAGCAGGCATAACGCAGACGGCGAACACCGTCACAGAAAACGGAGACGTCTGCAACGCTTCAAGCGAGCTTGCCACATTGTTTGGGAAAACGAACGACGAAATAGCCGCGATAAGCATCATAAGCGGCGTAACCGCGACGCACATCAGTATTATAAGCCCGGTGTTCGTCAGGTTAAGCGGCTTATAGGGTAGGACGTCGCGGAACTTTTGCCGGGTTATGAGAACGTATGCTACGACGGGTACGGCGAAACTAAGCAGCTGGCTTACAACGAAAACAAGTGGCCCGTCAAGGGAGCCGGGGATTATTAACGCAAGTCCCCCGGCCTCCGCAAAAAGCCTCAGCCCAAAATGATAAAACATGAGGGCAATGACAAATATATAAACACGTTTGATTCTATCCAAAATATCAGCTCCGGGTATTAACTGTGAAAACATTTTCTCGTTGCTTAGCTATCGCGTCGGCCAGTGCCGCTTCCGCCATGCGGTGGAATACTAGCTGCGACTGAACATGCTCCTTGCCTCGGCGGTCGATGCGCTCGTAGCTGCCGTCCGGCTGCATTACGCGCTGCTTGATTGTGTCGGACAGCGTAAGGTCTAGCACTTCCACGAGCTTTTCTTTCAAATCAGCGTCCTCGATGGGGAAGGCAACCTCCACGCGCTTATCAAGATTGCGCGGCATCCAGTCTGCGCTTGACAAGAATATTTTTGCGTTGCCGTTGTTCTCGAAATAATAAATACGGCTGTGTTCCAAAAATCGGTCGACAATACTGACTACGGTTATGTTCTCGCTGACGCCCTCGATACCAGCTCTAAGGCAGCAGATTCCGCGTACGATCAGCTTGATTTTAACGCCCTTGATAGAAGCGCGGTAGAGCGCCTCGATTGTTTTCGGGTCGACGAGCGAGTTAAGCTTCGCTATGATACAGGCGTCCTTGCCGTCGGCGGCGTTGGCGGCTTCGTTATCTATATAATGTATAAACGTGTCGCGTAGGTTAACGGGCGCGACGGCCAGCTTGTTCCAGCCGGTATAGGCCGAATAGCCCGTCAGCACGTTAAACAGCGACGAGGCATCCTGACCGAACGTTTCTTTCGATGTAAAATAACCCATGTCGGTATAAATTTTTGCCGTGCTGTCGTTGTAGTTGCCCGTGCTTAGATGGATGTAACGGCGTATGCCGTCGTCCTCTTTGCGCACGACTAGGCATATTTTGCAATGCGTTTTAAGCCCGGCAAGCCCGTAAACTACGTGGCAGCCGGATTTCTCGAGCCGCTTCGCCCAGAGAATGTTGTTCTCCTCGTCGAAGCGCGCGCGAAGCTCGACTAGTACCGTGACCTGCTTGCCGTTCTCGGCGGCTTGCATGAGCGCCGAGACTATCGGCGAGTTGCCGGAAACTCGGTACAGTGTTTGCTTTATAGCGAGAACGTTCGGGTCGTTCGCGGCTTGCGTTACGAAATCGATAACGCAGTCGAACGCGTCGTACGGATGATGGACGAGTACGTCCTTCTCGCGGATTACCTCGAAAATATCAGGCCGGTTCAGGAAATCGACACACGGAACGGGCGCAAGCTGCCTGTTACGCAGCCGCTCAAAAGAGTCTCGCAGGCTAAATCCCATAAAAACCGTCAAATCCAAAGGCCCGTTTATTTCGTAAATCGCCAGATTCTCAAGCATTAACCATTGTTGCAGATATTTTCGGGAGGAGGGAATCATTCCCTTCTCGACTTCGAGCCGGACGAGGTTGCCCCAGCGGCGCTTCTTTACGGATTTTTCGATCTCGTCGCGTAAGTCGAGCGAGTCTTCCTCGTCGATGCTTAAGTCGGAGTTGCGCGTAATGCGAAACAGCGACGTGTTCAGAACCTTATGGCCGGTGAACAGCAGGTCTATGTTGTTGGCTATTATTTCTTCCAAAAAAATAAACTCGTAACGCTCGCGCGCTTCGTCCGCGCCGAGACGCCCGCGCTCGCCGGAGTCAGTCGGCAGCGAGATAATGCGCTGAATAACGGTCGGGATTTGCATTATGGCGTAGTCGTGGTCGGCGTCGGGGTTTTTTTCGTTTTCCAGCTCTATTATTAGGTTTATCGATTTGTTGTTAAGAAGCGGAAGCGGTCGGCTGTTGTCGATGGCCATCGGCGTAAGTATCGGGTAGACGGTGCTTACGAAATACCGCTGCACATACTCGCGTTGCGACGTCGACAGGTCGCCGTATTTCAGAAATTTTATGTTTTCCTTTTCGAGCAGCGGCACTATTGAGCGATTGAAGCAGGTGTACTGTTTGTTAAACATTTCGCGCACCTTTTTGCTTATCTCTTTGTGCTGTTCCAATATGGACTTCCCGGCCGGGTCCTTGAAAAATATTCCCGACTCCTTCTGCTCATAAATATACGACACGCGTACCATAAAAAACTCGTCAAGGTTCGATGCCGTTATCGCGAGAAATTTAAGCCGCTCCATAAGCAGGTTGGTTTTGTCCTGCGCTTCCTCAAGCACCCTGTCGTTGAAGTCCAGCCAGCTTAGCTCGCGGTTTATATAGTAGTTGGGGTTTGATAAATCTTTTGAACTCATAAATACCTCCGTAACGCGCGACTACAGCTTTTCGGCGCGTTTCTTTTTGAGAATGGGCTTCATGCCGAACACGTCCTCAAAAAACGCGCCCTTTTCGTTGAACGACCATTGCTCCAAATCAATGCTTTTATCTGTTGTTACTGTTATTATCAGCTCGTTTTCTACGGTTTTGACGTCGATGTCCTTAAATTTTTTGGTATGGCTACGGTCGAGTGAGTCCGCAATACGGAGTATCGCAGTGAGCTTCGACACGAGTACGCGGCTCGGCAAGTCCAGCCCGCTATAGCGCGTGTCGAGGGGGTTAGGAATAAGCCGCGAGTGGTATAGGCATATCAGCGCGACGATTTCCGTCTCGGCTTGGTTCAGCCCGACTATGTCCGTGTTTTTTACTATCATGTACGAGTTTTCGTAGTGGCGGTGCATGTTGATGAACTTTCCGGCGTCGTGCAAAATCGCGGCTGTTTGCAGAAGCAGCTTTTCGCGGTTGCCAAGGCCGTGGATTTTTTTCATCTTATCAAAAATTTTTAAGGCGTAGCCCTCTACCGTCTGGCAGTGGGATTCTATCGCGACGTAGCGCGAGGCGTGTTCACGCGCGCTCATAATCGTATTCTTCGAGAAGCTTTTATTGATGGCGGCGAATTCGTCCTCGTAGAGCATTTCGTAAATAATCGAGTCCACCAAAAATACGGCCGGCGCGAGGATGTGGTCTGCTTTTGTGAAGTTAAGCAGATTGTTATAGATACACAGCGCGGGTAGAAGCAGCTCGGCCTTTTCGTGTGGGATTTTGTAGTCCGCGGAGATGCGATCGGCTGTTTTGTGTTTAACATCGTCGTACAGCTTTAAGAAGCTTTCCTTCGGCAGCTTCAGAATAAGTCCGTCGGCTTTTACACCGCAGAGGTTTGCGATAACCGCGATTTCATGCCCCGACACGATGAAGTGTTTTATGTTGTCGGGAATTTCGCCGTCCAGAAAATCCGTGAAGCTCTTCGTGTATTCCTCGACGACGGTGTAAAACTCCGACGAGTATTCCTGTATGTCGCCGAACATTTCGCTTATGCGCAGCGAACCCATTTTTATATTCTGAATAAACGGAATTTTTCCGTCGTCCATGACGGAAATACCGATGTTTCCCGAACCCATGTATATCATCATCGCCGATTTTTTGTAGTCGTCGTCGATTAACAGGCTCATGAGTTTATAGATGAACAGCTTTTCTTCGGTGTCGTCGATTACGTTTACGCTTAAGCCGGTTTTTATTTTTATCTGATCAAGTATATAGTCCGTGTTCTGCGCTTCGCGGACGGCTGTCGTCGCCACGGCTCTAATCGCCGAAACGCCGTACGCTTCCGTCACCGTCAAAAAATTCTTTATAATATCGCAAGTTTTATCGACCTTCTCAAAGCTTATTTTGCCTGTCGTAAACGTGTCGCGCCCCAAGCTCAGCGGATAATTCAGGCTCTCTATGTATTTCAACTTCTCTTTTGAATCCTGCGCGATTTTCAGGCGCAGCTCGTTGGAACCGATGTCGATTACAGCGACGGTATTGGCCTTGGCTTTTTTTGGCATAGGGATTCTCCGTTCGT
>CAZJLW010000010.1:21162-39558 GCA_964546895.1 uncultured Eubacteriales bacterium | reverse complement strand
ATTACAGCGACGGTATTGGCCTTGGCTTTTTTTGGCATAGGGATTCTCCGTTCGTGTTATTTGTATTCTCATTATTATAGCTGATATTAGTTTTTTGTCAGTAAATTTTATATATTTTCTGTAAATTTTTCAATTGTTATGTTAAAATAACATCAAAAAAATGGAGGAGTTTATGAGGCACCTTTTAGACCCTACGGATTTATCCGTCAACGAGATATGGGATTTGTTAAATTTGTCGGAGGAGATTATTGCCCAGCCCGGAAAATTTAGCGAGCGCTGCAAAGGAAAAATTTTGGCGACGCTGTTTTACGAGCCGAGTACGCGGACGCGGCTTAGCTTTGAGTCTGCTATGCTTTCGCTCGGAGGAAGCGTTATCGGCTTCGCGTCGCAGGACACAAGCTCCGCCGCGAAAGGCGAGAGCGTCGCCGATACGATACGCGTCGTTTCGTGCTACGCGGATATATGCGCGATGCGCCACCCGAAGGAGGGCTCGGCGTATGTCGCATCACAGTTTTCGTCCATACCGGTTATGAACGCGGGCGACGGCGGGCATCAGCATCCGACACAGACGCTTGGCGACTTGCTCACGATTAAGAAGACGAAAAAGCGTCTCCATAATCTGACGATCGGCCTGTGCGGCGACTTAAAATTCGGCAGGACGGCACATTCGCTTATAAAATCACTTTCACTTTACGAAAACAATCGGTTCATTCTCGTTTCGCCTAAGGAATTGAGAATACCTGACTATATACGCGAGGAGGTTCTGGACAAGCGTGGCGTCGAGTACGCCGAAGTCGAGAGCCTGGAAGAAAACATAGGGTCTATGGATATACTGTATATGACGCGCGTCCAACGCGAGCGTTTTTTCAACGAGGACGAATACGTACGCCTGAAAGATACGTACATTTTGGACAAGCCTAAGCTACGTGATGCCAAGGATGATTTGGCGATACTGCACCCGCTGCCGCGTGTGAACGAGATATCCGTAGAGGTGGACTCAGATCCGCGTGCGAAATATTTCGAACAAGCGCTTTGCGGGAAGTTTGTACGTATGGCGTTGATTTTGAAGCTGCTTGGTTTGGAGGAGGAAAAAGATGTTATCCGTTGACAGTATTTCTAGGGGCGTCGTCATCGACCACATTAAAGCCGGTAAAAGCATGGAGATTTATAGATATTTGAATCTGGAAAGCGTGGACGCGAGCCTTGCGATTATTAAGAATGTAAAGAGCGGGAAATACGGCCGCAAGGACATAATAAAAATCGAGGACAGAATTGATTTGGACTTAGACGTGCTGGGGTATATCGACGACAACATTACGATAAATATAATCGACGGCGGTAAGATTATCAGAAAAGTAAAGCTGTCGCTCCCGGAGCGTCTTGCGAATATTAAGAAGTGCAAGAACCCGCGCTGCATAACGAGTATAGAACAGGGAATCGTACACGTGTTCAAACTTTCCGACGAGAAAACGAAAAAGTACAGGTGTGTTTATTGTGAAGAGTAAAAAACGAAGCGTTGCCAAAGGCAATAACAAAATAGTAGTTAATACGCGGGGCGTTAGGATTAGGCGGCTTAGGCTGCTGATTTTCGTGGTCTTTATTACGCTGACCGTGCTTATTGCTTGCGGCAAGCTGCTTGGGCCGTTGCCGCAGAAGGTTTCTGTCGCGACGGCTGAGCCTACGCCTAGTGCAGCGCCGAGAGGGAGTAGTGCGCCGGGTTCTCCGAGCGCGTCGGCTTCGCCGAATGCGAGCCGTGCGCCGGTGGTTAGCGCTACGCCGAAGGCTAGCGGTGTGCCGACAGGGAGCGGCGGTTCTGCGGCAAGTGGTTCGCCTGTACCGGGCGGTTCGCCTTCGACAAGTGGCTCGCCAATGCCGGGGAGTTCGCCTTCGGCAAGCGGCTCGCCTATGCCTGGCGGCGGGGCATCGTCGGCGGGTTCGGCTCATCCGGTAATGACGGAAGCGCCGCCGGTAATGCCGGTGACTGCGATAGCGGCGAGCAAGGCGGTTGCTCCGATTACACCGGTCGAATTGACGGCGAAGGAGTTGGCTACCGCAGCCGACCTGCCCAATAAAAAACTTGGCTGGTATTTCAACCGTAACCAGAACCACAAACCCCCGACGGCTTCGAAGGAAATAAACATAGGTAAGTACGGCGGGTATTATCTTGGCGATACGGAGAACAAGGTCGTGTATCTGACGTTCGACGAGGGATATGAGAATGGGTTCACGGGAAAGATACTTGATGTTTTGAAGGAAAAGGAAGTAAAAGCTGCGTTTTTTCTTACGGAGCAGTATATTAAAGACAACAAGGAGCTGTCCGCGCGGATAGCGCGAGAGGGGCATGTGGCGGGGAATCATACGTCTACGCACCCGAGCCTTCCGGACGTAGACAGCGAGGTTATTATAAAGGAACTAAATAAAACGGCGCAGTATTTTAAGGAAGCGACAGGGTTCACTATTGACAGCTTCATGCGGCCGCCGATGGGCGAGTACAGCGAACGTACGCTGTGGCTGACTAACGAGTTGGGGTACAAGACGATTTTCTGGAGCTTCGCCTATCAGGATTGGCTCGTGGACAAGCAACCCGGCAAGGATGTGGCGTACAAAACCGTTATGGATAATTTGCATAACGGCAGCATAATATTACTACATGCAGTATCTCAGTCCAACACGGAAGCGTTGCCTGACATTATCGATTCCGTGAGGAAACAGGGCTACGAGTTTAAGACGCTCTATGATTTACCATGATAAAAATACAAAAGGAGGAACATTTATGAGCAAACGTTACGAGGATACGCAGTGGAAGAACGCGATGAAGCTTCGCGTGGATTTCAACAACATGCTTGTAGATTATGTAGGCAAGGAGGGCATCGCCGAGAGTGATATTACGGCGCTCACCGACAAAATAGCCGCGGCTAAAAAAGCAATGGTTGACAAAAGAAGCGGCGGGAAGATGGATTTCAGAGATTTACCGTACAATCAGGACGCCATCGTGGACGAAATGCTCACGTACGTGAATGAGATGAAGGGTAAAATTGATGCATTCGTCGTGTTCGGCATCGGCGGCTCGGCACTTGGCCCGATAGCTGTGCAACAGGCGATTAACCACCCGTTTTATAATGAGCTGCCGAAAGAACAACGCGGCGGCTTCCCGAAGCTGTACGTCGCCGACAACGTCGACCCCGAAAAGCTCGTTTACCTGTTCGATATTATCGACGTAACAAAATGCCTGTTCAACGTAATCTCGAAATCCGGCAGCACATCGGAGACGATGTCGCAGTTTATGATTATCAAGAATATTTTGGAAGAGAAGGTCGGCAAGGAAAAGGCGAAGGAGCTTATCGTCTGCACGACTGACAAAGCTAACGGCAACCTCATAAAAATCGCGAAGGACGAAGGCTACAAGACGTTCATTATCCCGTCTGGCGTCGGCGGCAGATTCTCGGAGCTTACACCCGTTGGACTGCTTGCGGCGGCTTTTTGCGGCGTCGATATTAAGGAGCTTCTTGCCGGAGCGGCTTATATGGACGAGCTGTGCAAAAACGACGACATTTACAAAAACCCCGCGTACATGTACGCGATACTCAGCTACATCGGCATGAACAAGGGAAAAAATATTTCCGTGCTGATGCCTTACGCCGACAGGCTGAAATTTATTTCGGACTGGTACGCGCAGCTTTGGGCTGAGTCCTTGGGCAAGAAGTTTGATTTGAATAAAAATGTTGTTAATGTTGGGCAGACGCCCGTTAAGGCGCTCGGCGTTACGGATCAGCATTCGCAGGTTCAGCTTTATACCGAGGGGCCGTTCGATAAAATTATTGTGCTGATGGGCGTTGACAGATATCAGAAATCTATTACGATACCGAAAATATACGGCGACTTGCCGAGCCTTGGCTTCCTTGGGGGCGTAACGCAAGACGAGCTTATAAAGACGGAGCAGGCAGCTACTGAGTATGCGCTGTTGAAGTCCGGAAAGATGAACATGACAATAACTGCGCCTGAGGTTAACGAGTTTACGATTGGACAGATATTGTATATGTTCGAGGTTGCTACGGGATTCGCGGGAGAGTTAATGAATATTGATGCTTTTGATCAGCCCGGGGTTGAGGAAGGCAAGAACGCGACTTATGCGTTGTTTGGCAGACCCGGGTATGAGGAGAAGAAGAAGGAGCTGGATTCTCGTCCGGCTAAGAATGATAAGTATATTATCTAAAGATAAACAAAATAGCAGCCTAGGTTATTTACCTAGGCTGTTATCATAAATCGGCATACAAAGGTTGGAGGCTGTTATACGTGTTAGTGTTTTTAGATGAAAGTGGACACCCAAGACCTACTGATAATAATATTTATTCGTGCTTAGTGGCCGTTTGTATTGAAGAAACGGACATTAGGTTTATGATGCGAGATATTTATATGTTAAAAAATGCACTTTTTGGAGATCAAAGAGAGATTAAAGCATCTTCGGTTTTACATAAAAGGACGTTTATACGCCCGATGAACTATTCGAAATGCAAACAATATATAGATGAGGTAGTTAATCTATTTGGACAATATAATGTCAAAACATTTGCCGTGATTGTCGAGAGGCCGACGATAGATATTCTGCCGCAGGACGGTTTTCTACCCAAGCATTACATTCCAATAATTAAAATAGTTGAGAGGTTTTGCGAACGGGAGAATAAATTAAAATCATTGTTTATTTATGATGTACAGGAACTTAAAGAAGACGAAAGAAGGGCGCTTGCTTTTACAAACTTTCTATATAAATCAAGTCTAGGAAGAACATTTAATAAAATACTGGAGGTGCCTTTGTTTGCTAGTTCATCATGTACCGCTGGCATTCAATTGGCAGATGTAGCTGCATCAATTATAAGGTTAAATTATACATACGGATTGGATTTAAGAAGCCCTGAGACAGGTCTCGAGTTGTGGGTTAGTAAGCTGTTTAGTATATTGAAATTAACTACTGAGACTATACGAGAGGAGAATACTGGTTTCTTACATCATGGGTTTTATAAAATGCCAAGGGCAGTTTATGAAGGATAAACAGAAGAGCAATGTCTTCATTTCGTGCACGTTCGTTTCATAAGAGGTTATTTGTATAAAAACAATCGTATGCGTGGCATGGGTTACTTGTTTACTTATGTCATATTTTCGTCCAGCGTCAATATAGTAGACGTAAATACGCTTGTAAACCGTATATCACGAGTAGAGGCGACCGCAAGGGTCGCCTCTAAATTGTTTGTGCATTGCCTGTTTATGAAACGAACGTGCATTTTTTGGTTGCATAATTTATAATTGGATTGTATAATATAAATATGAGACGTACGTCGCTCCTTTCTGGAGCCGCTATTTCTCATAAAAAAGGCGAGGATGCAAATCCCCGCCTTTTTTACAAATCGTTGTTATATTAACTGGTTATACCGCCTTGGCGTTGTATAATAAAATTAAACAGAAAGGAATGAGTGACATGACTAATACAGTATTGTTAACCCAAACAAAAAATAGGAGGGTGACTATACTATAACCCTCCTACAAACGGAGGATTGTATGATAATAAATTATCAGGAAGTTGACAGTAATTTACGCAATGTAATCGGAGATAAGTACGGCGAGATGGCGAAGAACCATATTCATTTAGAGGAAGGAAGTTTTTCGTTAGCGGCGATGTATGACGGTGTACCCGTCGGATTTATTTCCGCATACACAAAAACATTGCCGATACCGCTTGACGGCACAAAGGACGCATATATCGACATAATAGAAGTAGACGAGCAGTTTAGGCGTCAAGGTGTTGCACGGCATATGATTAATGCAACCGAAAAATGGGCGTCGGGCAAAGGTTTTTCACAGATACGCTCATGGAGCAGCCGGGATAAAACCGAGGCTATTTCTATGTGGCTTAACTTGAAATATGGCATGTGTCCGGCGAAAATATGGATCGAACGGATCAAGGAAGCTGTTAACGGTTATTATGTCGTTAAGACGCTAAAACCCAAGGCGATTATTACTACGCTGTCGCCGGAGCAGGAAGAAGCCAAAGGTTACTGGTACGCCTACATATACGAGCAGAATATTATCCAACCGGAGGAAGTAGCGTTTATCATAGATTCAATCGGTAAAGCGCCGCAAAAGGTTTTGGAAGTAGCGTGCGGTGGCGGGCGTATTCTTGCGCCTATCGCCGGTGCCGGACATACAGCTACCGGTTTTGATATGGATAAGTACATGCTGGAGCGCTGCCGAATGAAAATCAGGGGCATGGACAATGCCCAGTGTTATTACTCTAACGCGCTAGCCGATAACTGGGGAAGCGGGTACGATGTTGTTGTACTTGCCGCGAATATTCTTATCAACATTGTTGCAGACGGCGATTATGCCAAGGCGCAGAAGCTGTTTATAGAAAAAGCGGCTGCTGCTTTGAAGCAAGGCGGGCATCTTTATGTGGGCTGCGACTGCTTCGACCGTTCTGCAAGTAATAGCAATAAGGAATGGACTGTGTTTGAGGGTGTAGACGACCGAGGCACTTATGGCAAATATATAGTAGTTGGCGGTGAGTACGACCCGGTAACACGTATGGATAAGCGCAGTTTACGGCGGTTCGAGATAACACCGGCAACCGGTGAGCCGTTTTCGTATACGTATGAGTGGTGCAAACATTTTCCTACGCTCGAGCAGATACATGGCTGGTTGGCTGATGCGGGATTTGGGATAGAATGGGAATACGGTGGATATGACCGGCGTCCTATTAATGAGAGTATCTACGGCAATAAGGCGGTTATCTGGGCATGTAAAAAGTGATTTGACAAATAATTTATAGTGCGGGTGTTTTGACCCGCACTATTTTTCTATAATAACGGCAGAAAAGGAGTTTATTTACAATGGCGTTTGATTTTAAAAAAGAGTATAAAGAGTTTTATAATCCGAAGAACAAGCCGGAAATAGTTACGATTCCACCAACAACCTATGTTGCCGTCCGTGGGCAAGGCAACCCAAACGAAGAAGGCGGGGCGTATCAGACCGCACTCGGTGTTTTGTATGCCGTTTCATACACAATAAAAATGAGCTATAAAGGAACATACAAGATTGAAGGCTTTTTCGAATATGTTGTACCTCCGCTTGAAGGCTTTTGGTGGCAAGAAGACGTGGAGGGTGTTGATTACTCAGACAAAAGCACTTTTAATTGGATTTCTGTTATTCGTTTGCCTGATTTTGTTAAACAGGCTGATTTTGATTGGGCAGTCAAAGAAGCAACCAAAAAGAAAAAATTGGACTGTTCAGCTGCTGAATATCTGACTGTTGACGAAGGCTTATGCGTGCAAATGATGCATATTGGTTCGTTTGATGATGAGCCTGTTACTGTTGCTAAAATGGACGAGTATTTGCGGGTAAACGGTTATGTAAATGATATTTCTAAAAACCGTTTGCACCACGAAATATATCTTTCTGATCCGAGAAAGGTTGATTCGTCAAAGTGGAAAACAGTTATTCGGCATCCTGTAAAAAAATGTACGTAAGCTCCGTAAAATTAAGCACCTCATACGAGGTGCTTTTTTTATGCCGCCGTGAAAAAATCCTAGAACATATGTTTGCATATTTCATTTTCTGTGGTATACTACGTACAATGAAAATTTTACGGAATTTATTTTGGAGGGCGGTTAGCATGGATTTGTTTGAGAAGCTTGAGATTCTGACGGCGGCGGCGAAATATGACGTGGCGTGTACGTCTAGCGGCGTCGATAGGAAGGGCGCGAAGGGATCGCTGGGCAGCGCGGTGGCTTGCGGCATTTGCCATAGCTTTGCGGCCGATGGGCGCTGCGTTTCGCTGCTTAAGGTGCTTATGACAAACGTCTGCATATTTGACTGCCAATACTGCGTTAACAGAAAATCTAACGACATACCGCGCGCCGCGTTTACGCCGAGGGAGATTTGTGAGCTTACAATTAATTTTTATAAACGAAACTACATCGAGGGCTTATTCCTAAGCTCGGCAGTCATAAAAAGCCCGAATCACACGATGGAGCTGCTGTTCAACACATTAAAGCTCGTGCGCAACGAGTACAACTTCAACGGTTACGTCCACGTAAAAGCAATACCGGGCGCGGACGAAGCTTTGATAGCCGCCACGGGAATGCTCGCCGACCGCATGAGTGTCAACATCGAGCTACCGTCAGAGGACAGCCTAAAGCTGCTCGCCCCGGACAAAACGAAGCAGTCAATCCTCCAGCCGATGAAGCTTATCAGCAGCAGCATAGTGCAATCCAAACAGGAAGTCGCCATTTTCAAACACGCGCCGCGCTTCGTCCCTGCCGGGCAGAGTACGCAGCTAATCGTCGGCGCAACGCCCGAGAGCGATAAAAAAATAATCACTCTCGCCGAGGGGTTGTACAAAAACTACAGCCTGAAACGCGTGTTCTACTCGGCGTACATGCCGGTCGTGAGCAAAAACACGCTTCTGCCGGATGTATCGGTAAAGCCGCCACTCCTTCGTGAACACCGTCTCTATCAGGCGGATTGGCTGCTGCGCTTTTATGACTTCAAGGCCGACGAGATACTAAACGACGGCAACCTTAACCTGAACCTCGACCCGAAATGCAACTGGGCGCTGAACAATCTAAAGCTGTTCCCGGTCGAAATAAACAAGGCCGACTACGGAATGCTAATACGAATCCCGGGCATCGGGCAAAAAAGCGCCCGGCGCATAGTCTCGGCGCGGCGCGTGTCGCGGCTGGACTTCGACGGGCTGAAAAAGATGGGAATCTCGCTAAAACGCGCGAAGTATTTCATTACATGCGGCGGCAAGATGATGGAGAAAATACCGCTAATACCGGAGCTACTCGAAATGCGGCTGTCTGAGAACAAAATCGGCGAAGCTACGACGCAGCTTTCCGTTTTTGACTACCAGCAAAACCTTTTACCGACGGCGGAGGATGTGTTGACATGCATAACAGGGGAGTTTTAGAGCAGGACGGCGTGAATGTTACGTTTGACGGGAGCTTCGAAGGATTGCTTAACGTTGTTTACGCGCACTATTACGAAAAGTTAAACCCCGCATATATATATGAAGAAAGCCGCTGCCAGCAGACGCTTGGTTGCGAATACGTCCATATCGAGACGGATTATGACCGTGCGGCGCGTGTTTTCAGCGCTATTAATAAGAAGATATCGAACGACGCAGCCGACAGCGTGTTTATGGCGTTTCTGACGGAGGACATCGCGGAGCGTAAGTTTATGTCCATATTCAAATATATAATATTGGGCTTTAAGCTCGGGCAAGATGTATTTCGTTACGAGCTGCTGGATTTCATCGTGCATGTGCATAATCTCGCGCGAAAGTCCGGGCGCGAGGCACATTTGCTCAAAGGCTTCTGCCGGTTTTCTGAAACCGAAAGCGGTATTTATTACTCCGATATTTCACCCGTGAATAATGTTTTGCCGATTCTTGCCGAACATTTTCAGGACAGACTTAAAAATCAGCCGTGGGTAATCCATGATGTTAAGCGGGAGCTGGCAGCTATTTATAATTGCGAATACTATCAAATCGAACACGCCCCAAAAAACGTGCGCGTAATTTTATCCGACAAGGAAGCCGATTATCAGCGTCTGTGGCGCGGATTTCACAGCACGATAGCCGTCGAGGGGCGCGTAAACAAAAAGCTTCAACGGCAGATGCTGCCGTATCGGTTCAGGGATCACATTACGGAGTTCAAAATGCGTTGATAATACGATGATATGTATTGCAGTCGCGGGATTTAAGGGGTATTATGGTAACATCCGAGCGAAACTTTCGCGGAGTTTTTACTAAGAATAAAATATACGAGGAGGATTACATTGAAAACTACATTAAAAGTTGAGGGAATGACATGCAATCACTGCGTGGGTCACGTAAAGAACGCGCTGGAAGGGCTTAGCGGTGTTCAGGCGGCCGATGTAAGTCTCAAAAACAAAACGGCTGATGTTACTCACGATGAGAGCGTAACGGTCGCAAGCATGATCGAGGCTGTCACGGAAGAGGGCTACGATGCTTCGCTTTAAGTAGCGGCGCTGAACAGGCGAGGGGAGATTGATTATTATGAAAACAATACGTATAGATATTTCTGATACCGCTTACATGGACACATATATTTTAAGCGGGGATAAGCCGCGCAAGGCTGTTGTTATCTGCCCGGGCGGGGGGTACGGGTTCACGTCGCCTCGCGAGGCCGAGCCTATAGCGATGCAGTTTACGGCGCGTGGGATACACGCGTTCGTTTTGTATTACACGACGCCGCCGACGCATCACACACAGCCGATCAACGAGCTTGCGGCGGCTGTGTGCAACGTGCGCGTTAACGCGGACGACTGGTGCGTCGATCCGGATAAAATTATCGTCTGCGGGTTCTCGGCGGGCGGGCATCTGGCGGCGAGCCTTGGCGTGCTTTGGGATAAGCACGAGCGCTGGACGAACGCGCCGTGTCCCGATATAGAGAACGGTCTGCATAAGCCGAATGCGCTGATCTTGGCGTATCCGGTTATTTCGACTAAGCAAAACGTCGCGCATCTCGGCTCGTTCGAGCGGTTGCTTGGTAAGGGTTATACTGAGGAGTTGGCCGGGCAGTATTGCCTTGAGGAGCATGTTTCGGCAAGCACGCCGCAGAGCTTCATTTGGCACACGCAGGAGGACTCTTCCGTTTTTCTTGATAACACGCTGCTGCTTGTTAATAGTATGTATAAAAACAAAGTCCCGGTAGAGTATCACGTATTTCCGTACGGAAAGCACGGGCTGTCGCTTGGGACGGCCGAAACCGCCGACGACAAGCGCAACGAAACCAGTCATCACAGCAGCGTATGGATTGACTTGTGCATGAGATGGGTAGAGGCGTATGTATGAGGATGACCTCATTGTTGATTTAAGCCACGCGATTACGGACGGTATGCCCGTATATCCGAACGACGACGCAACCACCATAAAGTGCAAGCGGACGCTGGCACGCGACGGATACAACTGGAACTATCTGCAAACCGGACTGCACGCGGGTACGCATATCGATATGCCTGCGCATTTTTTGGACAATGCGTACACAGTGGAAGATTATTCTGTCGGTGCGTTTATCGGTCACGGTGTGGTGCTTGATGTACGCGGTGAGAAAATCATTGACATTAAGGACGAATACCGATTCCTCATTCACGCGGCGGATATTGTCCTTTTGTACACGGGATACGACGAATTTTTTTACGAGCCGCAGTATTTTCGTGATTATCCTGTAATAAGCCCGCGGCTTGCCGATTTATTCGTAGAAGCCTGCGTTAAGGGTGTAGGTATGGACACGCCCGCCCCTGATAAATTTCCGTTTAACGAACACAAAAAACTGCTGTCTAACGATATTTTTATTATTGAGAATATGACGGGGCTTTCGGCGCTAAAATCGAAAGTGTTCGAGGTTTTTTGTGTGCCGCTAAAAATTGCGGCTGCAGAGGCAAGTCCTGTAAGGGCGTTCGCGCGTATATGTATATGGGAGTCGAAAATGTTTTCATAAAACGAAAACATTTTCGTGTTTCCCAAATTAATGAAAATGTTCGGCACTAATCATATAAAACATATGAAATGTTTAGTGCCGAACATATAGTTGAGCTTTGAAAAAATTATTGATATAATCATAATAAAGCTTCGTACTGATACGTACGGGGCGACATACTGGAGGAGGTCAGATTAATGAAAAAGGTAGTATGCTTTGGAGAAATAATGCTTAGACTTGCGCCGCACGGTTATTTGAGATTTAGCCAGGCGACGGATTTTCAGGCCACATATGGCGGCGGCGAGGCGAATGTCGCCGTGTCGGTTGCGAATTTTGGACTTAATGCGATGTACGTAACGAAGGTGCCGGATAACCCAATCGGTCACGGCGTTATCAGAGAGCTGCGCAAATACTGCGTCGACACGAGCCGCATTGCGGTAGGCGGCGAGCGTCTCGGGATATATTTTGTAGAGAAGGGCGCGTCGCAAAGAGCATCGAAGGTCGTTTATGATAGAAAGTTTTCGTCTATATCGGAAGCTACGGCGAAGGATTTTGACTGGGACGCGATTTTTGAAGGTGCGGACTGGTTCCATTTCACGGGAATAACTCCGGCGCTCGGCGCTGCGGCGGCTGAGGTTACGCTTGCTGCTTGTAAGAAAGCGAAGGAGCTTGGCATAACGGTCAGCTGCGATTTGAACTACCGTAAGAATCTCTGGACGGAAAAAGAAGCCGGGCGCGTAATGTCGGGCTTGATGGAGTACGTTGATGTTTGTATAGCGAACGAAGAGGACGCCGAGAAGGTATTCGGAATAAAGGCTTCCGAGAACGATATCGAGGGCGGCAACCTGAACAAGGACGGCTACAAAGAAGTTGCGCAGAAGCTTAAAGACAAGTTCAATTTCCAGAAGGTCGCAATAACGCTGCGCGAGAGCTTCAGCGCCAACGATAACAACTGGGGCGGAATGCTGTTCGACGGAAAAGACTGCTATTTCTCAAAAACATATCCCGTGCATATCGTAGACCGCGTAGGCGGCGGCGATTCGTTCGGCGGCGGGCTTATTTACGCGACGCTTGAGGGCTACAACCCGCAAGATACTATTGAGTTTGCCGTTGCGGCTTCGTGCTTGAAGCACTCTATCGAGGGCGATTTCAACGAGGTAACAGTCGACGAGGTTAAAGGTTTAATGAAGGGCGGCGGCTCAGGCCGCGTACAGAGATAGTCCGAATGATTAGGAGGCTGTAAATGAGTTCCGACATATTATTTGCGTCGGCGTCGTACACGCGTTATGACGCCAGTGCGACGCTCCCCGCGAAGTTTAAACGCATGATAGACAAAATGGATTTGAAGGACGCCGTAGCCGGTAAGCACACGGCCGTCAAAATGCATTTGGGACGCAACATCGGCTTCACGACTATTCACCCGATGTTTGTAAAAATCCTTGTCGATAAGCTTAAGGAATACGGCGCGAAGGTGTTTATAACCGACCAGTCCATATCGGGCGCGGCTTCGCGCGGGTATACGGCTGAGTTTATGGGTTGCCCGATCGTAAAGGTTTGCGGCCAGATGGACAAATATTTTTACGAACGCGCAGTAGATTACAACGGGCTGAAGCACATCGACGTCGGCGGGCATATTAACGACGCGGAGTTTATGATAGATCTTACGCATGTTAAGGGTCACGGGGTTTGCGGTTACGGCGGCGCTTGTAAAAATATCGCGATGGGCTGCGTGACGGATCGCACGCGCAGTGAGATTCACGGCTTGGAGGGCGGCATTTCTTGGAACGGCGAGCTTTGTACACATTGCAATCAGTGTATCGATAGCTGTAACCATAGTGCGAGCAGCTTTGATGGCGGCGTTTTCAAGATGAATCATCATCATTGTACGCTTTGTCAGCATTGCTTCAAGGTGTGCCCGACAGGCGCGATTACGCTGGATGCGCATAAGTATAAGGATTTTCAGACGGGCATGGCTATTTGCACGAAGGAAGTAATTGACACGTTCGATAAGGACTGTGTTTATTATATTAATTTCCTGATGAACATCACGGCTATTTGCGACTGCTGGGGGCTGTCGACACCGTCGTTGGTACCAGATATCGGTATCATGTCGGGCAGAGACTTGGTTGCGATAGAGCAAGCCTCGATCGATTCCGTTAAGATAGAGAACCTGTTGCAAAACGGCGTGCCGAATGGCGCGGCGCTAAGCGGTGACGGGCATCTGTTCGAGCGGTTGCACGGTAAGAATCCGTATGTTCAGGTCGAAGAGCTGAAAAAGATAGGGCTTGGGAGTACGGAGTACCGTATTTGCGAGGTTGAGTAAAGAATTCAGGGAGGGTATCTTACCCTCTTTTTTTTATAATAATAGGTATCATACCTTGGGTAAACAGCTGTAAACCAACTATAAGGAGATGATTTTTTGAAAGAGTTTAAATTAAAAGAAACCGCGGACATCATGGTATGTATAATGACTGCCATTGTTGTACTGGTTGCGGTTTTGTCCGGGTTTTACACGGTCAGCGAGCAGGAAAAGGCCGTCGTAACACGGTTTGGCGTGCCCGTTCAGACGAAAGGTCCCGGACCGCATTTGAAAATCCCATTCGTCGAGAATGTGGAGAAGGTATCGACGGTGAGCAAGGGTATTTCGCTTGGCTACAAGGAAACTTACGGGCAAGGTTCTGTTCCGGTCGAGAACGAGTCGTTTATGATTACGAAGGATTTTAATTTCGTAAACGTGGATTTCTATGTTGAGTACCGCGTTACCGACCCTGTGAAGTATTTGTTCGAATCGAACAACCCCGAGGCGATACTGCGCAACATCGTACAGGCCGAAGTGCGTACCGTCGTTAGCGAGTACAACGTAGACGATGTACTGACGACTGCAAAGTCCGAGATACAAGCCAAAATCCGTGATCGCGTTATCACCGATCTGGACGATATTGACATCGGTCTGAATTTAACAAACATCAGTATGCAGGACGCTGAGCCGCCGACGCAGGAAGTCGTTACGGCGTTTAAGAACGTCGAGAACGCGAAGCAGCAGAAGGAAACGTCAATCAACCAAGCAACAAAGGAATACAACGAGGCAATCCCGGCGGCGCGTGCTAATGCAGATGCGATTTTGCAGGATGCCAACGGCTATAAGCAGTCGCGTGTTAACGAGGCGCACGGACAAGTCGCGCGTTTCAACGAGGTCTTCGCCGAATATGCGAAGAACAAGGAAATAACTAAAACGCGTCTTTATTTGGAAGCTATGGAGGATATTTTGCCGGGCGTGAAAATAATTGTGTCCGATGGGAACAGCATTCTCCCGATGTTTGATCTTACGAAAAAGGAGGCTGTTGCGAAATGAAAATTGTAAAAGCGCTTTCTGGAATATGTAAAATTTTTATTGTAGCAGTCGTGGTGTTTTTTATTATATACAACTTTTTTTCGGTGACGGTGCCGTCGGGTTATGCGGCGTATGTGCGGCGCTTCGGGCAAGCAATCAACGTCCACACGAAGCCCGGGCTTTACCTAAAAATGCCGATTGATTCGGTCGTTTACATTCCTACGAACAAGCAGCTCTATAACTTGGAGCCGTCCGATGTCATTACGCTGGACAAAAAAACGATGAACGTCAGCAGCTTCGTAATATGGCAGATAACTGATCCGTTATCGGTCATGCAAAATCTTGGCTCGGAAGCCGAGATTAACCGCCGTATCGACAACACCGTCTACAACGCGCTGAAAAACACGATGAGCAGCAAAAATCAGGAAGAACTGATAACCCTGCGCGGCGCCGAGCTATCGGACAGTATTTCGGGCATGAGCCGCGAAAAAATGTCGGTTTACGGCGTGAATATTGCCGGGGTTAAGATAAACAAATTCGACCTGCCGTCGGATAATAAGGCCGCCGTTTATACGCGTATGATTTCGGAGCGCGAATCGATAGCTGCTATGTATATAGCCGAGGGTAACGAGGAAGCTAAGAAGATACGTAACGCCATCAAACCCGAGACGGATATTTTGATTTCGACGGCGAAGTCTACAGCCGACAGGCTGCGCGCCGAAGGCGAAGCCGAATACATGCGTATTCTTGCCGAGGCGTACAGCGGCGAGGAACGCGCGCAGTTCTACGAATTTATTCGCAGTCTCGACGCGCTGCGCGTAACGATGAATGGCGATAAGACGATTATGCTGCCGATAGATTCTCCGCTGACGCGCTGGTTCGTTAAGCGGTAACGAAAAAACTGCCTTACGCTTGCCTGGCAAGCGTAAGGCAGTTTTTTATAGGGGGGATTATTGCCGGTTATTTACGAAATAGCTACGAAGCTTTTAATTCTAAGCGAAGCCTATCGGCTATCAGCGCGATGAACTCACTGTTAGTCGGCTTACCCTTGTGGTTGTTTACGGTGTAGCCGAAAAGGTTGTCGATTGCGTCGACCTTGCCGCGGCTCCATGCGACCTCTATCGCGTGGCGGATTGCACGTTCGACACGGCTTGGTGTTGTGTTGCATTTTTTGGCTATGGACGGATACAGTTCCTTCGTTATGTAATTTAGTACGTCTATGTCCGAAACGGCCATCATTATGGCTTCGCGCATGTAGTGATAACCGCGTATGTGAGCCGGAACTCCGATTTCGTGCAGTATATTTGTAACCTTTGATTCGAGTCCTACGTCGGCATTTTTTGCTTTCTGATTTTTGACTAGCCCGCCTTTACCGGTTATGGACGAGGAGATATTTTCTTTGAGCTGACGGATACGTGATATAAATGATTCCATGTCGAACGGCTTCGCTACATAGTACAGCGCACCAAGCTCCATCGCCTTCTGCGTGATTCTCTCCTGCGTAACTGCCGAGAGCATTATGCATATGGGGGCTTTTTCGGCACATTGCGCTTTGCCGAGCCTTTCCAGTACGCCCAAGCCGTCCAGCTTCGGCATTATGCCGTCGAGTATGGCGACGTCCGGTTTGAGCGATATAATTTTATTGTAAGCGTCCAGCCCGTCGTGAGCCACACCGACAACCTCTATATCATCTTGCTTTTCGAGAAAACCCGACAGCAAATCGCAAAAATCCTTATTATCGTCAGCCAATAATACCTTGATTTTTGTTTGGTTCATAAAAATGCCTCCCTTGTCCCTTATCGTAGGTAATTTTTCTTGTGAATGAATTATAGTGTTTTTTCAAACAATGTGCAACATAAAGATTTTTGCATTATACTACTGTTTGTTGTATAAAAACCTATATTTCGATATATATCGTTCTTTAACGCACAAATGCGTTGAATTATAGCTGTTTTTAATATAAAATTTGTCTAAGGTGACTAACGAATGAATAGAGTATTAAGTAAATTTGCCAAAGCAAATAATATGCTGGTGGGTGTCTGCGACGCCGAGCGGCTGGATTCGCTCGAACCGATATTAAAGGACGCGGCGACGCCGTTTGTCTCGCGCGATATCGAAAAACGGCTTAATCCGGCACGTTTGCTGCGAAACGCGAAAAGTGTAATCGTAGTCTGCGAGGCTTATCCGCTCGTCGAATATTCAGATTCGGGAGAGGAACGCGTTAATTTCGGCGAGATCGCCGCGATGTCTTGCGGGCGGGATTATCATTTTACGTTAAAAAGCGCGCTTAACCGGCTTGTCGCTGAGCTGCGCGAGGAGTATGAGTTTCGATATGGGATTTTTGTAGATTCGGGGGCGTTGGTTGAGCGTGAGATGGCGCTTAAGGCTGGGCTTGGGTTTATCGGGAAGAATTGTTGCCTTATAAATGAAAAGTTCGGATCGTTTTTTAATATCGGGCTAGTGGTTACGGATTTGCCGCTTGAATTAAGCCAAGACGCCCGGTACGCCGGGCATTTTTCGAAATGCGGAAGCTGCGATAGATGCGTACGTGCTTGCCCTGGCGGCGCGCTGGACGGGGAGTTTAGGCTTGACTATACGAGGTGCGTGTCGTATTTGACGCAGTACGATGGAGTTTTGTCGGCTGAGCAGATGGAGCTGGTCGGCAAAAACTTTTATGGCTGTGATATTTGTCAAAAAGTATGCTGGTATAATGACAGCGTAATGAAAGTAGGATACTTTGAGCGAGGTGAAGGTGAGTTGCTGAACCTTTTGCAGATTGATAGTCCGCGACCGCAAAACCGCCCCTCTTTCATGTGGATGGGCGAAGAAATCTTCACCCGCAACAAAATAATCGCCCTAGGAAACACGCACCGCGCTACAGGCGATGCGACCGTTCTCGCAGCCGTCACAAAATTCCTCAACGCCGACAGCGAAATGCTTCGCGTAGCGTCTGCATGGGCAGTCGAGAAAATTGCAACCTAAAAAATTCGCGGCACAAGCCGCAATCATGAAGTATAAATTTTCCATATAAGGGGATAATTGCAAGTGGGTTACTGGAATACACGCGGGCTTCGCGGAAGCACGTTTGAAGAAATGATTAACATGACGAACGAATTATACGCGCAGAAAAAGCTGGCCGTTATCCAGAAAATCCCGACGCCGATAACTCCCGTCGAGCTGGACAGCAGTAACGGCACGATAAAGCTTGCGTATTTCGAAAAGAAAAGCACGGTCGACTACATCGGCGCGGTGCAGGGCATACCTGTTTGCTTCGATGCGAAGGAAACCGCGCGCAAAAGCTTGCCCATACAAAACATTCACGACCATCAGCTTGAATTCATGGAAAGCTTCGAAGGGCAGGGGGGCATTGCTTTTCTGCTCGTGAACTTTACGGCGTACAGCGAAATTTTTATGCTTCCGTTCGCGGATTTAAAACGCGTGTGCGACGACGCCCGAAACGGTAATCGCAAGTCGATACCGTATGACGCTTTTGACAGGCGGCTTATCGTAAAAAGCGGCGACGGGTTCTTAGTGCATTATTTGGAAGCGGTCAGTACATATCTAACGCTGCGG
>CAZJLW010000010.1:3295-21062 GCA_964546895.1 uncultured Eubacteriales bacterium | reverse complement strand
GAAAGGACTGACTATTAATGAAATCCCCGGTTAACAAAAAAACATTACTCGCAGGAATTACGGCGGCCGTCGCCGCTGTCATATTATCAGCGCTGTTCATCACGGCTTGCACATCCTCGCGCGCGCCAAAATCCTACAGCAACGCGACGCAAATAAACGCGGGCGGTGCGGGCATAACAGGCGGTGCGGGCGTAACGGCGCAGCCGGAGGCGATTCCCGTGTCGAGCTTCTCGTCCGGGAGCGCCGAGCGCTACACCATTTTTTACGAAACCGACAACTACAAGCTTTCACTCTATGAGCCGCCGGAGGGATGTTATCTGGGGGCTTATATTTTATCCAACCGCAAAATAAATTTTGACATAAACGAGTTCGAGCGGCTTACTACGAAGAAGCACAGCTCGTATTTGTACAACATGACGGCACTCGACCGTTTCCCTACGGACTTTGTGCTTAACTGCATATCCTCGATGAAAACCCCGAACATCTCCGTAAGACCCCCGAACGATTACAATCCCTTTGACAAATCCCTAGTCGACGCGCTTGCCGTGAGCTTCGGCGAGTTTTACGTGCCGATTTTCATTCAGTTCTATCCCGAGCCGAACAAAAAACACTACGACCCGCAAGCGTATATCGAGTTTTACCGCTATGCCAAGGCCGTTTTCCGCGAGAAGGCGTCGAATGTGTCGTTCGTGTGGACAGTTGACGGCGACACGCTGCTTGACGCGAAGGATTATTACCCGGGAGATGAATATACAGACTGGATCGGCATAAACCTATATGAGCCGATTAAGCTGGGCATTTATGACAGCGACGTGCTTAGCAAGATAGACTACGTATATTTTCTGTTCCAGAAAACGAAACCGATAATGCTGTCACAGCTCGCGATAAGCCACTACAGCACATTCGACAACGTATACAACACAGACGCGGCGTCGAAGGAAATCAGCCGTGTTTACGGCACTATCAGTAAGCTGTACCCGCGTGTGAAGCTTATAAACTACATGGACTACAGCGAAATAAACCGTAACAAATCCGTCGCCGACAATTTTTCCGTAACAGAGAACGAGCGCGTGCTTGACAGCTACAGAAAAGCCGTGTCGGACGGGCATTTTCTCTCCATTGTCGATATCGCGTCGACGGGAGATTCCGTCAGCCAGCTCATCAAATCCTCTTTTACCGCCTACAAAATCCTTGGCGAGTATTATTTGTCGGAGGACTGCTTCAATCTCGACTTGCGCATACGCAACATGAAAAACGGTATCGAAATCGACGGCGAAAAATACTTCCCGCTGTCGTTTCTCGAAAAAAATAATTTGCGACAAGCGCAAACCGACGACACCGACAAACGTATTATTATACGTCGATGAAATTTACACGTGTAAATTTATTGGTAGTTTTGTTGACATTGAGGGAGCGTTTGCTATAATAAGACTGGTTCGGCTAATCCCATTTCTACCGGACACACTGAAAGGGTGATGGCTTTGATTCGTCTTTATGGCTTTAACAATCTTACAAAAACGCTTAGCTTTAACATTTATGATGTATGCTATGTTTGCTCCGAGGAGGACAAAAAGGCGTATATAGAATATATTAACGAGCAGTACAATTCCTCACGTCTTACAAAAATTTTGTGCGAGGTCACGGATATGATCGGCGCGAGCGTCCTCAATATATCGAAGCAGGACTACGAGCCGCAGGGCGCGAGTGTTAACGTGCTGATTTCGGAAGGTCCGCTGCCGGACGAAACTATCGACTCGACGTGCAACAAGGGCGAGCTTTACAACACCCGCGAGACAATACTCGGGCATCTGGACAAAAGCCACCTGACCGTCCACACGTACCCCGAATATCACCCGCAGAACAACATCTCGACGTTTCGCGTGGATATCGATGTATCGACGTGCGGGACGATCTCGCCGCTTAAAACGCTTAACTACCTGATAGGCAGCTTCGACTCGGACATTATTACGATGGACTACCGCGTGCGCGGCTTTACGCGTGACGTGGACGGGACTAAGCATTTCATCGACCACAAAATAGACTCGATCCGCAATTTTATCGACGCAAGCACGCTTAACAACTACGAAGCGATTGACACAAACCTACCGAAGTCGAACATTTTTCATACGAAAATGATCGTCAAGGATATACGTCTGCCGAATTATCTATTCAACATCGACATAAATGAGCTGTCGAAAGCGGAGCTTGACGGCATCAGGGCTTTTTTGAGCAAGGAAATGATGGAAATATTTCACGGGACGAACGGGCATGACAGCCAAGCATGACTAGCCCCGCGGAAAGGAGCGGTATATGGAGCTTTGGTTTACTGAGGTACATTCGCGGGACGCTAAGTTCTCGATTAAAGTCAACAAACATATATACAGCGGGCAAAGTGACTTTCAGCGTATAGACGTGTTTGAGTCGGAGGAGTTCGGCAGGTTTTTTACGCTGGACGGTTACATAATGCTGACTGAGAAAGATGAGTTTATTTATCACGAAATGATAGTACACGTGCCGATGGCGGTTAACCCGGCTATCAAAAACGTGCTGCTTATCGGCGCGGGGGACGGCGGTTCCGTACGCGAGCTGACGCGCTACAGCACGATCGAGACTATCGACATGGTCGAAATCGACAAGCTGGTCGTCGATGTTTGCCGCGAATACTTCCCGACGGTAGCGTCGAGGTTCGACGATCCGCGGGTGTCGCTGTATTTTGAGGACGGGCTTAAGTTCGTCGCCAATAAGAAGAACGCCTACGATATTATTATAGTAGATTCGACCGATCCGTTCGGACCCGGCGAGGGGCTTTTCACGAGGGAATTCTACGGCAACTGCTACGCGGCGCTGCGAGACGGCGGTATTCTCGTTAACCAGCACGAGTCGCCGTTTTACGACGACTACGCCCGTAATATGAAACGCGCTCACGCTCGTATAAAGGAATTTTTCGACGTTGCGCGGGTTTATCAGGCGCATATTCCGACGTACGCGTCGGGGCATTGGCTGTTCGGGTTCGCGTCGAAGCGGCTTGATCCGGTTGCCGATTTGCAGGCGGATGCATGGCGCGCGCTGGGGCTTTCGACTAAGTATTACAACACCGAGCTGCACAAGGGAGCGTTCGCGCTGCCGAATTATGTCATAGAAGCGCTGGACAGGGGTAACGAAAATTAAGGCTGAGGAGAATAATATGGATAAGGAAGTAAAATCTCAGGTTGTTTCGGAGATAATAAGCTGGACGAAAACGGTCGTGTTCGCCGTCGTGTTCGCTTTGTTTATTAATAATTTTGTTATAGTAAACGCCACGGTACCCACGGGTTCGATGGAAAACACGATAATGACGGGCGACCGTATCGTCGCGTACAGGCTGGCATATCTGACCGGCAAGCCAAAGCGGTTCGAGTCCGTCGTGTTCCGCTATCCCGACGACGAAACGCAGCTTTATGTCAAACGCATAATCGGCCTGCCCGGTGAAAAAATAGTTATATCGGGCGGCAAGGTATATGTCAACGGCGCCGAAACGCCGCTCGATGACGATTTCATAAAAGACGCACCCGAGGGCGAATGGGGTCCGTACGAAATACCCGAAGGACATTATTTTATGATGGGTGACAACAGAAATTACTCCGAGGATTCGCGCCTTTGGAGAAACACGTATCTTAGCGACAAGAAAATTTTAGGCCGTGTTATATTTAAATATTACCCGGGCTTTAAGTTGCTGTACGATAAATAAAAAATTGCCCGCATGGATTTTACGCAAGCTACGGGAGAAAAAATATTATAGGAGGTATTACAATGGCGACTGTAACTAAGGATATGATGATCGGTGAGATTTTGGCGATAGACAAGGGTGTTATTCCGATATTGTTAAACTCGGGAATGCACTGCTTCGGCTGTCCGTCGGCTCAGGGCGAAACGCTCGAGGAAGCCGGTCTTGTACATGGTGTTGATGTGGACGGGTTGGTTGAGGAGATTAATGTGTTTTTGCAGACGGCAAGATAATATAAAGCCTAGATTGTACTCGGCTTTTGACGGGCTTAGTTAGAAACTATATAGAACAACTGATAACAGGATGTGTCGAATGACTTTGATGTCATACGGCACATCCTGTTTTATTTTTCTAGGCACTGTTGCCTACCTTTAGCAAAATAACAATTATCTGGCTTAATTTTTGTAATAAACGTTGTCGTAAACCTTAATATAAGTGTTGCTAATATTGGGAAAATTTGCTAGTATTGTTCCAACCTGAGCTTTAAAAGGTTTTGTGTTAAGTAATGAAAGCGCACGTAATAAACTGTTAGGAGGATTATAATGAACAAAAAAATTGCTTTTTTACTGGCCGTGACGTTAGCTATGACAAGCTTTCCGGCCAATGTATCGGCAGGCTCAAATAATAGCTTGGTGTCAACCCCAGGAATACTTCAACTCAATACGCTTTTAGCTGAAAGAACATCATATTTTAATCCTACCCAGACGACTACCCAAAGCGGAGTCCTCGTAGGTCCTACAGCAAAAGCACACAGCACTAACGGATTTTCTGCGAGTGCGGCGTATAAAGCCGGTAATGCTATTGTTATGCCTGCAACATCTGACATGACGAATTCGCTCCAGCTTAAGGATCTCGGGTTAAAACCTGTACTTAACAACCAAAATATTATGCAAGTTATGCCTGGCAGTGACCTTGTTATCATTCCCGGAGGGGATGTTCCGGCCGGAGCAAGCTTTACATTAACATTGAATAACGCAAAGTGGTTCTTTAGGGATTTGGACAGTGGTTACAGCGAGAGCTACGGTTCGCAATCGGCTCCGGGTCATCCTTATGTGATTAAAACCAATTCCATTGACGGAGTAAATGTTTATACAAAATACGAATTAACAAAGACCTACGATGTAACAAGGGGAGAGTTTTCTTCGACAGCCACGTTCGGCGCAACAGACGGTACAGGCGGGAGATACACCAGAGTAGGCGCGGGTGGTAAGGTCGGCAGTCTTGCTACTGTTTTACCGGAAACAAATGAGACTACGGGTGTTACATATACTAACCTTACTTATTCATTTAATGGTTACTTGTACGAAGAAGCCGCTTATGTTTTGGATTATAAAAGCAATGACCAATCAGTTGCTTATGTAACCTTCCCGGACGGCTTAAAGCAAGGCACTATCGGAAATACGCTTAACCAAAACTCTAATGACATAAATATAATCAATCCGAAAGCAATAGTCATTCCTCTGGTTATTAAAACAACTGCAAATAGTAACGTGAGCGTTAATATCAATTCGTATATGGCTAACATACAATCTCAAACATTTTATTTAGGAAGTTATTCAGCATCAAGCGGTCTTGCTACAGCAAGAGTTTCCAATCCAAGTACAGCCATAACACAGTTTGATAATGATAAATTTACTATCGAAGAGCTTAAGTTGGGCTCTCTTTCCAACGGTAAAATTATTTTGACGGCTCCAAACGGCTTTTACTTTTCTAATCCGGGCGGTGGCTCAGCTCCAAGCAATATATCTGTTTATGCGGGCGACGGTTCCACGTGGTATACGCAAAGGAATACTACGTCTTTAGGAATTAAGGGTGTTTATGGTGAGGACTATACTGTATCTTATCGTTTAGATTCAACACCTACGAGTCAAAGCTTTAATAAATCTGTACTGGAGATTACCTTAAGCAAACTTAGCAGGGCTACTACTATTTTTGGAAAGCTTAGTATCACAGGTATTAAGCTGTTTGCGGCGGCTAACGACGAAGTAGGGGATATAAACGTTAAGGTGGAGGGTTACGAGTTTTATCCGTTTTCCACTAATGTCTCTGAAACTAAAATGATGGATGAACAGTACGTTAAGTTCGGAACAAAGGTGAATTATGAATCTGCAATAATAACAAGAGGTACTGAAACTAACTTGATAAAATGACAATCTATGTATCGGGGGATTATGAATGTTTAAGAGGATTTTCTTAGCGGCAACTATAGCGGTAGCCTTGACTTTTCCTTTAACAGTTAAGGCAGCACAGTTTACCGATATGCCTGTCGATTGGTCAAAAACTGCGCTTGAAAATGCGGTGTCGAACGGATTATTATTCGGAGACGGCGATAAAATAATGCCGGAGAGTAATTTGACAAGAGCTCAAATGGCGGCAATAATCAACCGCGCATTCGGAGCTATTGAAAAGGGCGATATTTCTAAGTTTAAGGATATATCGCAAGATAAGTGGTATGTAGATGACTTGGCTAAAGCTTATAAAATGGGAACTCTAGTCGGAAATGAAAATAACGAGATGTCACCCGAGGAGTTTATAACACGTGAGCAAGCCTATTCGGTATTGGTTAGGGCTTTTTGTTTCGTCGCTACTAATAAAAACGCGTTGGATGGTTATACAGATAAAGATGATGTGTCAAAATGGGCTGTTAATTCTGTTATTGCATTGGCGCAAGATGGTTATTTAAAGAATTTGCCGGACGGCGAAAAAATAAAGCCGCAGCAGAAAATAACAAGAGCGGAATTCGCAGTAGTTATGGACAATCTTGCAAAACAGTATATAAATGCGGAAGGTACATATAACGAATCAGTAGATGGGAGTCTGCTAATAAATAAGCCCGGCGTTGTGCTTAAAAATGTTGCTGTAAACGGCAACTTGATAATAGCAGATGGTGTAGGTAGAGGAGAAGTCACCCTTGACGGCGTAAAGATTACGGGAACGGCTGTAATCAGAGGCGGAGGGGAAAATTCAATTATAATATCAGGTAGCTCTACTATACCTAACTTATCTGTTTACACTACAAGCGGTATCGTTGCAATAAAAGTAACCGGAAATGCATTAGTTGAGGTTGTTTATGTTAACGACGGGTCAGACGAGGTAATCGTAAACGGTAATGTCAGCAACCTTTCTGTAGGACAGGACGTAACCGTAAACACTGTCGGAGCAAATATTAAGAATCTGAAGGTTGAGGGTTCAGGCTCAACGGTTGTAATTGACAAAGCGTCTTCTATTGATAACGTCAGCGTTAATTTGACAGCCGCCCAGGCAAACATTCAAGTAAACGGCACTGCAAAGACGGTAAACACAGAAGGACTTAGAACAACCGTAACTATAGGTGGAACGGTTGATAAGCTGGACGTTGCCGCAGGGGCAACCGGCACAGCAGTAACTGTACAGAACGGCGCTAAGGTAAACAATATTACAGCGGAAACTAAGCTAGCCATTATTAATAACGGAACAGTAACTTATGTAGAGTCAAGGGGTGAAGTCACGGTAATAGAGGGTAATAATCCCACAAATACGCCGCCAACGACCACCACGCCGTCAACCGGAGCTTCAAACACCGGTTCAAGCAATACTCCTTACCAACCGCCGATAAACATTAGCGGAGGTTCTGACTCAGGTTCGAGCGATTCCGGTACGACAACACCAGTGCAGACGCCTGCGCCTGTCCTGCAACCATATGTTACCGATATTTCGATTATCGAAACAGGTATGCAAAGTATTCAGATTGGAACAAGTAGCGCAGTAAGGGCTATCGTTAATGCGTATAACGGTGCTTCTTCCGGCGTCGTGTGGAGAATCGATGGGTACTATGACAATACGTGTACACTTCCGTTATCATTAAAACCCGGAACTGCCATTGATTTTCAAACAGGTGTATTATCAATAGACCCTAACGAAACAATAAATGCCGGGATTAAGGTAACTGCCACTTCGGTATATGATTCTTCAAAAACAGCCTCAATAGCGGTAAAGGTTACTAAAACAAAACCGTACACTGTCAACTTTGAACAGTATGCAGGGTTCATAATTAATCCGGCTAATCCGCCAGCAGCTATAAACAAGTCGAAAAGCATTATGGCTGAGGATGGGGAAGTGGTAATAGTCTTTATTGACCAAATGCCTACGGACAAAAAAGTATATCCTGAGAATATTGTACGTGAAAAAGTAGGCGATGCCGGTGTAAGGGATACGGATTTTTTAGTTTTTGATGTATCTTCAACGACATTGACTAACGGAGCAAAAATAGAGGGCAGACAATTATATGCGTTCAAAATGAAAGCGTACGATATAACCTTAAAGCTGAACCCCGTAGATGAACGTGCTCCGTCTTCGTTTGCAATAGCAGGCGAAACAAAGGTTGCGAAGGGAACAAATACACGTATTTATTTGGGTGACAAATATACATATTCGGGGTACACAGCATTTGCCCGTTCGGATAAAGTTACGTGGAACATTACCGGCTATAACGACAATTCATTTATTACCCCTGCTGCGCTAAATGCGTCTACCGTAATTTCTCCTACGGGTGTTCTTAGTGTTGCGGCTAACGAAACTGTAAAATACATTGTGGTTATCGGTACATCAACTTTAAATGGGCAAACAGCCGCATACACGGTTGAGGTAACTGATGAGTTGCCTTATGCTCTGGTTGTTTCTCCAACGGGCTTAAACGGCACATTCTACTACATATCGCTTAATAGTGGTAATACAGAAGGTAATAGTGTAGTCGTTAATATAATAGGTACCCCTGCCCAGTCTATATCGGCGCAAAATGTTTGGGTTGAAAAATTTGGCGATCCAAGTGTAAAAATTAATGGAACACTAACAGCTGTCTCGGGTGGATATGTATTTACCTTTGTTATGCCAAACTATGATGCAAGAATCGTTATCAACGGCAATTAAAGCTGATATATTGATTTTCAAGGCACATCACATTTTTAATGCTACTAAAAAAGCCGGTGTAAACCCCAAATTAATGGGTTTACATCGGCTTTTTGTTTATAAGGTCTTTTTATGGGCAATAAGCACCATTACGGCGCTCGCTGAAGCAGCTAGTACGCTCGTCGACATGTTAAGCGAGAACGTTATGTTTTTCTTGCTTTTATTAAAAAATTAAATACAATAGTATTATGGGGAGTGAATGAGTATGGTTGTTGAATATACAAAAGAAGCACAGAAATTCTTGGATAAGCAAGATAGTAGTTTTGTGGAGAATATAAAAATCAAAATATCTAACTTGCCGTTAGGCGATGTACAGAAGCTAAAGGGTTTACAAAACTCGTATCGCCTAAGGGTTGGCAAGGTAAGAATATTGTTTGAGCGTGTTGATGAAAAAATCACAGTGTTTGACATTGGTTATCGTGGCGACATATATAAGTGAGGTGGGTATATGATTATTAAAGAACGTATACTGGGTGCAATCGAAATCCTAGACGAAGATAGCTTAACAGAATTATTCGAGTACATTAAAAACTCCTTTGTACTTAAAAAGAAAACATGGGACGACATACCTGAAGACGATCCTTCAGACGATGAGATTAAGGCGTTTGAGAAGTATTCTGCTTCTCGGCAATAAGTACATTCCCCTCAAAACATATATCAGCTCCGCCCCGTGTAATGTCGGTAACTTTTTTGATAAAGTTACCGGCATTTTTTATGTCTGTCAGTATTACGAACGTTACATTCTCCGCATACTTAACATCTTCAATAATAAACCCGGCAGTCGTCGCCTCATACTGAATCTTGTTAGATGAGCCGTAATCCGCTGTTATAACATACTTGTTATACGGCACCATTACCGCGACACCGGCGGCGGCTACGGCTTCCTTCGCAGAGTGACCGTAAGCCCGCACCAGCCCGCCAGTGCCGAGCAGCGTCCCGCCGAAGTACCGCGTCACGACGATTACTGCGTTCGTAATCCCTTCCTTGACAAGTACGTCAAGCACCGGCAGCCCGGCGGTACCGGACGGCTCGCCGTTGTCAGAGTAGCGAGTCAGTTCGCCGACATGGTACGCGAAGACGTTATGGTTTGCGTCGCGGTATTTCTTGCGCATTTCCTCGATGAAGGCGAGGGCTGCTTCCTCCGATTCCGCGGGTGCGGCCGTGCCGATAAATCTTGACTTTTTTTCGATAAGCTGAGCTTCGCCGCGCTTGTGTAACGTTTTATATCCTTCCATAAATACACCTCTGGTTTACATTTTTTGTAAAAAGTGGAATAAAAAGGTAATAGGTTGACTATATTTATAACCATACACGATGATAAGGAGGCGGAGATATGACCGCGACATTATGGCAATACATTCCGGCAAGCAAAAAGGTAAAAACTACCGACAAAGAACTCAATCAGGACAAAAAAGAAATATCCGCACAGCTAAAGGAACTAAAAAAAGAGCTTGATTTCGTACATAACAGCTTAAACTACGCTACAGACCCGATTCTGATAGATAGTTATATATACGAAATCAATGCCCTTAATATGAGGTATCAGTATTTTGTAAAGGTGTGTAAGGATTTTGGTATAACGGTTAGCGACGTATGATTCACCATAACCACATAGGAGGTTGATGAATGAACCCCTCGCAGATTATTTTGCTCATGATATGCGGCTGTATGCTGTTTATGCTGTTTATTGTGTTTTCGGAGCCGTTTAAGCTCGGGTTTCGGTTTCTGCTGAACAGCGTGTTCGGCTGTGCGTTTATGTGGGTCGCAAACGCCCTGCTCGTACCGACCGGCGTAAGCCTTGGCGTAAACGTAGTCACCGCATGTACGGTGGGGATACTGGGCTTGCCGGGGTTTCTGCTGCTTTATGCGGCGCGGTTTATTTTGGCGGCTTAGCTGTTGCTCAAATACGGATGCTCAAGCAAAAACATCAGTGCCCAGATAGAATACTTATTCTTTATTATAGCGGCTTCGGCGTACGAGATTGCGAACTTCGCCATATCGACCTCGTAAATCGTGATCATACCTGCGTCGAAGCTGGATATCGTCGTATTATACGTATCGCGTGCCTTTTGCAAATCTATATCCAGCGAATTCTGGCGCTCGATAAGCTGCTTGACGGAGTTGTACGTGGAGCGTACTGTCGTGTCGATGGCTTTCTCCGTGTCGGAGTAGTCGCGGACGGCTTTATCGTAGGCGTTTTGCTTTTCGATAGTCGATTCCTTCGCGTAGTCTTTCATGTCACGCGAGAAATCGTTGTGAGTTTTTAAATTGTACTCAGCTTCGGCCATGCTGTTCTTTTTTATTTTAAGCGTAGGTGCTTCCAGTTTTTTTATGGACACGTAAGTCTCAACACTATCCGTCAACGCCGGATACGATATGCTGTGCGATACTACGATATCGTGCGGCATATTTTTATTTAGCAGAGATTTCAACGACGCCATTTCCTTGTCGAGTGTTATTCCGGCTACGCTTAGGTTTGATTTCGTCTGTTGGTTGTCCTGCTGCGCCTTCGTCAGGTCATTCGCGCTGGCCATGCCGAGCGATTCTTTCAGCTTTAAGTTACGCACGTTCAAATCTTGCAGCTTGGAGTTCTGCTCGAGCAGCTGCAAATCTATCTGCGCTTGGGCGACTTTGCTTACAGCGCTTATTAACAGATACTGCGACGAATCCTTGATAATCTGTTCTGACAGCGGTATATTCAAGGCTTGTATGTCGAGCGTGTTTATACCGCGCAGAAAGTTAATCGCCGGAATGATTGAGCCGGTGTTCGGCGTATCGCGATACGCCTTTATTGTTTTGTCGCGCGTTTCCTCGAGCAGCTTAACGGTCTGATCCAAGTCCTTAAGCGTCGAGTTGGCGGCGATAACGGTCGTCAGTGCCTCGTCAAAGGTAGTGTACTCCGGAGAGTCCGACAGCTTATAATTAATATTAAGCGTTGTAAGGTCGCCGCGTCCCGTTTTTATCGAATACAGATTTTTATCCTTGTCGTACTGAATATTACAGCCGAGCGACTCGCTGATGAACACCAGCGGCAGCATTACCGTCTCGCGAATCATAACCGGCGCGAGCGGCATTTCGACGCTGTTATCGTTAAGCGTAGCTTTTGTGTAGCCGACCTTCATCGTCAGGCTGTTCTTGCCCTTGTGGGCGGTGATTACGTTCGAGTACGGATCGTAGCTATACGACGCCCCGATCAACCCGAAAACCTCCTGCAAAGCCACAAGAGTAAGCCCCTCAGATTCGGCGGGTGTGATTTTTAGCACCTCGTACATGCCGTCTATTTTTATAAACGGTTCTTTAGCAAAAACAGGCGTGCGAATAGCCGCCGAAAAAACAAGCGCCGCCAATACTCCCGCGATAACGCGCTTTGTTAACATAATATTCCTCCCGATATAGCCGCTTCGTTTACGCGGCTTTATAATATTTTTAGGCAGTAGCGATCACGGCCTTGTTCCTTGGCGGCGTAGAGCTGCTCGTCCGCCAGTGCGTAGGCCGCATCATAATCCAAGTCGTCGAACATAATAATACCGACGCTTGACGATATGCCCAGTGTTTTTTTGCTGTCGTTCGTGTATTTTATACGGAGCCGGTTAAGAATTGTTTCAGCCTTAATCCGCACGATGGTTTCGGTCATGTCGCCTAGGAACACGACGAACTCGTCACCGCCGAATCGCCCGATAATATCGTTCGGGCGGAAAATTGATTTCAGCACGCCGGACGCTTCTTTAATAACCCGGTCGCCGAACATGTGGCCGAAGTTGTCGTTGATTTCTTTAAAGTGATCTAAGTCCAGTATCATCAGTACGAATTTGTTCTGTCCTTTGTTTAGCAGCGCTTCCGTCGCTAGATGCTTAGTCGTCGCCTTGTTGTAAAGGTTAGTCAGCAGGTCGTGTTCCGCGCGGAATTTCAGCGCTTCGCTTTCGCGTTTTTCGCGGTCGATGTCCGTCAGAGTGCCGATAGTCGTATGGGGCTTGTCGGCGGCGTCGTATATCGTCGTTATTTTTATGCGGCACCAGATGTAGTCGTCCTCGCCCTTGCGCACGCGCAGTTCGTCCGTGATGTAGTTATGCCCGCTGAATATGCCGCCGAAAATATCGTTTAGCTTATGCGCGTCCTCTGGGTGTACGAATTTTGGGTCGAAAAAATACGAACCAGGGTCGTTTTTATCGAACTCCCTATCCAGTATGCGCCTAAAATTCTCCGAATAAACAATCGAGCTGTTGCGGTACACATATTCGAAAACTATACTGTCGGATTGCTGGATAACAGTTTTGCTACGTTCATGCTCTATGTACAAGTCTGTTTCGATTTGCTTGCGTCTGTTGATATCGACTATGGCGAACTGGTAACACTTGCCGTCGTTTACGAGCAGTGACTTACCCTTGCAGAGAACCCATGTGAGTTTTTTGCCGTCGTTAAGCCTCAGCTCGGCGCTGATGTCGCCGGAAGCGTGGAACAGCTCGTCAAAAAAGCGCTCGCTGTCGTCTGTATGGACACTCTCCAGAAACTTGGGCTTGTTAATGTCGATGAGTCCGGACATAATTTTATTACAGTAAACAATAGTCAGCCGCCTGTCCGCCATAACTACCGCGATTCCCACGTTCAGATTGTCTAAGAATTCACCGAAAAACGAATCGTTCCAACGGTTAAAATCAATTTTTGTAAAAGCGTAATTCACGACAGACAACCCCCGCCTCCACAGATATATTATAATGTGCTGTGTTGTTAAAAGCTATAACATTTTCCAATATTATATCATGTGTCTGTTCGTCGTGCAAATTCAAATTCGGATTGAACGAATCGGTTTACGATGGTATACTTTTGTTCAGTCTGTACGAAAAAGGAGAATGCATATGCTAGGTGTGGAAATCAATTTGGTTGTAAAGGACTGCTTGGAAGCGCTCGCGCTTTACGAAGCTGTCTTCGAAACGCAGCGTGTAGAGGTCGGCGATTTTGTTCAGGGGCAGAACGAGGTCGTCATGAATATTTATGGGTCGAGGTTTCACCTCATGGACGAGAACGAGCAGTTCGGACTTGTAGCGCCTAAGTCCGGCGACAAAATGCCCGTGTGTTTTAATATTGTCGTGACGGATATCAAAACGATGTTCGGCAAAGCGGAGGCACATGGCTTCACTGTTATTCAGCCGCTGACCGAAATGCCTGCGATGGGGCTGTCGAATGCGGTTCTGTTAGATCCGTTCGGATATATATGGATGCTGCACCAGATCGATAAAGAGATAAGTTACGAGGAACGCTGCCGTTTTATGGAGCAGCAGGGATTTGAGAGAAGAAAGTAAAGGATAAGCGATGCGATATGAATAAAAATTTCTATGAAAATGCAAATGCTAGAGCCGAGCGTGAGCTATCCGCCTTGGCGAAGGCGCACAACAGGGCGAGCTTGACTCGCCTTGTTTGTTTTCTGCTTACGCTTAGCTGTGTTATTTTTGGCGTGACCGAAAAGCTGAATGTGCTGTACGGTTTTGGTACGGCTTTTTTTGTTGTGTTCATATTTTTTGTGAGAAAGCACGTCGAAATCGAAAAGCAGCAGGGTTATCAGTCCGCGCGGAAAACGGCGGCGGGTAGGTACTTAGCGCGCTACGGCGACGGCTGGCGTTCTTTCGGGGACGACGGTGCGCAGTTTTTATCGGAGCTGTTTCCGCAGGGGAAGGATCTTGATATTTTCGGTAAGAACTCGCTGTTTCAATATCTCTGCACGGCGCAAACTGAACGCGGCCGCGCGAAGCTCGCCGACAGGCTGTCGAACCCGAAGCCCGGCAAAGCCGACACCGAAAAGCATCAGGGCGCGGTACGGGAGCTGGGCGATAAGCGGGAGTTCGTGCTGCATGTTGAAAGCCTTGGGATTTCGGCGACGACGGGTAGGAGTAGGCCGGAGCTTATCGAGGATTTTCTAAATCTTGCGCAAACGCCGCAGAAGAAAACACCTCTGCCGCTTGTGGTATTCGCGTGGGGTTTTCCGGCGCTGACACTTACGTTTTTGGTGCTGACGCTGGTCGGGGTTAACCGTGATTTTAATATGGCTGCGTTTACGGCCAGTTTTACGTTCGCGCTGGCGTGCGCGTATGTCGGGCAAGTTCGAAACGGTAAGATTTTAACGCCGCTCGAAAGCTTCGCCGAGCAAATCGGCGCGTATTCGGATATGCTGCGTGCTATCGAGTACGAGCCGTTTGACAATGCTTTCCTGTGCGAGCTGCAAGACCGACTTAAGCAAAACGAAGGCGCGACGGCTGCGCTTTCGCAGCTTAAGGCGATATATGAAGCTGTCACGGGGCGGCGGAATGTTTTTGGGTTTATGCTGCTGAACGGGTTGTTGTTGTGGGATTTTCATTTGACTGATCGGTTTCTGATATGGCGGGAGAAGTACGGTACGGAGGTGGAGGCGTGGCTTAACTGCATCGGCGAGTTCGAGATGCTGTCGAGCTTGTCCGTGCTGTGTAACGTAAAGGAGCAAATCTGCTTTCCGACGATAGTCACGAGCAAAACACCGGTAATCAGCTTCGTCTCGGCCAAGCACCCGCTGATCGCGGAGCAAAAGGCGGTCGGTAACAGCTTGGAGTTGTCGGCGTGTACATGCGTTATCACCGGCTCGAATATGTCGGGCAAGACGACTTTTCTGCGTACGGTGGGTATAAACCTGCTGCTCGCTTACGCCGGAGCGCCGGTTATGGCAGGGGAGTTCGAGGCGTCGGAGATGGCGCTGCGTACTTCCATTCGTATTGAGGACAGCGTTACCGACGGCGTGTCGGCTTTTTATGCTGAGCTGCTGCGGCTGCGCGAAATCGTGGAGTATCACAAAAAGGAAATGCCGATGGTTATACTGATAGACGAAATTTTTAAAGGAACCAATTCCGCCGACAGGATAACCGGCGCGCGGGAAACAATCAGACGGCTGTCGGGGGACAGGACGATAACGCTGTTTACGACGCACGACTTCGAGCTGTGCGCGCTTGAAAACGAAAGCGGAATCCACGCGGCCAACTATCATTTCGAGGAAGGCTACGAGGGAGATAAAATTCTGTTCGACTACAAAATCCGCTCCGGACGGTGCAAAACTACGAACGCCCAGTATCTGCTTAAGATGACCGGGATAATATGAAATGAAGAAGCCCACTATGTTGGTTAAAACGTAGTGGGCTTCTTTCATTAGCTGATTGCCAAACCTGCGCTGGCAAAACCGGCTACAACGTCGGCGATTTCCGTACCTGTAGTCGTAAGCGAGAACACGAGCAGGTAACGGTTGTCAGTAACGATGGGTATTGACAGGCCGTGCAACGCCCCTGATATGGTTGTGCCTACCGAAATAAGCCCGGCGATAGGCGGCAGCAACAGCAGCGTTCCGGGTACGGCCGTAAACAGATTGCTTCCGGACGGCGCTGTGAATAGCTGGACATTGACGGTGGCTGTGCCGGTGATGACCGCGACGGTGGTGAAGCTAAGCATTGCGGAAAGATCCGTCAGCGTTCCGGCTCTCGGCTCTACAAAGGCCATGTCAAGCAAGCCCGGTGTGGACAAATCTATTACAGCCGACAGCGGCACAAGCCCCGCAGACGAGTTGCCGAACGCGACAAACGCCGGTACGCCCGCCGCACCCGTAGCCAGAGAGGCGAGGGTTATGGGGTCGCCCGAGGCGAACGGTATAATAGCGCCCGCCCCGGCGGCGCCGGTTGCACCCGTAGCGCCGGTTGCACCTGTAGCGCCCGTGGCCCCGGCAGCGCCCGCTGCACCTGTGGCGCCGGTTAATCCAGTAGCGCCAGTAGCGCCCGTGGCACCAGTGGCACCCGTCGCTCCGGCGGGGCCTGCTATGCCCGTGGCGCCCGTAGCACCTGTTGCACCGGTATCGCCTATTGCACCTGTCGCACCCGTGGCACCGGTAGTACCCGTGGCGCCTGTCGCACCGATTGCACCTGCGGCACCGGTTGCACCGGTGATGCCTGTGGTTCCGGTTGCACCGGTTGCACCGACTGCGCCCGTCGCGCCGGGCTCGCCTGTAGCGCCAGTGGCTCCGGTTACTCCGCTGGCTCCGGTTGCGCCTGTGGCACCCGTCGCGCCTACTGCTCCGGTAGCACCGGTAGCACCGGTGGGGCCTGTGGCACCGGTGGGGCCGATGGGACCCGTGGGTCCGGTTATATGGGGATCGTCACAGCAACAATCGCAGCAGCAACAATCATCGTCGTAATAATCGTAATCGTATTTTCTCATGTTAATACCCCTCACTTTATTATTATATTTGCAACCCATTTAGCTTGCTTTATCTTCAATATATGAGCTTGACTGATTTTTGTGCGTCGTGACGATTAATATAAAAGAACACTTGTCAATTTGGTTACATATATTAATTTAATAGTGCATGAGGCGCTAAACAAAACTTAATTGGGGTGAGGTATTTATGAGCGATTTAACAAATAACCTGATTGGTGATTCGGTTATTCCGCTGCAACAGGAGGGGCCGACTGGGCCTACGGGTGACACAGGGCCTACGGGCGACACAGGGCCGACAGGCGCGACGGGTTCAACCGGTGCGACCGGTGCGACCGGTGCGGCGGGAACTACAGGCGCTACAGGTACTACAGGTGCAACAGGTGCGACCGGTGCGACGGGAACTACAGGCGCTAAAGGAGAGACGGGTGCAGCCGGGGCGACGGGTGCAACCGGAGCTACAGGCGCAACCGGTACAACCGGTACTTCCGGCACGACCGGCGTGACGGGAGGCACAGGGGCGGCAGGCTCTACGGGCTCTACAGGTTCTACAGGCTCGAAGGGAACGACGGGAGTGACAGGAGCGACCGGCGCAACCGGAGCAACAGGTGCGACAGGTGCCGCCGGAGCGAGAGGGGCAACCGGCGCGACAGGGGCTACGGGTGTAACGGGAACGACAGGCGCTAGAGGAGTGACAGGAGCGACCGGGGCAGCCGGTACGACAGGCGCAACCGGAGATACAGGCGCAACCGGGGCAACAGGTGCGACCGGCGCGACCGGAGCAACCGGGGACGTCGGCGCGACAGGCGCAACAGGAACGGCGGGTGCAACAGGAGCAACAGGCGC
>CAZJLW010000010.1:1363-3195 GCA_964546895.1 uncultured Eubacteriales bacterium | reverse complement strand
ATACCGAGCGGTAGCCCTATCAGCTATGCGACCTCGTTTATTAACGGCACGGACATAGCCCACCCGACGGCAACAACATTCACGCTGGCTTCGGGACACGTTTATAACGTATCGTATATTCTTACCGCTACTGCCGCGATTAGTTCGTTTATTGAAGTGACGCCTACTTTTAACGGAACGGGGCAGCCGGATTTTGCTTCGCGAGCCGACACTGGCACGCTGCTTGCTACTACGAGTACGTCCGGCGCATTTTTGGCGGACACATTGGGCGGGGCTATTACTCTCACGTTTGTATACACGGGCGGAGCGACGGCGACATCGCCCTCGGGAAATGTTTCGATATTCGAGATACAGTAGGAGGGAACAGCAATGGCTACGTTAAGCATATGTATGATTGTTAAAAATGAGGAAGAGGTTTTGGACAGATGCTTAAACTGCGTAAAAAACATAGCCGACGAAATCGTTATTGTGGACACGGGTTCTTACGATAACACGAAAAACATTGCGAAGCTTTATACCGATAAAATTTTTGACTTTACGTGGATAGACGACTTTAGCGCCGCGAGGAACTGCTCGTTTTCAAAAGCCACTAAAGACTATGTCATGTGGCTTGATGCGGACGATATTATCGACGAACAGAACCAAGCAAGACTACGAGCACTCATGGATAATGCAAGCCCGGACATAGATATGTTCATGCTCAGATACGATGTTGCTTTCGACGCGGACGACAACCCTACCTTGAGCTATTACCGGGAAAGAATTTTTAAAAGAAGCAACGACTATAAATGGCTCGGGGAAATTCATGAGGTCATAACGCCGCAGGGGAATATGGTTTATGAGGATATTGCGATTCGCCACAAAAAAATGAAGCCGACCAATCCCCGACGCAACTTGAATATTTTTCAGCGTATGCTTGCGGACGGTAAGACGCTTGATCCGAGACAGCGTTTTTATTATGCGCGGGAGCTTAGCAATAACGGCTTTACTGACAAAGCCATAGATGAGTTTAATAAATACTTGGACGGCGGTGAGGGCTGGGTTGAGAATAATATCAGCGCCTGTGCCGACCTTGCGGCGTGCTACGCGAAGCTGAACAACGAGAGCATGGAGATTGCGTCGTTATACAGGAGTTTTAATTATGACCTGCCGCGAGCGGAGATTTGCTGCGATATCGGCAAATACTTTGTCGAGCGAGGTCGGTACGAGATAGCGGTGTTTTGGTATAAAATCGCAGCCGACAAACAATACAACGAGCAGTCCGGCGGGTTTCATTTGCCCGACTGCTACGGGTATGTGCCGAATATCCAGCTATGCGTATGCTACGACAAAATGGGCGATTACAGCAAAGCAAGCTATTATAACGAAATAGCCGCGAAGTTTAAGCCCGATAACAAAAGTGTTATATATAACAGAAGTTATTTCGCAAATATTTTGAACGCCGGTGAAAATAAAAAATAAAAATAAGTCGCCGCAAAACTGATGACTCGGGGTTGCGGCGACTTATTTTATTTTTTCGTGGCGTTTAAATATGGAATATGAAGTAACAAAAAAAATTTTGTCACATAAAATAAAATGTACATGCTTTTTGTGTACAAAAAACACTTTCATAGGAGGACTATAATGAGTAACAATTCCTTACAGGTTACGTTAACCGGAGCTACCAGCGTAGCACCGGGTCAAAACGTACTATTTAATAATGTTATTTTTATGACAGGCAATATAAGCTACAACACGGTAACAGGCGTTATAACGTTCAACGTACCGGGGCAATACGCTATTAACTGGTGGGTTGACACGCAGACTTCGACATCTACTACAGGCATTAACTT
>CAZJLW010000010.1:0-1263 GCA_964546895.1 uncultured Eubacteriales bacterium | reverse complement strand
ACGAAAACGGTTAGTCAACCGGCTATACCGGTCGGCGGAGTCATTACGCTTGATACGGTTAATATAACGGGAACGGATATATCGTATGATGCCGGTACTGGATTGTTTACAATTCTCACATCAGGCACGTATGTAATTTTCTGGAAGTTCTCTGTTACTCCGGTAGGCGGAACATCGGGGCTCGAGGTTGACATGAATCTCTTCCCGGGCTTAGTATTCGTAGACGGAATATCGGTATCATCAGTTATAGACATGCTCGTCGGGACGATGAACGTTTACGCCGCCACTGCGGGGGATACGTTCGGCTTCATCAATGGTTCTGATGGAACTGTTGACGTAGTTTCTTCTCCGGCTCCGGGGCCGTTCGGCACTGTCTCGGTTTACAGAATAGCATAACTCTCATCATAGCTTAGCGCGCAACAAAAAGAACCGCTGCGGATTTTTCGCAGCGGTTCTTTGCATTTCGGTTATTTATTTAGGCATTTCTTACTTTCGGTCGGCGGCAGCAGTACAGCTCGCACAGTATCTGCGCTTCGATAACCGCGCACAGGAGTTTGTACTGGCTCCAGCCCATGCGGTCGGCTTGCACGCTTATTTCTTCCAGCTCCATAATATGATGCTTGGCCTTGTCTATCACTCGCGCGACCATTTCTGCGATAGTCTCCTTCGTAACGAAATGCTCATATGCCGGGCTGCTCTCGTACTCGTACTCGTCAAGCACCTCATCCACGTATGGCTTTAACCATGCGTTGATTTGGCAGTACAGCTTCTCGCTGTAATCGCGCTCCGCCAGTGCCGTGTCGTCGTTGTATACCGGCGGCGCGGATTTCGGGGATTGGTTGGTCGGCGGCTCGGGAGTTGGTAGTGCCGGGTTCGGCGGTTGTTGATTCGGCATTTGCGAGTTTGGCATTTGTTGATTTGGCATTTGCATGTTTTGGATTTCTACGTTCGACAGTGCGCCCGGCACAGGTACGTTTTTGTAATGCGGCCAGCCCTTTCCTATTTCGTAGTCTTCTTGAGAATATTGAGCGGGTTGGGTATCGTGGGTGATATGGTTAGTCGGGTTGTTTTGGGTGTTCTGAATGCTTTGGATACTGTACGCATTCTTTACGTTCTTGCTTTTTCTGTACATGATGAAATCGCCTATCAATTCCTCAATATCTGCTAACAGGCCGTTGTAATCGCTCATGTTGTCCTCCTCTAAGCTGAACTTTATATATTCAGTATATGAGTTTCAGGGGAAACGGTGAGTTTCATCTTCCA
>CAZJLW010000009.1:40550-47531 GCA_964546895.1 uncultured Eubacteriales bacterium | reverse complement strand
ATGGACGAAATACTAACCATACAATCACTAGTAAAAGAAGCCGAACAAACCAACCAGCCCATATCACGCGTAGTATTAGCTGAGCAAGCGCAGGAGCTAGGCTTAACCGAAAGCGTAATATTCAATAAAATGAAAGCCAACCTACAAGTAATGCGCGAATCGGCCACCCTCGGCACCGAAGGCAAGCTGTCAGCCAGCGGCCTAAGCGGCCGCGCATCCGAGTTGTACAAGCGTTCCCCCGTAAAAGGCAAGCTCACCCCCGGTCTTACATCAAAAGCGATCGAAAAAGCTCTTGCGGTCTCCGAGCGTAACGCCTGTATGCTAAAAATCGTAGCTGCGCCGACGGCAGGTTCGTGCGGAATACTTCCCGCCGTGCTGCTATCGATGGCCGAGGAGCTGGGCTTCACGGACGATGAGCTGACGTACGCACTGCTTAACGCCTCCGGCATGTGCTTAGTCATAGCCAAAAAAGCGAGCATCGCCGGCGCGGAAGGCGGCTGTCAAGCTGAATGCGGCAGCGCCGCCGCAATAGCCGCATCGGCCGCGGTCGAGCTGCTTGGCGGTACGCCCGCCATGTGCGCCGACGCGCTTGCGTTCTCGCTTAATTTCGTCATGGGAATGGTGTGCGACCCTGTGGCAGGACTGGTCGAATGTCCGTGTACCCTGCGCAATGTCTCGGGCGCTGTCAACGCTCTCATTGCCGCCGAGCTTGCGCTCAGCGGTATCACGAGCGTCATACCCGCCGACGAGGTTATAGCCGCGATGAAGGAAGTAGGCGACCAAATGCCTGTATCGCTTCGCGAGACGGCTATGGGCGGTATAGCCGCAACAGAAACAGCAAAGAAAATAGAACGCGAACTGCGTGATACAACACCGCTTCAATATTGTCAGAAACCCATATAAATGTACGGCGACGCTAAACAAACAGCGTCGCCGTTTTTTATTGCATTATTTATTCAATAACGGGCAACATAAAAGTTGGAAAAGTTATAATCTAGGAGAAGTGGCTTCTTTATGAAATATAAGCACAGTCTTAAAAACATAATTCTAATCCTATCGGCAATTATTACAGCAGTGGCCTTTAGCTTGGTTTACTACAATAGTTCGCTTAATAAGCGCCTGACTGAGTCTACTTTCACGACGCTGGAAGAAGTTATGGAGCAGCAAAAATACAGCTTGTACTCCATGATTAAAACAGAGGTGAACGTAATAACTACCGCGTCGGATATACTGACCAATCATAAAAACGCGGCTACAGACCGTGACTCTGTCGTGTCATTACTAAAGGCCGTCATGCGTAACTCGGACTTTGACCGCATACTAGTATCTAACATAAATGGTGAAGCACTTACCGATACGAATGCGCTCATGAACATCCACGACAGGGAGTATTTTAAAAGGTCGATTAATGGGGAGACAGTCGTCTCGGATATTTATATGTCCGAGATTACAGGGCTACCTTCGATCGTGATATCCGCACCTCTTATTTCCGGCGGAGCAAACGTCGGCATTATCGCAAGCGCTAAGGACATACGAGCTTTTAACGACTTCTTCATGTCCTCATTTCACGGCTCGGGTTACGCCTTCGTCTGCGACAACGCAGGCAACATCATCGCCAAAACTAACAACGAGAACGCTATAACAGAAGGCGACAACCTACTGGTGTCTTACGAAAACGTTAAGTTCAAAAACGGCGATAGCTTCGACACGCTGGATGATATATTACAGAAAATAAAAAATATGCAGTCCGGGCGCGCCATTTACACATACGGCGGTCATCTGCGGTTAATGCAGTATTCGCCGGTCGGGATTAACGACTGGTATATATTCTCCGTCGTACCGGATTTGATAATATCTCAGAAAACGAAGGACTTGACAAAAAGCGCAATGTCGTTAACATTCGCTATTTTCTTTGTGTTTCTTGCACTCATTTTTTATATAACTTACACCCAAAAAAAATACGCCAGCTCTCTCTACAAAATAGCTTACTACGATGAAATGACAGGCGTGTCGAACCTACCAAAATTCAAATATGACGCCAGTGTACTGCTAAAGAAGCACGGCATTAATTTTTTTATAATAAAGTTAGACATCGCCAATTTCAAAATGGTTAACGAAATGTACGGCATAGAAGCCGGTGACGAAGTTATTCAAAACATAACCGCAATAATGTCGGATATGTCCAAAAAACCGAACTGCATGTTCTGCCGAGTACACGGTGATGAATTTTTGGTGTTAGATACGTACAAGGATCTCGATGAAATAGAAGAAAGCCGTACGTTATTTGAGAAGGTATTCAGAGAGCTGGATATTAAAGCGCGTCAGCACCGCATAGAGTTCCGGTACGGGCGCTACATCATCGAAAAAGGCGAAACCGACATCGACGCCATACTAGAAAAGGTTAACCTAGCTCATAGAATAGCCAGAATCAACAAGTCCGACAAAATAACGGATTACGACAATGCCGTTAAAGAAGACCTTGTTAAGGAAGCCGAGCTTGAAAGCATGATGTTCAGCGCCCTTAAAAACGGCGAGTTCAAGGTGTACTTGCAACCCAAATACAGCCTCGACAACGAAAGCATGACAGGTGCAGAAGCGCTTGTACGATGGTATACGCATGACGGACGCGTTATTTCGCCCGGGGATTTTATCCCGCTGTTTGAAAAGAACGGATTTATTACAAAGCTGGATGTATATATTTTCAGAAAGGTTTGCGAGATTTTAAGCAAGTGGATTGCAGATGGGCTTGAGCCTATCGTCGTGTCCGTTAACTTTTCGCGGCTGCATCTGGACGACGAGAGCTTCGTCGACGAAATTTGGGCTATCGCCGACAGCTTCAAAATCCCTAAGAAATATCTGGAAATCGAACTGACGGAGTCCACGATGTTTAACAACGAGGACGCGCTGGAACGTGTGCTGAAAAAACTGCATACTGCCGGGTTTACGCTGTCGATGGACGACTTCGGGACAGGCTACTCATCGCTTGGGTTGCTTAAGAACCTGCCTGTCGACGTAATAAAAATCGACCGCAGCTTCTTTACAGACTCAAAGTTCAAAACAAGGACAAAGGCTGTACTCGGCAACGTAATGCGTATGGCGAAGGAGCTGGGCATTCAAACCGTAGCCGAAGGCGTCGAAACGACCGAACATGTGAACCTGTTAAGGGACTTAAAATGCGATATGGTACAGGGTTACTATTACGCAAAGCCCATGCCGGCTGATGAGCTTGACATAGAAGCTTCGCCGCCGGTACCGGATCCCAATGACAAGGAGCTAGAATTTTCCGTAGGCAGCTTGGGCGAAATCAAGGATGGACGCATTACCCTCGGCGAAGAAATGCCGATGTCGGTCTACCGTCTGTTTCAGTTTACAATGCGCGAGGTTTTGTCGGACAAGTATGGCGAGGGCGAAATGATCGATGTGTTCAGAAGCTGCGGCAAGCTCGCCGGCAAAGCCTTTGCAAGGGAGCACTTGGATTTAAGTCTAGCCTTTGACGAGTTCTCAAAAGTGCTTCACGAGAAGCTTCGCGATTATAAAATCGGGCTGCTTAACATCGATTCATTTGACGAAGCGACGGGGAAAGCGACATTAACGGTGAAAGAGGATTTAGACTGCTCCGGGGTTGAAAGTCGGGGCAAAACCCTTTGCAACTACGACGAAGGGTTTATTGAGGGGATTTTGGAAGAGTATACACAAAGAAGCTACACCGTCGTAGAGGTGGCTTGCTGGGGAACAGGCGCGGACGCCTGCCGCTTCGAGGTATGGCCTAAATAATTGTTGTTAAAGTCTGAATAGCTGGAGGAAAAAATGAAAAAAACAAAACGCAAAAAACTGGCTACAAAAGTAATCCTGTCAATCACGATCGGCTTAATCGTGGCGTTTACGGTACTGACAAGCATAATCGCAGTAAGTACGTCGAAAATCATGGTACGGCTACAGAAGGAATACATCTCCATTATCGCGGAGGATAACGCACGTGTCGCCCGACAAATTATGGAAACGATGATAAACAAGCAAAGCGTACTCATATCCGCAATACTTAACCTAGATACGATACCACAAGAGCAGCGGATATCGAATTTGCGCGGCTTAATGGAAAAAATGCGCGCCGAGGAAAAAAACATACTGAGCCTGTATTACGCAGTAGGACCGACTGACGCAACACCGAACGGCTTCAGCGCGTACGTTACATCGGGCAAGCTTAACGTCGAAATGAGCAAGACAGCAATACTTAGCGAGGCCGGTTATAAGCTTATCGAAAACAGCAGAAACATGGCTATCCTCGATCCCTACAAGAAAACTATCGACGGTAAGGAATACCTAGTCATTTCCGTCGTTCAGCCCATTATAGATGCACAAAACAACTTCGTGGGAGTAGTCGGAAGCGATATAGACACGTCACTGTTGGCTAACGCCAAGTATAACAACGGCGGCTACAAAAGCTTTTCAAGCATAATAGTGTGCGGGCATAAGACGGTTATTATGAACACAATAGACCCGACAGCCATCGGAAAAAGCTTTATCGATACTACGCGCAGTAAAAATCCCGAGCTGATACTTGAAGTAGCGAAGGGCAATGAACCCGTGACAATGCTGGACGAATTCAAGGACGGCTCCAACCAGTACCGAGGTGTCGTTCCGTTTTACGTGGGTAACTACAGCACTGTATGGTTGAGCCTTACCAGCGTATCGGAGAAGGAGTTTATGGCGCCGGTTTTCGACGAAATAATCGCCGTCATTATTATCTGCATACTCGTGCTGGTTGTAATATCTTCTTTGTGCCTGATAATAATAAACCGCTCCTTAAGACCGGTAATGCGTCTGGAAGAAGCGGCGGCCGAAATAGCGGAGGGAAATCTTAACGTAAACATGCCACAGCCAACCGATGACGAAATCGGCGCGCTTACGCAGTCGTTTATGAACGTGAGGGATACAATACTGCTGCTCGTCGAAAAAATTAACAACATCAACAAAGATTTCAGCAACGGCGAAATTGATGCCGAAATACCCGAGTTCGAGTTCAAAGGGCAGTTTGCGAACGTAGCCGCTTCGATTAACAATACACTGCGTACGTTTGTCGAGGAAATGCTGCTGATAATCGACATATACGGCGAAATAGGTAACGGCAACTTCGACGCTACACTCAAACAGCTCCCGGGCAAAAAAGCCATAGTCAACGAGCGGTTCAACGAGCTGCGTTCAAGCATCAAGTCGATTAACGACGACGTAAGAAGGCTTATCGACGGCGCTATAGAAGGCAAGCTGGACACGCATGTAGACACGCAGCTTTACAAAGGCGACTGGCAAAAGCTTACCGCTGGGCTTAACAACCTCTTGGAGACAGTCAACAAGCCGATAGTGGAAGCGAATATGATTCTGGAAAAGCTTTCGAACGGGAATTTTGACGTGACGTTCGTAGACGGGAACAAGGGCAGCTTCGCGAGCATGATGAACTCGTTGCAAAAGATGATTAATTCGACAAGCTCATATATAAATGAAATTACGGAAAGCTTAGAAGCTATCGCGAACGGGGACTTGAGCCGGAGCATATCACGCGAATATATCGGGCAGTTCAACTCCATAAAAATGTCGATAAACGGCATAACGGAAAAGCTAACCCGAACGATTCAGGAGATAAAAAATTCCGCCGGTAACGTATTAACCGGCGCGCGTCAGATATCCGAGACGTCAATGCATCTCGCGACAGGCACGTCCAACCAAGCTAGCGCCGTGGTCGAGCTTAACGCCTCGATATCCGAAATCAACCGCCAAAGTCAAGAAAACGCCGAGAAAACAAAGGAAGCAAATTCGCTCTCCCAGAAATCTATCCAAGGCGCTAAGGAAGGCAACGCCGAAATGCAGTCGATGTTAAAATCGATGGAGGAAATAAAGGAAGCATCTAAAAACATCTCAAACATTATCCGTGTAATCGACGACATCGCCTTCCAGACAAATATTCTGTCGTTAAACGCCGCCGTAGAAGCGGCGCGCGCCGGCACTTACGGAAAAGGCTTCGCTGTAGTAGCCGAGGAGGTTCGTACGCTTGCGTCGCGCAGCTCGGAAGCCGCAAAGCAAACGTCCGAGCTAATCGAAAACGCAATAGAAAAGGTGACGGAAGGAACAGATGTAGCCGCCGTAACAGCCAAATCGCTTGAAACAATCGTTACGGACATTAACGCAGTATCGGAAATAATCAACTCTATCTACGAAGCGTCGGCCAGCCAGAGAGAAAGCATCGCACAGGTTACGGTCGGAATAAATCAGATCAACGAAGTCGTGCAGTCGAACTCATCGACTTCCGAAGAAGCAGCCGCAGCGGCGCAGGAGCTTAGCAGCCAGTCCGAGCTGTTGTCGGAGGTTGTCAGTAAGTTTAAGGTTACTATAGTTGATACTCCCTGAAAACACGCCTAGACAATACTGCTATAACACCAGAAACCACCGCCGCGCCGAGCACTACAGTATGCGGCTCCGCCTTGAAGCTGTCGAACAAAAACCCGTACATCGCCTGTCCGAGCGGCTGAGAGCACATAGCAAGCGCCATAACGTATGAGACTACCTTACCTATGAGCTGTGCAGGTGTTTCACCTTGAATAAAGGTGAGCATCTGCACAGTTACCATAGTCGCAACACCCATGAGACAGAAGCAGCTTATGCTTATAACCAAATAGCTTATAAACGGCGGCAAACCGAGCCATAACGCAGCACCAACAGGCAAAAGAAGCCCGGCGCAAATAAGCAAAAGCAGATATATCCTATTCATACTCAGCCTCTTAGCCAAAACCCCAACTAATACCCCTCCCGCAAGACTGCCCGCCGCTAAAGCCCCCAGCGAAAACCCGTAAAGCTCATCAGACATGCCGAGATACTGCGTAAGAATAACAGGCAGCGCGACCGTAAGCATCGCACTCAAAAACAGGTTAAACGCGCAGATAATGCCGGTACTCTTCAAAATAACAGGCTTATCTTTACTCATAAAAGAAA
>CAZJLW010000009.1:37941-40450 GCA_964546895.1 uncultured Eubacteriales bacterium | reverse complement strand
AGCGCCGCGGTCATAAAATCCAGCACCACCATAACATTACGTTTATTAACCCTGTCTGCGATAATACCACCCATCGGCATGATAACAATCATCGGGACAAAAGCCAACGCAGTCACTAAGCCAAAAATCGTAGCTGAACCTGTCTGGTTCAGTAAATACAGCGGCAACGCAAAACGTACTATACCGTTTCCGAACAGCGAAATAATCTGCCCGATTACAACCAGCAGAAAATCCTTATGAAACAGCTTTCTGCCCTCCATGCTACACAGCCTCCATTTTATTAACCTTCACCATCAGCTCGATAAAAATGAGCAGACCGATAATAAGAAATACGACCATACCAAGCAGATGTATGACGGCGGAATGCTGTGGGAAAAACGACATGATGTTTCCGAACGGCGAAACCAACAGCACAGATGTAACGACAGTAGCGACAAGAGACTTCTTCCAGAAGCCGACACGCATCGATATAAGCCCGACCGAAGCCGCGAGGAATCCGCACACGCCCGCAACCGATAACATATTCGTTATCATGGAAAACTTAAACGGCTCCGGCATAATCCCAAAAATGTTAGATATTATAGCGAATATCGCAACCGCTGCAATATTGCATACAAACATTCCGATAACGGTAAAGAAAAAAACAAGAGTGCATTTTGCAAATAAAATCTTACTTCTGCTTTGCGGATAAGAAAACAGCAGCACCGCGCGTTTGCCCGTATACTCCTCCACTGTAAACTTCGTATGCATTACGGCTGATAAAATACTAAACGACATAGCAAAGATGATCGACACATACGGCAAGAAGTTGCTCCACTGCTCAAACATCGCCATATCAACAGGCGTAACGGAAGCTACAGCGTCAAGACGTTCAAGCTGCGGTATATACGCCATCATAAAACATAATCCCAGGCCAAAAATAAAAATACACATAGCCGCTATCAAATAAGTGCTGAGTTTATTTTTAGTAAGTTCCAGTTTAATCAGTTTAGTCATAATTATCTTCCTCCGCTCATTTTTGTAATCAGGTACTCTTCAAGGTTATTCTCATGCGTAGCTTTCAGCTCGTTCATATCTGCCTCAAGCACTAAGCTTCCCCTCGCTATGACTGCCACCCTATCAACAGTCTGCTCGACCTCGCTCAGTATATGGCTCGACAGCAAAATCGCTATGCCTTCGTTTTTCAGAGATATAAACAACTCTCTCATTTCTCTAATAGCCACCGGGTCAAGGCCGTTAATCGGTTCGTCCAGCAGCAACACCTTCGGTTTGTGAATAAAGCCGCGGGCAATCGCAAGCCGCTGACGCATACCGAGAGAAAACTTTGACACAGGCTTGCTCCCTACTCCGCCAAGCCCCACCCGTTCAAGTGTTTTTCTGACATCGGCTGTCACCCCCATGTATGACAGGTGAATGGACAGGTTTTCGGCCGCAGTAAGATGCTCGTAGAATGTCGGCACTTCTATTAAAACGCCAACCCCGCTAAGCACCGCATTTCTGTCGTCCCATGCGCTCTTGCCGAAAACATACGCGCCGCCCTCCGTCGGTTCAAGCAGTCCGGCGATAAGCTTTAACAGCGTGGTCTTCCCTGCTCCGTTCGCGCCGAGTATTCCGTAAATCTCTCCCTGCCGCACGTTAATATCCAAATGATTTAAAACCGCCTGGCCGTCAAATTCTTTTGTCAGCCCTTTTGTTGTTACTGCATATTGCTTCTCCATAGTACCCTCCTAATATTATATACCGTCGTTTGGTATGTTTATGTTTAAAAAATAATCTGCCACAAGGCAGGTTATTGTATTAGCCGTTCTATCATCGTCACAAGCTCTTTATCAAAAATGTCAAAATTCAAACTTTTAGTCAGTTGCATAAAAAACATGCATTTGTCGTACATCTCTTGCTTTGTGCAGTTAAACACAAGCGGGTTAATCCAAATATTTAAAAGCAGTGCAACGACCTCAGCGAGTTGTCTTGGATAGTCTGTTTTTATCGAGCCGTCGGCGATACCCTCCCTTATAAAATCCTCTATAACTAAATGAGCCAGCTTGTTAACCGACGAATCAAGCTGCATGGCTAGCAGCTTCGGGTTTTGTAAAAGATTAGGCACAGCACGAGCCAGCATCTCCTGACTAGGATTCTCCAGTGCGATATAAATCATTCGCTTTATTTTTTCCAGCCCGGTTAAGGCATTGGAAGCTTTTAGCTCCTCATGCAGACTGCCGATACCGCCGTACATCCTGTCCGTTACCGCGTCGATTATCTCTTCCTTCGACTTAAAATGATGATATATCGCGCCCTTGCTCAAGTCGCCCAGAGCGTTGATGATGTCTTGGATAGTAGTGTTGTCATAACCTTTTTCAACAAATAGCTGCGTGGCAGCATCAAGGATACGCCCAACTGTTACCTCCGGAAATTTATTTCTCGCCAAGCTGTTCACCTCCTTTTTACATTCGTACCGCCGGTATGTAAAGAGTATAACAGCACTTTATTCATCTGTCAAGAAAAATTTAAG
>CAZJLW010000009.1:24094-37841 GCA_964546895.1 uncultured Eubacteriales bacterium | reverse complement strand
ATCAAAAACAATCAAATCCGCGTCCATACCGGGTTTGACAGCGCCTTTCCTATCCGCTACGCCGATGTGAGTAGCCGGATTCACCGTCATCATCGTAACGGCTTCGTGCAGCGGCACGTCCGCAAGCTTCATAATCGTACGTATAAGCCTATCAGCCGAAGCGACACTTCCCGCGAACGCCGACCTGTCGGGCAGCTTAGCTACGCCGTCCTCGATTATCGCCGGTAGTCCGCTAGTCTTACTGCCGAGCGTCGTAGTCTCGCCCTCGCGCAGTCCCGCGCCGCGTATCGCGTCGGTTACGAGTATTATTTTGTCGCGCCCCTTGCATTTATAAATAAGCCGCAGTATACACTCCGGCAAATGCTTGCCATCTGCGATTACCTCCGTATAAATCGGAAGCAGCAGTCCGGCTTCGATAACTCCGCCGTGTCTGTAGGCGTTTTTGCGATGCACGCCGGTCATGCACGAGTACAGATGCGTCACGCAGTTAAAGCCGTTAGCCACGGCTTCCTCGACCTGCGTGAAATCCGCTCCGGTATGTCCGATAGACGGCTCTACGCCGTTTTCCTTCAAAAATGCGCATAGCTCGCCGCTTCCGGGTAGCTCCGGTGCTATTGTCATTCGCTTAACGCAGCCGAACGCGATAAGCTTCTCGTACAGCGACCTATCAGGGTTAACAATATACTTCGGATCCAGCGCGCCGCAATACTCGGGGCTTACGTACGGTCCTTCGAGATGCATACCGAGATAGTTACAGCTTTTCACATCAGCGGCGTATTTATTGAACGCTTCAAGCGAAGCCGCTGTCTCCTCAAAACTCCCGGCAAGCGTCGTAGCAAGTATCGACGTCACACCGTGGCGGCAGTTGTAATCCGCGACGGCTTCGTATGCTTCTTTCGTCCCGTCCATAAAATCATGACCGTTACCGCCGTGTACGTGTACATCAATAAATCCCGCCGACAGATAATCCCCGCGTACGTCGACCACCTCGTCGGCATCGAAATCACGCGGCGCGCCGCAGTAGGCTATCTTCTCGCCGTCAACAAGCACAGTCTGCCCATCCAGTACACCGTCGGCGGTTACGACACGCGCGTTTATAAATAATGTTTTCATTAATATCCCTTTCAACCCATGCATTCAGCAAACAGCTGCTTAAAGTTAATAAGACATTCCTCGGTCGCTTCCTTGCCGTACATCGAAAACGCCGAACCCTTTGGCAGCGCCATCAGTTCCTCGGATATCGCGTGCTTCGGACGGTAATGCGTTTCCATTACCATGTACCCTTCGTATCCGTCGGCTTTCAGCCGCTTGAAAATCGACCGGTAATCCACCAGTCCCGCGCCGAACGGTACGCCCGTAGCCGTCCCGTCTTTCTCCTTCACCGCGTCCTTGATGTGAATATGTTTAATATAGTCCTTGATGTATTCATAACCGTCGGGATAAGGTATTTCGTTCTCCGGGCTGTGAATATCGTTGCCCGGGTCCCATAACGCCCATACCCTGTCGCTGTTTACGCCCTTAACAACAGCCGCTACCTTCTCACAGTCCGACGCGAAAACGCTCGGGTCAAACTCAATCAGCAGCGTCATTTGTTCCTTATTAAGTATTTCAACAGGCGTCTTGAACTTCTCTATAATAAGCGGCAAATAATCCGAAAACTTGCCGCAGCTCCAGAACGTGAAGCCACGGATGTACTGCGTTCCCAGACATTTTGCAAGCTTAATGCAACGCTTCAAAATATCAAGCTGTTGCGCGTATTCCTCCGCGCTGTCTACCCCGCATTTGAAAAACGGAGCAGATATAGCGCAGCATTCCAGATTATACTTTTTCAAGATAGCTTTTATCCGCTCGATGTCGGCATCGTCCAGCTCATGCGGCGCTTTTTCCCATACCGAGCGCACCTCTAACCCGTGCAGTCCGTATTTTACGGCAAGCTGCGCCGCTTCTTCAAAATCCTGCGATATTTCATCCGTTATTACACCCAGTTTAATCATTTCTTCAAAAAATCCTCTCTCTGCGGTGTAAAAATGTCAAGCAGCCTTCCCCTGGGCGTCTTCAGAACCGCACCGTGGTTCGCGTTCGACGGAATGTATACGGTGTCTCCGGTTTTGATAGTCTTTACTTCGTCACCGATCTTAAACTCGAACTCGCCTTCAAGACAGTACGTAGCCTGCTCGTGAACATGTGTGTGTTCCGGACCGATACCACCGTTTTCAAAAACTACCTCTACTAGCATAAGTGTACCGTCGTGCGCCTTGATTTTTCTGGTCACGGTGCCTTCCGAAATAACCTCAAGCTCTATATCCTTGTCGTAATAAAAATTTGACATACGTTAGCCCCCTACTTAAACAAAAATTTAACCACGGATTAACACGGATTGACACGGATTAAAACCTCGACACCTCAAATCCATGCAAATCCGTGGAAATCCGTGGTTAATTAACATTACTATCACTTGCCGCCACGCTGTAACAGCGGGTACGAACTGACTTCCATACGCACAAGCGCACGCCGTAGCGCTAGCGCTGCGCGCTCTACATTGACGCCATCGTCGTTCTGCTTTAGGCGCTGTTCGGCGCGCTCTTTTGCGGCCTCGGCGCGTATGCGGTCGATCTCCGACGGCAGCTCGGCTGCGTCCGATAATATCGTTACGCTATCCGGCTGTATCTCAGCGAAACCGCCGAGTACGGCGATACGTTCTTCTTGATTCTGCGTTTCGCCCGGAAAAACACGCAGTACACCGTACGACAGCAGTGCCGTAACGGCTTCGTGTCCCGGCATTACGCCCATATCGCCCTCGGCTGTGCGCATTATAACCATGCCCACGTCGCCGTCGTACATGAGCTTTTTCGGCGTAACGATACGCAACTTGATTTTGTTAGCCACTGCGCTCACCTACTCCTTTTTGTACGCCCTCTTTACAACGTCGTCAATCGAACCGGCGTTTAAGAACGCGCCTTCGGGAATATCGTCATGCTTGCCTTCGAGTATCTCTTTAAAGCCTCTGACTGTTTCCGCAACCGGAACGTAGCGGCCTTCGAACGAAGTAAACTTCTCTGCGACGAAGAACGGCTGCGACAGGAAGCGTTGTACACGTCTTGCGCGGCTGACGATAAGCTTGTCGTTTTCGGACAGCTCATCCATACCGAGTATCGCTATGATATCCTGCAGCTGCTTATAACGTTGCAAAATACTCTGCACATCGCGCGCGACGGTATAATGCTCCTCGCCAACGGTAAACGGATCGAGTATGCGCGAGTTCGACTCCAGCGGGTCGATCGCGGGGTAAATGCCCTGCTCAACGATCGCACGAGACAGAACCGTAGTCGCGTCCAGATGCCCGAACGTCGCGGCCGGTGCGGGGTCGGTCAAGTCGTCCGCGGGAACGAATACGGCTTGAACGGACGTAATCGAGCCGTTCTTTGTGGACGTAATACGTTCTTGCAGCGCGCCGACTTCCGTCGCGAGCGTAGGCTGATATCCTACGGCACTGGGCATACGCCCAAGCAACGCCGAAACCTCGGAACCCGCCTGTACGAAACGGAAAATATTATCGATAAACAGCAGCACGTCTTTATGACCTACATCGCGGAAGTATTCCGCCATCGTAAGCCCTGTCAAAGCCACGCGCATTCTTGCGCCCGGCGGTTCGTTCATCTGTCCGAACACGAGCGATGTCTTTTTGATAACGCCCGATTCGTGCATGTCGTTAAACAAGTCGTTGCCCTCGCGGGTACGCTCGCCTACCCCGGCGAAAACCGAGAAGCCGCCGTGTTCCGTCGCGATATTTCTTATAAGCTCCATGATTAAAACGGTCTTGCCGACGCCCGCGCCGCCCATCAGACCGATCTTGCCGCCCTTTGAATACGGGCAGAGCAAGTCAATCGCTTTTATGCCCGTCTCGAGTATCTCAGTCGAAACGGACTGGTTCGCGAACTCCGGCGCTTTGCGGTGGATAGACCATTTTTCGATATTCTCCGGGTCAGGCTTGCTGTCTATGGCCTTGCCCAAAACGTTGAACATGCGCCCGAGCGTATCCTCTCCTACCGGCACGGAAATAGCCGAGCCTGTATCTACGGCTTCCATACCGCGTATAAGACCGTCCGTCGAATTCATCGCGACGCATCTGACTACGTTGTCGCCCATATGCTGCGCAACCTCCGCAATCAAAACGCCGTCGCCTCTTTTTATTTCAATGGCATTATACAGAGCCGGTGCTTCCGTTCCGCTTTCAAACTTAATATCAAGCACGGCTCCGATTATCTGAATTATTTTGCCTGTGTTTTTTACAGCCAAACGTTTTCACTCCCTACTATATTTGGCGATGCTACGACAGGGCGTTCGCGCCGCTTACGATTTCATTAATTTCCTGAGTTATCGCGCCTTGTCTTGCGCGGTTGTATTTCAGCGTCAGCGCACCGATTATATCGTCGGCGTTAGACGTTGCCGTATCCATCGAAACCATGCGCGAGCCTTGTTCACAAGTCGCCGCTTCAACCATCGCGCCGAAAATATACGTGCTCAGGTATTTCGGTATGACGTAATTCAAAACGGTAGCTTCGTCCGGCTCGTAGTTCATCGCCTTTGCGGGCTTGGCTGCGCCGGTCGCACCGGCCGCGCCGGATGTTCCGGCGGCTTCCGCTGCGAAGTCGGCCGGTTCCATCGGCAGCAGCTTAGCTGCCTTCGGCACCTGCGACAGCGACGACTTAAACTCCGTATAAACCAGATACAGCTGCGAAATTTCGCCGCGGTCGTACATATCGACTGCGAGGTTCAATATTTCGAGCGCGTCCTCGTAAAACGGCTTATCGGATATGCCCGAATAGAACCGCACTATCTTTTTTTTGCGCCGTCTGAAATAGTCGCGCCCCTTCGAGCCGACTATAATCATCTGCTCGTTGCCGAACTGGTTGACGAGTTTGAGCGCTTCTTTGCAGACGTTGACGTTGTAGCCCCCGCACAAGCCACGGTCGGCAGTCAGTAAAATAATACCGGTACTTCCGGTGTTACCCTGCGCCGCGCCGGATGCTTCCTGCGGTTTTGCGATATATTTATGCCGGATACCCTTCGAGCCGCCGATAATGCTTGCAATTGCCGCTTTTGTCATTTCGTAAAACGGGCGAGCCGTTTCCAGATTGGCTTTCGCCTTCTGGAGCTTTGAAGCGGAGACGAGATTCATGGCCTTCGTGATCTGCTTGGTGGAGTTGATACTCCTTATTCTGTGCTTAATTGCACGGGTTGACGCCACCTTCTATCTCCCCTTTCAAAAACGGTTTTTGTTCTCGGCTTTAAATTTTTCAAGAGCTTCTTTAAGCTTGGCTTCGATATCCGGAGTAAGTTCCTTCTTTTCGTGTATGCCGGTAATAACCTCGCTGTACTTCGTATCGATGAAGGCTAGAAGCTCCTTCTCGAAATCCAGTACCTTCTCGACCTTAACATCGCTCAGATACTTATTAGTTACGGCATAAAGAATAATAACTTCCTGCTCGACCGACAGCGTTTTGAACTGTGGCTGCTTAAGAATCTCAACGATTCTTTCGCCCTGACGAAGACGTTCGAGCGTGTCCTTATCCAAATCCGAGCCGAACTGCGCGAACGACGCAAGCTCTCTGTACTGCGCAAGCTCAACGCGCATTGGACCTGCGATTTTTTTCATAGCCTTTATCTGAGCCGAGCCGCCAACGCGCGAAACGGAAAGACCGGGGTTAATCGCCGGACGTATGCCGGAGTTAAACAAGTCGGCTTCCAGATAAATCTGTCCGTCGGTGATGGAAATAACGTTAGTCGGGATATACGCGGAAACGTCGCCCGCCTGTGTTTCGATAATCGGAAGCGCAGTAATCGAGCCGCCTCCGTATTTTTCGTTAAGTCTGGCCGATCGCTCGAGCAAACGCGAATGCAAATAGAAAACGTCACCGGGGTAAGCTTCACGTCCCGGCGGCCTACGAAGCAGCAAGCTCATTGCGCGATATGCGACGGCGTGCTTCGATAAATCGTCGAATATAATCAGAACGTCCTTGCCCTTTTCCATCCATTCCTCGCCCATAGAGCATCCGCTGTACGGTGCGATGTATTGAAGCGGAGCGCTGTCGGACGCACTTGCCACGACTACTGTCGTGTAATCCATTGCGCCGGAATTGTCGAGAGTCTTAACAAGCCGCGCGATAGTCGAAGCCTTCTGCCCGATTGCTACATATATACAATAAACGTCCTTGCCTTTTTGGTTAATAATAGTATCCACACAAATCGCGGTTTTGCCCGTCTGGCGGTCGCCTATAATAAGCTCGCGCTGACCTCTGCCGATCGGAACCATCGCGTCTATAGCCTTGATGCCCGTCTGAAGCGGAACGTTAACCTCTTTGCGGGTGATAACGCCCGGCGCAACGCGCTCTATCGGTCGGAATCCGGTTGTATGTATCGGACCCTTCTGGTCGATAGGCTGGCCGAGTGCGTTTACAACCCTGCCGAGAAGCGCGTCGCCTACCGGCACCTCCGCAACGCGGCCGGTCAGCTTAACGCTGTCGCCTTCTTTTATTTTATCGTCCGCGCCGAGAAGCACGACGCCGATGTTGTCCTCTTCAAGGTTTAAGGCCATGCCGTAAACCCCGTTCGGGAACTCCAGCAGCTCGCCGCTCATCGCGTTGTCCAGACCGTAAACGTGCGCGATACCATCTCCAACCTGTATAACCGTTCCTACCTCCGAAACCTCGAGTTTCTTGGAAAAACCTTTGATCTGTTCTTTTATTACAGCGCTGATTTCTTCAGGTCTGAGATTCATTTTTACAAAACGCTCCTTTTAATGTCCTCAAAATGCTTTTTGACGCTTCCGTCGAACACATATCCGTCAGCCTCTACGATAAGCCCGCCGATTAACGAGGAATCCAAAACCAATTCAAGGTCAACCTTTTTGTTCAATTTGCTTTCAAGCTGAGTTTGCAGCCGCCGCCGCTGATCCTCTGACAGCGCAGTCGGTGCGTACACCTTCGCCTTCGTAACGCCGTTGTACTCGTCCACCCGTCGCAAAAACGAGTCGATTATGCTCAAAATATACTGCTCGCGGCGCTTGTTTATAACGATTTCAAAAAATCCTTTGAGCGTATCCGATACATCCTCGCCGAACGCCTTTCTTATCATTGCTTTTTTTTCGGCCGTGGATATTTGCGGATGGCAAAATATTTGAAAGAACTGCTTATCCGAAACAAAATAATTTCTCACAACAGAAGCTTCCTCGCTGATAGTCGGAAGCTCGTTTTTTTCAAGAGCCAGCTCAAATAACGCTACGCTGTACCTGTTCTCTAGCTGCGCCATTTAACAGCCCCCAAATCCTCGATAGCTTCATCTAAGAGCGCATTCTGCGCGTCTTTATCTATCACCTTTGCGACGTATTTCTGAGCCATAAGCGTAGATATTTCAACAATCTGCGTGCGTACCTCGTCCTTAAGCTTGTCGTGCTGACGCTCGATGTCGAGCTTCGCACGGCTTCTGATCGTGTCGGCTTCCTCCTTCGCCTGACGGAGAATTTCTGCCTCGCGTTCAGACGCGCGGGCGCGAGCCGCTTCTAATATTTCGCTGCGCTCGGCTTCGATTGTCTTAAGTTTTTCCTCATATTGCGCCTTTAGCTTCTCCGCGGCGGAAAAATTGTTCTCCGCGTTGCTTATCGTCGACTGAATGGCATCGGAACGGTTTTTCATAAACTGTCTCACGGGGATGTACAACAGCCACGACAGAAAAGCTACCATTATTCCGGTGTTCGTAAACTGAATGGCCATTGAAATCAACAGTTGAATGTCTATACCCAGTATTCTGTCCAAAACGTATCCTCCTTTCCGTTACGTTTGCCAAGTAAGCGAGTTTACTTAATCTGGCCGATAAAAGGATTCGCGAACAGTAATACTATCGCCACAACCAAGCCATAAATAGCGGACGTTTCGGCAACGGCGCAGCCTACGAGCATCGTACTCATGATGGCACCTCTCGCCTCGGGCTGTCTGCCGACGGCTTCCGCGCCTTTACCTGCCGCGTAACCCTGACCGGCACCGGTACCGATACCGGCAACAACAGCAACACCCGCGCCTATCGCGGAACAACCTAATACAAAAGCTTTTGGATCAATCTGCATAATTCATATCCTCCTGAAAGTTTTTAGTAGCTCACTCCGGGATTTTCTCCCTGATGAACGTCATACTTAAAATACAAAAAATAAACGCTTGCAGCACACCGGCGAACAAATCAAAGTATATGTGTAAGAATGACGGAATGGCGATTTTTAAATACGGCGGGAACATAGCGTACACAAGGCCGAGCATAATAGCGCCGCCCAGGATGTTGCCGAACATACGGAAGCTCAAAGAGATCGGGCGTGCAAGCTCGCCGATGATGTTAAGCGGCAGGAAAAGCGGCATCGGTTCCAGATACGCTTTGAAATACTGCTTCTTGCCTTTTACGATACCCATGTAGTGCAGCAGGAAAACCGTAGTCAGCGCGAACGGCAAAGTCGTAGCCAAATCCGCCGTCGGCGGGCGCAGGTAAACCAGACCCGAAAGATTGGCGCACAGTATGAAAATAAAAAGACCGAAGAAGTAATTACCGAAGTAAGCGTATTCTTCGCCCATCGTACCGGCGGTGAAGTTGTGCATAGATTCGACGGCCAGCTCGATAAAGTTTTGAAAGCCCGACGGGACTTTTTTGAAGCTGTTCAGTTTTAAGCGCACAAAAAGCGCGAATACAAACAGAAAACCCATAATAATCCACGTATTAAAAATCGTTTCGGTAATCCATACGTCGACGCCGCCAACCTTTACAATCCATAAAACCTTGTTGTTAAAGTCCATGATTGATTATCACTCCCTTCTGTTATTTTTTCGATTTTTTTGCTTATCCGCAAAGCCGACGATATATCCGGCGATTTGCATGGACAGCACGCCGATAACGGCACCGACAAGGCTGACGCCGGGCGTAATAGCCGCGACGACGAGCGCCGCCGCCGTCAGTCCGTAGCGGATAATAAAATTACCCTGAATATACAGCTGCGAACGACCAGGCTCCATCAAAAGCGCTTTACTTACGCCGAGTTCGGCGACAAGCACCTTAACAACCGCCGTGACCGTTCCCAAGGCAAGCCCGCTTAAATAAACGGCCAAAGGCTCGTAATTAAGCATATAGCCGACCCCGAGGGCTATAAAAAAAATCGCTGAAATAATCGCGATTAATTTTTTGGATGTATTTGAAAACATAAGACCCTCATTTCTTATTTGAATAGCCTGAACTATTTGAATCTCGTCGTAAGGTCATAAAGCACCTTAAACGCCGAAGCTACACCGAGTACGATAAAAACAAGTAGAAGCCACGGCGATGTCCCAAGTAAATCGTCGAGGTACTTACCGATGAACACGCACACTATAATACAAACGGACATAGTAAGCCCCATCTGCGATAGCAGACTAAGGGCTTTCATTATTTCGTTGCGCTGTCCGTTGTCGGGCTTAAATTTCATACAAACTCCTCCGGCCTGTCTTTCGAGACGCCGAAATGATACAGAATCGCGTCGGCGATGCGTTTCGATGCGAAGCCGTCACCGAACGGGTTTTTGGCGGTAGCCATTTTGTCGTAGACGGCGCGGTCGCGCAGAATGTCGGCTGTGCGGTTAAAGATGTCGTTCTCTTCCGTACCGGCGAGGATAAGTGTGCCGCTCGCAACCCCCTCGGGGCGTTCTGTCACGGCGCGCAGGACGACTACCGGTTTGTTCATAGTCGGTGCTTCCTCTTGAAGTCCTCCGGAATCTGTAAAAACTAGATAGCTGCGGTTCATAAGGTTAGGCATTTCGAATGGATCGAGCGGTTCTGTCAAGTGTATGCGCGGGACACCCGAGAGCATACCAAAAACAGTCTCGCGTACGAGCGGATTCATATGCACCGGATACACGAATTCTATATCAGGAAACGCTTCGACCAACCGTAATGTAGCGGAACAAATATTTTTGAGCGGCTCGCCCAGATTTTCACTTCTGTGCGCCGTCATTGTAACTATTCTTTTGTTTTTATAGTCGATTTTATTCAAGAAATCGTCTTTGAAGCGATAATTATCTTTTACGGTCATTCTGATAAAATCGGTAGACGTGTTGCCGGTTACATAAATTGATTGTTCGTCTATGCTTTCTCTAAGCAAATATTTCTTTGCCGTTTGCGTCGGCGCGAAGTTTATATCAGCTATGGGGCTTACGATTTTGCGGTAAATCTCTTCCGGAAACGGTTCGTGCTTATTGAATGAACGAAGCCCCGCTTCGACATGCCCGACCTTTATTTTGTTGTAAAAACAGCTTAGTGCTGTGGAGAACGTAGTATTTGTGTCTCCGTGTACTAGGACGAGATCAGGGCGCTCATTTTTCAGGACGGCATCGATTTCAGACAGTACGCCGATTGTTACATCTGCGAGTGACTGGCCTTTCTTCATTATGTTTAAGTCGTGTTTGGGTTTTATTCCGAGCGGGATAATCATTTGATCGAGCATTTCACGGTGCTGCGCCGTTACGCATACGATTGATTCGATTTCACTGCGCGCTTCCAGTTCTTTTATGAGCGGTGCCATTTTTGTGGCCTCCGGCCGCGTCCCGAAAACGCTCATTACCTTTATTGGTTTCATATTTATATAAATCCCCTTTGTGATATTTAGAGCTTTGTAACGCTTCTGAAAATTTTCCAATATTATCCCATATATTTAAGCACATTAAATGTAAAATATCAACATTTTTTCAAATATTTGCACTGAGGGGATGGAGGAGTTGGGTACAAAAAAACAGCTACCCGGGGTGATCGGGCAGCCTGTTTTTGTCAAGCTAAGTAACTATAGTCCTTTATAGACATCGCCTCGATTGCCGATGTCCAACACACGAATAACTAAAACCTTGTTTTCTATAGAGTATATTATCCTGTAAACTCCGACACGCAGTCGATAAATATTTTTGTGACCTGTTAATGGCTTGACATCTCCATTTTCCGGCAGACCATTTATAGCTCTCAATATACGTTGTTGCTGCTGCATAGATTGTTTACGCAGAAACCGCATAGCGGGCTTGTCGATTATTATACTATAACCTGTCATAGCGTAAACCCAAGCTGCTGTGCTGCTTCTTCAATGCTAACGAACTCACCTTTATCTTTATCAGATTGATATTTTTTGTATAGCTGTGCGCAAAACGCATCATCTAACGCCTCATCAATGGCTTGTTTAGCCGCCTGTAACATAACTGCTATATTCGCTAACTGTGAGTCGTCAATGCTATCAATTATTGCCATGCATTTTTCTTTGTTGCTCATTATTGTAACCCCCATTCTACTATATATTCGGCACTAAACATTGTAATATTCCAATCGGTTTAGTGCCGAATATTTACCTCTGTTTATAGGAGGGCGTTAATGTTTCGTTTTGTGAAACATTAATGCCACCTATATAGATATGTTTATTATGCCACTTAATACCTCTTCTTCAATACAGATTATATAGCGGCTTTTGTAAGGTTACAATTATTTTTTAAATCATATCACTATGCTAAGGCTTTAATACCACCTTAATACAGTTATCCTTCTTCTTCTCAAATATATCATAGCCACGCTCGGCTTCATTCAACGACAGCCGGTGCGTAATAATATCGTCGGCTCTGAACTCCCCCGACTCTATTAATCCCAGTATCCTAGGAATATAAGCGTGCGCCGGGCATTGTCCCATTTTCATCGTGATATTCCTACCAAAAAAATCCCCAAGCGGGAACATATTGTACCTGCTGCCGTATACCCCCACAAACTGCACCGTTCCACATTTGCGCACTGCTTGCGCGGCCAGCTCGATAGCCGATTTTGAGCCGCCCTGTAATTTCAGCGCTGTTTCTATCATCTCAAACCTAGTCATCTTGCCGTCCATGCCCACGCAGTCTATAACAACGTCTGCTCCTCCGTTCGTCATATCCTTAATCAAATCACCAGTATGATCCTGATGTTCCAAATGCACAGTCTCCGCGCCGTACTCCGCAGCTTTTTGTAGCCGGTAATCAACGCAATCCACCGCAATAACCCGCTTTGCACCGAAATAATGCGCCCACTTGACCGCCAACAACCCGACCGGCCCGCAGCCGAGTACAACAACCGTGTCACCCGCTTTAACCCCGGCATGTTCCACTCCCCAATACGACGTAGGCAGAATATCCGTCAGGAACAGCACCTGTTCATCTGACAACGTTTCGGGTACTTTAACCGGCCCGACGTTCGCATATGGCACGCGCAGCAGCTCCGCTTGCCCGCCGTCATAGCCGCCCATCGTATCGCTGAACCCAAAAATACCTCCGCAATCGCCGTATTCGTTAGAATTATCGCATTGGCTGAACAAATCATGCTCGCAGTACCAGCAATGCCCGCAAGCCACCGGAAACGGGACAATAACCCGATCCCCCTTCTTTAGCCGCGTTACTTCCTTACCCGCCTCGACCACGACACCCATCGTCTCGTGTCCCAGCACCGTTCCGGTTTTCAGATTAGGAACCATACCGTGCAGCAGATGCAAATCCGACCCGCATATAGCAGTCGATGTAACCTTTATTATGACGTCGTCGTTTTTTTGAATAGACGGGTCATCTACAGTTTTTACCTTTACGTTTTTTACTCCTTCATAAACAAGCGCCTTCATAAGCTCAACCTCTCAATAAAATTTACCGATAATATCCCACACTTTAAAGATACTATTCAAAATCTGCACAACATAAATAAGCCCTCCGCATACAATACGAAGACTACATATTGTTGGGAGGGATGATTTATGCAAGGCTTTGGCGGAGGTAATAGCTTCATATTAATCCTTTTTTTACTGATGATGATGCAGGGAGGCAATATGGGCGGCGATAACAGTCTCTTGCTTATCCTGATACTCATGATGATGATGCAAGGTGGAGGCCGCGGCGTAATGGAGCCGACGTGATGACAACCCGTACCGCGCTCAAAAAAAAGCTAAGCTCCCGTGAGGGCGCTTAGCTTTTTTCAAACATCTCGCCGAGAGATTGTTTGTTGTGTATTATTTTTATGGCCGTGGCGAACATGTCGGCCGCGCTTACGATTTGTACGCGTGGATGATTTATTACACATTCGTTATAAACGGTGTCGGTTACGACGAGCTGTTCGATGTAGCTTTTTTCGAGTACCTCAACCGATTTGGGCGACATGAGCGCGTGAGATACAAATGCAAATACCCTGTTCGCGCCGTTTTCTTTCAAAACTCGCGCAATCTCGGCCAGCGTAACGCAGCTTGCAGTAAAGTCGTCAATAACGATTGCATCTTTACCCTCGACGCTTCCGACAAGGCTTTTGACCTTCGCGCGTTCGTCGTGGGCGAGGCGCTGCTTTGAACCGATGGCGAGCGGTACGCCAAGCGTATCGGCGTAGTAACGCGCATTTTTCGCGAACCCTTCGTCCGGCGAAACGATAACGAAATTGTCAAGTTTCATGCCGCGGATATGGTTATTAAAAATATTGGCGGCGTATAAATGGTCGACCGGCTTTTTGAAGAAGCCCTGTATTTGCGGACTGTGCAAATCCATCGTGATAATTCTGTCGACGCCCGCCGATTCAAGACAGTCGGCACATACACGCGCCCTTATCGAAACGCGCGGCTCGTCCTTTTTGTCGCCCTTCGCATAGCTGAAATACGGTACAATAGCCGTAACTGAAGCGGCGCTGGCGCGCTTAAACGCGTCTATCCAAAACAACAG
>CAZJLW010000009.1:10157-23994 GCA_964546895.1 uncultured Eubacteriales bacterium | reverse complement strand
ATCTTTGGACTCTTTTTGGATTTCCTATACAATACGATTTTTCTGCCTACTACCGAGACTACCTCCGAATGCGTCCTACCGGCTAACGTATCGGCCATCTCGCGCGGCTCCTCGTCACTTGACTGCAAAATCCCAATTTTCACAAGCTCCCGTGCTTCCAGCGCCTCGTCGATGCTCTTCGTTATCTCAGGCGTCAGATTGTTTTTGCCGACCTGAACAATGGCATCCAAACCGTTCGTCAGTTTCCGCAATTGCGCCCGCTGTTTACTTGTCAAAAAATCACCTCATTTCTAATCTGAAAACTATTCTACTCAAAATACTCAAACTCCATAAAATAAAGCTTAACCGTATCGCCTTCTGTCATCCCGCTCTCTTTAAGCCTGTCAATAACCCCGCGGTCACGCATATATTTCTGGAAAAACGCAAACCCCTTCTCCGTGCTCAAATCGGTATAAGACAACATGCGCTCAATACCTTCACCCTCAACCACAAACACGTTATCATCAGTAACGCTAACCGTAAACGGCGCCTCGTCCATCGGTACTTCCGCGTACTCCTCGAAATCCTCGTCGAACACTACATCCTGCGGGTAGTTTTCCAAAATATCCGAAGCACACATAAGCAACTCCGTAAGCCCGCTGTTAGTCGCCGCCGATATCGGAAAAACCGGCACACCGTTTTCCTCGCAGTATTTTTTTATCAGCTCGTAATTCTCCGCGGCTTCGGGAATATCCATTTTATTAGCGGCGATAATCTGCGGACGCGACATTAGATTCTTTTGAAGCTTCTCGTCATATTTCTGCAACTCACCGTTAATTTTACTAATATTTTCAAGCGGATCGCCACCTTCAAGCCCCGCCGCGTCGACAACATGAATCAGCACCTTAGTCCGCTCAATGTGCCGCAGAAACTCATGACCAAGACCGTGTCCCTCGCTCGCACCTTCGATTAACCCAGGTATGTCCGCCACAACGAAATCCTTACCGCGATTATTCCGCACAACACCCAAATTCGGCGTAAGCGTTGTAAAATGATAATTCGCTATTTTCGGATTAGCATTAGTTATCATAGAAAGCAGCGTGGACTTCCCAACGTTCGGGAAGCCGATAATGCCGACGTCCGCGATAAGCTTCAATTCCAAAATAACTTCGTACCCCTTAGCTCGCTTACCCTTCTCGGCATATTGCGGCGCCTGCCTTGTCGGCGTGGCGAAATGCTGATTACCCCTGCCGCCGCGTCCACCATTAATAAGAACGCGCCGCTCGCCCGGCTTCGCCAGATCAGCCATGACCTTGCCGGAGTTAACCTCCCGCACGATAGTCCCGACCGGCACACGTATTACGGTATCCTCGCCGTCCTTGCCGGTGCAGTTGCGCTTGCCGCCGTTATCGCCGGGCTGCGCCGCGAACTTCTTTTTGTATCTGAAATCTATAAGATTGTTAAGGCCGGTATCAGTCTCGAATACTAAGTCGCCGCCGCGTCCGCCGTCGCCGCCGTCCGGCCCGCCGGCCGGTACGTATTTCGCACGGTAGAACGAAACGGCTCCGTCGCCGCCGTCGCCCCCCTTTATTGTGATTTTTACTCTGTCAATAAACATAATGTCCTCCGAATATAAGAAAAGGAGCTGGTTATTCCCGGCTCCTTCATCAATCGTTGCTGTTCACTTTAAAACTAGCGCCCGCAATTACTCCGAAGCCGCTACGCTGTAGACAGAAACCTGCTTCTTGTCTCTGCCCTTTCTTTCGAACTTAACTTTGCCGTCAACAAGCGCGAACAGCGAATCGTTCGAACCTCTGCCGACGTTGTTGCCGGGGTGGATTTTCGTACCCCGCTGCGTGTATAAAATATTACCGGCTTTAACGTACTGTCCGTCGGCACGTTTAGCACCGAGACGCTTAGCCTCGGAGTCACGGCCGTTCTTTGTAGAGCCGACACCCTTTTTATGAGCGAAGAAATCTAATCTGAGCCTGAGCATATTTACACCTACCCTTCCAGAATTTTATCGATTATAGTCAACTGACCCTCGTATTCGGATTTGATAAAATTAAGACCAAGCAACATGGAGTTAATCAGCAAAGCCGCGTCACTGTTACTGTTGCCGTCTTTAACATCCGGCAACTCGAAGCTGATAAAGCCGCCCTCTTCCTCGTAATCACACGTGAAAGCAGCGTCCGTAAGTGCTTCGATAGAGTTAACCGTATTCAAAACGAGTGTCGTCACGGCGGCACATATAAGCTCGTCACTGTGGTCGTTGACCTCAAAGCCATATATGTCGCCTTTATTATTGCGAAAAACACTAGCCGTTATCATATAGCGTAATTGATTTTCTCGATTCTGAGCTTTGTGAACGGCTGTCTGTGACCTTTTTTCTTATGAAAGCCCTTTTTGGGTTTATATTTGTAGACGATTACCTTTTTACCCTTACCGTTACCGACTACCGACGCTTTAACAACAGCGCCGTTCAGGTACGGAGCGCCAAAGTTGGTCTTATCCTCCGACGAAACCGCCAGCACGTTAACAAAATCGTAGCTCGCGCCTGCCTCGACCTCCAGCTTTTCAACAGTAATAAAATCACCCTCGGAAACTTTGTACTGCTTTCCGCCTGTCTCAATAATTGCGTACATAAACGTACACCTCCTTTAAAAAAGAACTCGCCAAATACGGTAAACGCAAGCCAAAAGACCGCGTAATTTGTTACCTCTTTGAGCGGTTGACACGCAGAATAATATCATATGGAAATAAATATGTCAAGGCTTCAAAAAATGTGTCGCCCCAATTCGAAATCTCGGATATTTTCCTTAATATTTTACAACATCATATTAATGCATTCCATTTCAAAAATGCCCGTAAATCATTAAAATCTACGTGAAAGGGTGATGTGCAATTTATAAAAAACTCAATAAACACAAGCTGATGTACGTCGTCATTTATATTGCGGTTGTGCTGTCGTCGCTGTTTAAGCTTACGATAGGGCTTGAAAACTCGGCCTTTGATTTTTTCTACCAGTCGTCGCTTAATAAGCCGCGGCCGGATATTTTTGTCATCGGTATCGACGATACGAGCATATCGGAGCTTGGGAAATGGCCGTGGCCGCGTTCCGTCATGGGCGAGCTTGTCAACGTGCTAAACGACGGCGCGAAGCCCGCCGTGATCGGCTTTGATATTCTGTACGACACGCTTTCCAACCCAGACGACGACGAATATTTCGCCGAAGCGATGGAAAAAGCCGGTAACGTAGTGCTTGCCTCGCAGATAAACTACACGACCAGCGTCGATAGCACAAAAAACGCAGCCGGTAAGCTGTCATACGGCATTCAAAGGCAGTTCGTACCCGAATACATAATCGAGCCGATAGACGCGTTCAAAACCGTCTCGACGACCGGCTTTGTAAACGCCATACCCGACCAACAGGACAACATCATACGAAAAGCCGTACTGAAAACGGAAGTCGGCGGGGCTTCGTATCCGTCGTTCGCGCTGGAGCTTTACCGAAGGTACTCGGACTTTCACAAGCTCGCGCTGCCCGAACCGGCTCCGCGGCTTAACGCCTTCAACCAGTTCCTAATCAACTTCTCTGCGCGTCCTTACGCTTACTACGGCAACTCGAAGGGAGGGCTTTCGTTCTCGAAGGTTCTGTCGGGCGAAATTCCGGCGGATTTTTTCGACGGAGCCATCGTTATAATCGGTACGTATGCGCCGAGCTTCGGGGATCGGTTTTTTACGTCCAACAGCCGCTCGTCACTGATGTACGGCACAGAAATCCATGCGAATATTTTACAGAGCTTGCTTGAACAGAAGTACATTTACGAACCGTCCTTTGTAATATACGCACTGCTACTGCTACTCGTTGCGCTAATACTATACGCCGCTTACTCACGCCTAAGCCCCGCGAAATCGCTACTGGTCTTAATACTATTTCTTACCGCTGTCGTCCCGTCATGTCTACTGCTTTTTTCAAACACGGGGATACTCATCAATTTTACGCTGTTCGCGCTTATGTCCGCGTTGTTGTATTTCGCGACGCTCGCCTACAAATACATACTTGAAGCCATCGAAAAAATACATATCACAAATATTTTTAAAAAGTACGTAGCTCCCGAGGTCGTAAAGGAACTAATAAAAAAAGATGCCGCCGCGCTTGATCTTGGCGGTGCGCTACGCGACATCGCGGTGTTGTTCGTTGATGTACGCGGCTTTACGCCCATGTCGGAGAAAAATACACCACAGCAGGTCGTCAGTATATTGAACGAATATTTGAGCCTGACCAGCTCGTGCATCTTCGCATACAACGGCACACTGGACAAGTTTATCGGCGATGCGACTATGGCGTTCTACAACGCGCCGCTGCCGCTGGACGACTACGTAATGCGTGCAGTTAAAACTGCGCTTATGATGAGAGACGGCGCACAGCCGCTTGAAAAAAAGATTTTTGATGCGTGCGGCGTCAAGGTTGCGTTCGGTATCGGAATCAACTGCGGCGAAGCCATCGTCGGGAATACCGGCTCCTCGCTGAGAATGGACTACACGGCCATCGGCGACACCGTAAACACAGCCGCAAGGCTCGAGTCAAACGCCAAGCCCGGGCAGATACTTATTAGCGAAAAGGTTTACAGCGCGCTGTACGGTCGCATAAACGTTACGGAAATCGGCGCGATTGCACTAAAAGGAAAGTCAGAAAAGCTAACAGTCTATCAGCTGGACGGGTTATGCGAATAAATCAACAGTCAGGAGGTTCTTTATGGTTTTTAAAAAGCTCTTAAAGACAAAAATTCTTCCCGCTTCATTAAGCTTGGCTCTGCTGTGTCAGACCGGGTACGGGGTTGGCGCTGCGGCCACGACTTTAATCGAGCCGGGACATTGGAGCGCGGGTATCGTTTCTTCATTAAATAAGCTGGGCATGTTTGGCGATATGGGCGCGTCGTTTTTAAAAGACGGCTTCGACCCGGATAAACCGCTGACGCGCGGCGAATGCGCGGCTCTGCTTGTCAGCTTGCAGCCGAAAACGCTGCGCAGCGATGCCTTAAGCCCGCAAGCTCCATTCACCGATATGAACGAGCTTTCGCCGGAAATGAAAAACGCCGTGACAGCCGCGTACAATATGAAGATATTTTCGGGGGTACAGACACCGGACGGACTTAAGGCACTGGGGCTTAACCATATTACTAAGGAAGAAATGGCGGCGCTGGCAGGACGAATGCTCGATGCAAAAAGCCAGAAGCCGCTCACATTCGCAGACACAAAAGACATTTCGCCGTGGGCGTACGAATACGTCGCGGCGCTCGCAGATAAGGGCGTAGTTAAGGGTTACGATAATAAATTCAATCCCAAGGCACAGATTACAAGAGCCGAAGGTGCTTCAATGATATACGCCGCGATAAACTCCGGGCTGGTTCAAGTCGACGCCGCTAGCCGTTTCGCCGGGCGTGGTAACGCGGGCTATTCGGACGGCTCGAAGCTGGACGCGATGTTCTTTAACCCGGTCGGGCTTGCGTTATACAAAGACAGCGCCATACTTGTAGCCGACAGCGAGAACCACATGATCAGAAAAATAACAGACGGCTACGTTTCCACCGTGTCGGGCTTCGTAAACGGTGTAAACGACGGCATCAACTCGTCCCCCGGCTACTACGACGGATCGTCGTCGCAGGCGCGTATTGGACTGCCGAATAAGATGTTCTACCACGACGTATCGGACAAAATATTTTTCACGGACAGCCTGAATAACACGGTACGCTACATAGATCGCCTCGGAACGGTGTATACGCTGTCGGGCAGCGGTAAGGCTGGCTTCACGAACGGTGCTGGTAATCAGTCCACGTTTAACTCCCCGGGCGGCATAGCCATCGACTCGAAGGGTAACATTTACGTCTGCGACACTCTCAATAACTCAATCCGCAAAATAACCCAGTCCGGGGCGACTAGCACGTTCGCCGGTTCGCAAGCGGAAGGATACCGAGACGGCAAGCTTACCGAAGCGCTGTTTAACCAGCCATTCGGGATTGTCATAGACAAAAACGATATCATGTACATAACAGACAGCGGTAATTCAAAGATAAGAAAAATATCCGGCGATAACGTAACAACAGTTGCTGGCGGGTTCAACTCGCCGAAGGGTCTTACGCTGTCGCCTGGCGGCGTGATTTATGTCGCCGACACGGGCGGCTATGCAATACGCTCCGTATCGGCTTCGGGCGATGTCAAAACCGTTGCTGGCGGCTTACTGCCGGGCGCGGGCGACGAATCCTTTCAGCTGCGTACGCAGTTTAACCAGCCGACGGATGTGCTTTACGCAGACGGCGCGCTTTACGTCTCGGATAAATACAACAACATGATCAAAAAAATAAAAATAGACTAGGGGTGAGTATATGAAAACAAAGATACTAACCGCTCTGCTTGTATTTTCGCTGCTGTTTCAGTCTGTGGGTTCGCAGGTTTTTTACGCGGCGGCAGCAAGGGCTGTTTCGTTTTACGAGGTGAGCGGAGAGGTCAACAACCGCAAAGGCGGCGAGGAAAAACGAACTCGCGCCTTCGTCGGCATGAGGGTTAACAAGGGTGACATCGTCTCCACCGGTTTGAAATCCTCGGCGATACTGGATCTCGACGGCAACAAGGTCGTGAAGCTCGACGAGGACACGGAGCTTACGATTGTAGAGGAAAAGGGTTCGGTCGGCGAAAACGATGTTTCTGTTTTAAGCCTCGGCAAAGGCTCGATATTTTCATCCGTAAAGGAGAAGCTCGCCGAGAACGCGGAATTCAAAATCGTCACGCAACAGGTAATAATGGGCGTGCGCGGTACGGACTTCGCAGTGAGTATCGTACCGTCGCTTGAAAACAAGGGCGTTAAAGAAGTTATCATTTACGTATTCACGGGCGAGGTTTACGTTAACGTAAAGAAGTATGACGCCTTCAACGCGCCATTTGATATGGCTACAAAAATCGTGCGCCCGTACGAAATGCTCTACACTGAAAGCCATACGGGGGATATTAACGTAGTCACGACGCGTATCAATCTTGATCGCGCCACGCGGATTATTGTCGAGGGTATACTGTCGATACGTGCAGGGCTTGAGTCGTGGCTTGTTGACATGGCTACGAATAGGCTGACGACGCTTGACGGACGTAGCACAGGTGCAACGACGTACGCCGTCGCTAACAACGTCGATTCGCGCATTGTATATGCGAATCCGTACGAGTTCACGGTGCTTTACGACGGTACAGGCGATTCAAGCACGCAGTTTGCACAGGGTGGCTCAGGCAACCCTTATTCTTCCGGGAACTATTACGATAACTCGGGCGATTCGGGTGGTTCTAGCGGCTCGGGCGGTTTCTATTACCCGCCGGTCCCGTCCGACCCCGCCGGTTCGCCGACCAATCCTTACGTGCTGAACTCGGCTAATATCGTTAACATGCTGAGCAATTCCGCACCCGGTCAGTTCTTTACACTTGACTCCAACGTTTCGATGGCCGGTGAATCCAGTATACCGACGTTCGCCGGTACGCTTATCGGTAACGGCAACACGATTACGGGCATTACGCAGCCGTTGTTCGATACAGTCGCAAGCACGGCTGTTGTGACGGATTTGAATGTTGATTCGGCGATAGTCGCTTCGGGCGATACCGGTGTAATCGCAGTCAACAACTACGGCACTATTTCGAACGTTAACACAAGCGGTTCCATTACATCGACTAACGGTTCGGCCGCCGGTATCGCCGGGACGAACTACAGCAGCAACACTATCGCCAACTGCTATTCAACCGCAAATATTTCCGCACTAAATGACGCGGGCGGTTTAGTAGCCGTCAACGAATCAAACGGCGCGATACGTAACAGCTACGCAACCGGTTCTGTGTACAGCTCGCAGGGTTACGCGGGCGGGCTTGCGGGCAAAAACCTCGGGCTTATAGAAAAAAGCTACGCGACCGGTTCGGTCACGGCTATGGTAGGTTACGCGGGCGGTATCACCGGGAGTAACTCCGGTACGATTAACACCGTATACACGACTTCGAGCGTTACCGGCTCACTTTCGAAGCCTTTCGTCGGGCTTAACTCCGGCTCGGTTATGTACGGCTATTACAATTCGGCTAACGGCACGGACGCAAGCGCCGTCGGGCTGTCTTACGACCAGATGCATTTCCGGATTAACTATCCGGGCTTTAACTTTACAGAGCCTACGAACAACTGGACGCTGGACGAAGTCGGACGCGGCTACCCGCTTTTGAAATGGCAGGCCGGTATCAACACGACAAACAACGCGCTTGGCAGCGGCCCGGCGAATCTGACGGTTTCGGTTTCGGAGATTAATACTAACATCCCGTTAGACGGCGCGAATATTGAAATACGGCATACGGGCTTAAACGCGACAAGATATGCGACTACGAGCGCCAGCGGTCTGGTCGTGTTTGACAACATCCCGCTCGGTACCTACGCCGTTAGGGAAATAAGTGTGCCCGACGGTTACACACTCAGCACGACGGCACAAAACGTCATTCTGGACGCCAATAATATGAACAAGTCACTGGAATTTAAACACAGACCGATTGTTTACGGAAGCATATCCGTCAGTGCCACAACCGGCACAAATCATGCTCCGCTTGCGGGAGTTCTCGTTGAAGCAAGAAACACTCACAACGAAAATGTTGTCACCTTGACGACCAATGCAGCAGGTTCGGCGGTATTTACGGGGCTGCCCATTGGGACGTATACGGTTCGCGTTTTGGGAGTTCCTACGGACTATCTACTGTACTCCACGCCGCACACCGTTATACTTACCGAGGACGTACCGCATAAGCAGCTCCCGCTTGATATTTCGCATGTATCTGATATACAGGGCAGTATCACCGTAAGGACGCTGCAAGTCGGCACAGCAACACCGATAGCAGGTATATCACTGGAATTACAAGCTACATCAGGTGCAGCTGTACGGCTTGTAACCGACTCCACCGGAACCGCCGTGTTCAGCAATATCAGGATGGGCGAGTATTACGTGCGCGAGGTACAGATACCGGAGTCTCATATACTTAATGTTGAGACGCACACTGTCCAACTTACGACGCTGAACCCGAACCAAACGGTTGTAATCGAAAACCGGATTAATAACCAGATAATCGATCATGACTACGTACTTAAGATTGATATGTGGTGGGATAATCCGTCGGAAATAGATCTAGACCTGCACTCATTTAAGGATTTCAATGCAAATAAGCATATTTACTACAGTCATTCGAACGACACATATGATGGTTATCAATTCTGGTACGACTATGACTACACGAGTCAGCCGTATACGATAAACGGTATACGAGACGGATGGCCAGAAGTCATTACCGTTAATCCGGCGCAGGGTTCGGATCCGTCCACTATCTCGGTGTTCGTAAATTTCTTTAGCAGTGGCACGAGTTCGAGTTATTTCTTACGGTTTAACCCAGTTGTATACGTCTACAAGAAAAACCCGACGGGCAACGAGCTCATCGGCAGCTTCTCGATAGACAGGGAGATTTTTAACCCGACTAACCAATCCGGCAAGACGCGCTACAGAACGGTTCACGTTTGCGATATTCAACTGCCGACGTTTACTGTAACGCCGGTAATGGATTACTTTGGTGACTCCAGCAGTGTAAGCAATCCGTTCCAAAGGGCGGCGCGTTCCGTATTCAGCGCACCGCAACCGTTCAGACCTGATATTATCATGGATACAGTTGAGAATCCTCGTAAGAAGAATTAAGAAAAGCATTAAAAGTGGGTGCCGCAGAACTCAAATTCTGAGTTTTGCGACACCCATTTTTGTATAAAACTGGTAATGCGACAAAATATTTGGTAAACTTTAGAAATAACAATACGGAGGAGGCGTAAGATGATTACTACATTTGGCTGGTTCGGGTATGAGTTGCCGATGAAGGAGCGATGTGCCTTAATAAAACAGGCGGGCTTTGACGGATTGACGCTTTGGTGGAGCGATGATTTAGGAGACAGCGAGTACCGCAGCAATCCGGAACTAGCTCGGAACGCTGGGTTGTATGTCGAAAATATACATACGCCGTATGAAGATATTAATAATCTTTGGCTGGATAATCTTGCAGGTGAATCGCTTACTGATTTATATTTAAGTTTAGTTGATGACTGTGCCGAATACGATATTCCAACAATGGTTTGCCACCTGTCATATAAAAACAGCCCTCCCCCGTTTAACGAACTCGGCTTGAATAGGGTCAAGCGGATTATTGATAGAGCGGAGACGCGCGGAGTAAATGTGGCTTTTGAAAATCTTCGCAGGCTGGATTATTTGGAATATGTGTTAAGCCATGTGAATTCCCCGCGTGCCGGGTTCTGTTATGACAGCGGGCATCATAACAGCTTTACTCCGAATGAAGATTTGCTGCCGAAATACGGTTCTCGCTTATTTGCGCTGCATTTGCATGATAACGACGGAACTGACGACCAGCACCTCTTGCCGTTTGACGGGACACTCGACTGGGCTGTTGCCATGCGTGGTATTGAACAAGCCGGTTATACGGGCGCTGTCGCGCTGGAAGTCATGAACAAGGGACATGAAGCCTTGTCACCGGATGAATTTTTACATTTGGCTTACGAACGAGCTAAGAAACTGGAAGCATTATTACACTCAGAGGTTGGTGCGAAATGATATTTCTAATTGACGGTGATAACTGCGTACTTGAAGGCTTGCGCGGTATCGATTTATTACCTTCAAGCACAACTGTACTGATTTTTCATCACAAAGCGCTTAATCTCACCAAAGTAAAAGCAATGGTATCTAAAACTGCCGCTAAAGTCGTATATGTTGAAAGCGTGCGCGATGGGAAAAACTCAATTGATTTTCAGATAACAGCGGAGCTTGGGGTGCTTATCGGGCAGGGAAAGGTTGATTTCGGGTATATCATCAGCCGTGACCAGGGATTTATTGCCCCCATTGAAGCAATGCGCAAGCGTTACCGCGGCGAGTTTAAGCAGATTATTTTGGAGCAAAATATTGAACGCTGTCTAGGTGTGACGTATTTGCTTAAGGCTAACAGTCGTGATGAGTTGCATGATAATCTTGTTAAGGAATATGGAAGCGATTTGGGCAGGGTGGCTTTTGAAAAGCTGGCTAAGTTGTTCGAGCCGTTACCGCCTCCGCCTAAAAAGAGGGGGCGGCCGCCGAAGGCTAAGGAGGTTTTGGTTGACTGGGGGGATTTTGGGTATTGTTGAGGGGTTGTTGGGGTTGAGTTGGTTTGTTTGCGTTATAAAAAGTGGGTGTCGCTGAACTCTGTGGTTAGAGTTTTACGGCACCCACCTTCTCGTTTCTATGCATAAGATAGAATTGTAATCCTAAAACTGTTTCAAAATATCATGATGGCCTATGTCTACAAGGATAATCATAGTGTCACCTTCATAGAACCATATAATGCGGATATCCATGTTAACACTACACTCGAATAAATTATCCGTCCCCTGTATACGCTTCGTCCGTAAAGATGGGTGTGAGGGGTTTTCAGCCAGCAACTCTAGCTTTTTCATAATCTGTTTCTTTTCTTGAGTGGATAGATATTTAAAATGTTTTTGAAAACGTTCAGTGAATGTAAACCTATATGCCATCAGTTCCCCTCCAGATTAGCAAATAACGCGTCCACATTGTCAAAGATAGCTTGTTTTCCTAAAGCTATGTTCGCTCTCGTTTGTTCAATTTCCCCCTTAATCACATCTAAAAACTCTTTCGGGTAAACAACAACAGGAACAATGCAAATCATGCCTTTACTTTCAAATATTTCTAGTTTATCACCTTCGGAAAGTCCAAAGCGTTCAATAAATTCTCTCGGTAACGTTATTTGCGACTCAGCTTGTAATTCTGACAACATTTATTTCATCTCCAATCCCAGCTCATTAACTATACTCCCATTTTGACATTCGGTCTGAAAAAAGTCAAGATTCAGATTCAGCCCCTATACCACTGCTCCTGCGACCTATACAGCCGCTCATACTCTCCGCCAAACCCCATCAATTCTGCATGACTCCCCTGCTCGACCAGCCGCCCCTGCTTCATGACCAATATCCTATCGGCCAATCGAACCGAACCCAACCTATGCGTAATAACAACAGCCGTCCTCCCCCGAGAAATCTCCGCAAACCGGTTATAAATATTAGTCTCCTCGACAGGATCAATAGCCGCAGTAGGTTCATCCAGCACAATAACCTGATGCTCCCGAAAGAACCCTCGTGCGATAGCAATACGCTGCCATTGCCCACCGGACAAGTCAACACCGTCGAACTCCCGCGACAGCATTGTTTCATACCCATCAATCAAGCTTCGATCCTTCAAATAAATCCCGGCCTCGCCGCAAACCCAATCCAACACGTCGTCGCCAGCTTCTCGCCCCGTATCGCCAATACCGATATTCTCCCGAAAAGTCATCTGATACCGCTGATACTTCTGAAACACAGCCGAAATCCGCCGAAAAACCGACCGCTGCGAAACCTTCCTCGTATCAGCATCGCCATGCAGCACGCCACCTTCATCCGGCACGTAAATACCCGTTATAAGCCGCGCCAGTGTAGACTTCCCCGAGCCATTCTCCCCAACAACAGCTATCATCTCACCGGGATTAATTGTAAGCGTAACACCATCAACCGCTTTCCGCTGCGCACCAGGATATGTAAACGACACATTACACAGATTAACAGGCGCGTCGTCCGCAATTTCAGCATCATCCCCTCCCCGTTCTGCCATTTCCAGAAACGCGAGGTAATTCTGAACCCTGCCGAAATCGCGAGCGACAGCGCCGAAATTGTAGCAAACCAGTTCCTCCATCAACGAAAACATCTGGCTAATAGATCCAAATATCGCCGCAAACGCGCCAACGCTGACTTCACCCTTTAACAACGAGCCAAGCAGTAGCAACAAAATACCAACATACCCGCTTAACGACAGCAGCTTCATACCAAGCTCGGCCAGATCAGACTTAACCGAGGCGCGGAACACCAGCTTATTAAGCATCGCCAGCGCATCGGCATACAGCGCCCTGAAAAATGGCACCGCGCCCAAAATACGCGTCTCCTTAAAATACTCCCGCCCCGTCATACAGCTTTCGTAATAATCGAACTCGCGTCGCACGGGCGCGGCCTTGTCCTCAGCTTTCGCAAACACCTTCGTCCTGAAAACCTGCGTAACTAGCGTCGGCGCAAAAACAAGCGCCAGCGAAACAGCCAGCACCGGCTTTATAGAAAACAAATAAAGCGCCATACAAATAAAATAAGGAACGTAAAAATTACACATAGCAAGTATCGTACCCGTGAACCAGATAGCTTGGTTTTTCCCCTGAATCGCCTTATCAATATCATCAAGAGTTTTTGTATCCTCAAAGCATACCGGTGAAATCCTCCCCATCTTTTCATGCACCTCAAGCGAAAGAACCCCTTCCGCTTTGCGATAATACATCATGGGAATAAAATTCGCGACGCCGTTAAGTGCCTGCTTAATAACATGCATCATACCCAAAATAATCAACCCCGAAGCAACAACCGCAAGCTCGACCTCACGTGTTGCAAAGCCAGCCGCCCGGTCGAAAAACATCTGCGTCACCGGAGCAATCACACCATAAGCAAGACCGTGTAATACAGCCGCAAGCTGCCATATAACAAAACCCATCGGCGAAACCCTTACAATTTTCGGAATCATCTTTATAAAAGCTTGAAACACATTCATTTTTTTCACGCATACCACCCCCGCTGCGCTTCAAACATCTCCGCGTACAACCCGCCTTTATCCAACAGCTCATCATGCGTTCCGCATTCAGCAACACACCCGTCGGCTATAACAAAAATTTCATCGGCAAGCCGAGCCGCACC
>CAZJLW010000009.1:3384-10057 GCA_964546895.1 uncultured Eubacteriales bacterium | reverse complement strand
CGATTACATTCCCAAGCCCGACGCTGTCAATCATCGGTATCTGATACTTAGCGAAATCCTGATACACCACCGAGAACAACGACTTCAATTCGGCCTGCGTAAAGTCTCTTAAATTCTTCCCATCAATGAAAATATCGCCAGTATAATTATCATACAACCCCGTCAGCAGCTTAGTAAGCGTAGTCTTGCCCGCGCCGTTAGCCCCGACAAATGCATAATGCTTCTTAGCAAACAGCTTAAGGCTCAGCCCTTTCAGAATCATTACATTAGTATCAGGATACGCGAACGACACGTCCTGAAACTCAATACACTCCGGCTCCGGCATATAACCCACCGGCAAATCCATCGCCCCCGGCATTTCGCTAAGCTTACCAAAAGCCGTCAAGTCCTTAAGATACTCATGATTGTTCGCCAACTCGCTCGTAATATGCGTAAGCTCCCAAGACATCATCTGCGCCAGCCCGAACGCCGCCGTTACAAGTCCCATAAACATTCCGATACTTATCTCACCCGAACCAAGCGGTGCAACAAGCACCCCCGCGATCAAAACAGAAATAAGCACAGTTATAAGGCTTGCGCCTTTCATTTTCACGAAACGGTTACGCTGCGCCACAAAATTAATCTTATAAGCCGCCAAGTATTTTTCGTAATAACGTTTATTAAGATCCCCCGAATACCCGAACAACGTCCGTTCCTCCACATTGTCCCGCCCCGTCAGAACCCCTTGCAGATATCCGGCGCGGCGAGTATGCTTCGCCGCTTCCTTTGATGCCGCGTAGTTCGCCTTACCGCTTTTCACGGCCAGCCAAAACAGCGGTACCGAAAACGCAATAATTACAAAAGCCGCCCACCATACCTGCGCCAGCAGCACAAGCAGTATAGCGCCGACGCGGATAATCATGTCCCCCATGCGCAGCAGAATATCAAACCCGCCCCCTATCTGCTTCGCCGGGTCTTTTCCTACACGCTCCAGTAAATCCCAAGTCTCGTTGTTTTCGATATGTCGATACTCGAGCGCGGCGCGCTTGTCGGTAATGGCCGTACGAAACGCCTCGGCTAGCTTTATGCTCATGCGAGCCTTAACCAGCCCCATCAGCGCAAACGTAACATACTGATGCGCAGTCAACAGCAGAATCCACACAAGCGGTAACATAATCCGTCCCTTATCCGCCTGCTCGTTAAAAATATTAACGGCGGTATCAATAAATACCGCCGTCGCCAAAACCTGCAATGACGGCACAAGCGCATAAATAATCTTATCGATTACCCGCAGCAACGTCATGACAGGAGAGACAGACAGCGGAATTTTTATAAAATCACGCAGTCTGTACTCTTTATCTTCTATTTTCACATTATTCGCCCGCCTTTTTTATATCCTCCGCAATCTGATCCTTCAACTGCTCGATACTGCCGAACTTCATTTCGTCCCGCAGCCTTTTATAAAAATAAACACAGACGTTTTCTCCGTAAATACTCCTGTTAAAATTAAAAATATGCGTCTCAACCGTCTTCGGCGCAAAACCGCCCGAAACCGTTGGATTGTTTCCGATATTCGTGATACTGCCGTAAACCATCGTCCCCACAGCCGTTTTCGTAACGTAAACGCCGTTTTGCGGGAGCAGCTTTCCGTCCGGCGGCGATAGGTTTACCGTCGGAAAGCCCAGCTTCCCGCCGAGCCTTCTGCCCGACACAACCGTTCCGCTTATAAAATAAGGCTGCCCCAGCAACCGCTCCGCATCAGCAAACCTGTTCTCCGTTATAAACTGCCTGACGAGGCTCGAACCGATTTTTTCGCCGCCCTGTGTTTTTACCGGCACAACCGTCACTTCCACGCCGTACTCCGCGCCGATTCGCCTTAGCATCTCTGCACTTCCGGCGCGTTCTTTTCCGAAAAAAAATTCCTCTCCGACGAAAAGGAATTTACAGTTAAGCTGTTTTACTATTGTATTCTCAAAAAAATCTCGTGGACTAAGACTTGCCGTACCGCCATCGAACGGATAATTCACATATATATCTGCGCCTAAATCAGCCAGCAGCTTCGCCTTCTCGTTAGGCGCAAGAATAGTTTTGAAATCCGCATCGCGCAAAAACGCAACCGGGTGCGGCGTAAACGAAAAAACAGCCGATTTAACATTATTTTTCGCCGCGCAAGCCTTAACGTCGTTTATCAGCGCCCGATGACCCAGGTGCAGCCCGTCAAAATTTCCAAGCGTCACAGCCGTACACCCGTCCACGACGAACTCTTTTTCATTTATTTCCAGCAATGCCGTCATTCCTCCCACGTCGTATACCCTAACGCAGCATAACAACCGGTTTAATAAATCCGTCGCCGGTCTCTTCATAAATCCCAGATAACCTGCAGTCAGAGCCGTACACGAAAAACTTGTCCGTTTTCAACACGCCGTCCGGGAAATAAACATAATCCATTTTTATTTTATTACCGTTTTGCAGAAATTTATCGGCTTCCTGTGAGACAACCGCTGTATCAAAAGCAAGAGCATCCTCAATACGTATAAGTGCATATGATACTTCGCCGTTCTCAGCCATATCTTTTAAACGTTCAAGCGTAATACTATCGCTCACGTCGAACCTCTCAAGCCGCAATCTCGTCAGTGCGCCCATACACGCGCCGCAGCCCAACGCCTTGCCGATATCCGCGCACAACGTACGTATGTAAGTACCCTTGCTGCACGAAACCTCAATCATAATCCTGTCGCCGCGGTTTTCGGTTATTTCAATGGAATAAATAATAACGTCCCGCGGCTCGCGCTCGACGATATCACCCGCCCGCGCCAGCTCGTACAGCTTCTTCCCGTTAACCTTTATCGCAGAATACATGGGCGGTATCTGACTGTATTTTCCAACAAACGACATTATGGCACGTTCAACTTTCGCCCTATCCGTCTCCGGCGGCGACGTTTTTAACACCGTACCCGTCAAATCCTCCGTATCCGTTTCAACACCGAGAACCAGCTCAGCCAAATATGTCTTGCCGCCGTCGGAAAGAAACGAGCTGACTTTCGTCGCTCGCCCCACGCAAATCGGTAACACGCCTTCGGCCTGCGGGTCGAGCGTACCAGTATGCCCTACCTTCTTCGTGTGCAGAATCCCCCGGACGACAGCAACAACATCATGTGACGTCATGCCCGCTTCTTTATAAATATTCAGTATCCCTGTCATATCTTCCCCGCTCCGTTAAGCGCCTCCGACAGCTTCGCCAGCACCGGCTCCGCCGCTTCGAGCGCGCCACAGTTAAGCGTACACCCGGCGGCATAAATGTGTCCGCCGCCGCCGAACGATACGGCTATTTTGCTGACGTCGATTTCCTTCGAGCGAAGACTTGCCTTAGTCTCGTTCACGTCGCGTTCGTACACGAACAACGACACCTCCACGCCGCGAATATTCAGAATGTACTCAACAATACCTTCCAAATCTTGCGGCGTAGCCGAAACACAGCGCAAATCATCCAAACTCAAGTAGGAATACGCGCACCTACCGTTTTCGATAAAGCGGATATGTTCTATGGCCTTCGCAAAAATCTGCGTTTCCACAAATGATTTGCGGAAAAAAAGCTCGTTGTAAATGAACGTAAAATTTATACCGCAAGCCACAAGCTCAGCGGCGATACGGTGGGTTCGCGGGCTGGTGCAGCCGTGACGGAACCCGCCTGTATCGTTTAGTAATCCGGCGTAAATGCCGGACGCTATATCAGCGTCCAGCTCGACGAAGCCGTCCAGCAGCTCAAAAACGATTTCGCTGGTGGACGACGCGTCGCTTACGACCAGATTATGCATACCGTAAAACGTATTGCTCACGTGATGATCGATGTTCACGGTAACGGGCGCTTGGGCGGTGCGAAACAGCCGGTCCGCGCTGCCGCAGTCCAGCGCGATAAATACATCGTACTCTCCGCCATCGGCCTCGCATATGAGCTCCTTACCGGGAATTACGTCGTACTTTGCGCTGTACGGCTCCATAAAAACCGTTACGTTCTTACCGATTTTTTTAAGAGCCGAAGCGAGCGCAAGCGACGAGCCGATCGCGTCACCGTCCGGGTTAACATGCGCCGACAGCGCAAACCGCTTGTTATTTCTGATAATATCGCGAATTGTGTTAATCACGGTATCACTCCTGTTCCTCTGAACCCGACGATTTATTGGCTTCCTTTATAAGCTTCATGATTCTGTAGCCGTAATCGATCGAGTCGTCCAAAACAAATTGCAGTTCTGGCGTATTGCGCAGGTTAATGCGCTCGGCGAGTTGCCGCCTGATAAAACCGGCGGCGTTTTTCAATCCGACGAGCGCTTCTTTCTTAGCTTCTTCCTCGCCCATTACGCTTACAAAAATTTTGCAGAACTTCAAGTCCGGCGTAGTTTCGGCTTTAACGACGCTAATCATTGACGAAAGGCGCGGGTCCTTCAGCTCCTGACGGATAATGCCCGCCGCTTCCTTCAAGATTTCGTCGTTAATCCGTGTTATGCGTTTATTGTTCATTCTATCACCTTGGCACTTCTTCCATAATGTAGGCTTCGACAATGTCGCCCATTTGTATATCGTTAAATTTATTGAATAACAGACCGCACTCGTAGCCGGAGTTAACCTCCTTCACGTCGTCCTTGAACCGCTTAAGCGTATCAAGTGTGCCGTCGTAAATCTGCTTCTTATCGCGCGTAATCCTGACCTTGGCATTACGCGTGAATTTTCCGTCCGTAATGTAAGCACCGCCGATAGTTCCGACGCCGGAAGCTTTGAAAAGCTGGCGTATTTCGGCGTGACCTAGAACCTTTTCCTGATAAACAGGTTCGAGCATACCGCGCATAGCAGCTTCGATGTCCTCGATGGCGTTATAAATAACCCTGTACAGACGAATGTCTACCTTCTCGTCGTCTGCGACAGACTTCGCCGTCGGCTCCAGCTTTACGTTAAAGCCGATGATAATCGCATTTGAAGCGGACGCAAGCATAACGTCGGATTCGTTTATCGCGCCGACGCCGCCGTGTATCGTACGGATTCTGACCTCGTCGTTCGACAGCTTTTCAAGACTGCTTTTAAGTGCCTCGACCGAGCCTTGAACGTCGGCCTTTACGACTACGTTCAAATCCTTTACGTTACCTGCTTTAATCTGCACGAATAAATCGTCCAGCGAAACCTTTTGCGGCGTTGCCTTTATGAGGCTCTCGCGACCCTTAGCGATAACCGATTCGGCGAACATTCTGGCTTGTTTGTCGTTAAGCGCAACGTAGAACATATCGCCAACCTGCGGAACCTCCGACAATCCGACGATCTCAACGGGAATCGCGGGGCCGGCTTTCTTAACCTTCTTGCCCTTATCGTCTATCATATTTCGGATACGTCCGAAGCTGTGACCGGCCACGATGGAATCGCCGACGTTAAGCGTGCCTTCCGAAACCAGCACTGTCGCGACAACGCCCATGAACTTATCAAGCTTAGCCTCAATAATCGTACCGCGCGCGCGTTTGTTGGCGTTGGCCTTAAGCTCCTTCATCTCCGCTACAAGAATAATCATCTCGAGCAGCTGCTCAATGCCGATGTTCTTAAGCGCCGAGACGTTAACGGCAATCGTTTCGCCGCCCCAGTCCTCGACGAGTATTCCATGTTCCGTAAGCTCCTGCTTGACCCTGTCAGGTGTCGCACCGGGCTTATCAATTTTGTTGATAGCCACGATTATGTCGATATTTGCGGCTTTCGCGTGGTTGATGGCCTCGATAGTCTGCGGCATGACGCCGTCGTCGGCCGCCACGACCAGTACCGCGATATCAGTAACCTGCGCACCGCGCATACGCATCGCCGTAAACGCCTCATGACCGGGAGTATCCAAAAATGTAATAGGTTTATTATTTACGGAAACAGTGTACGCACCTATATGCTGAGTTATACCACCGGCTTCCGTAGCAGTAACGCTTTCGTTACGGATAGCGTCAAGCAGCGAGGTTTTGCCGTGATCGACGTGACCCATTACGACGACTACCGGCGGACGCTCCGTGCGATCCTCTTCCTTTTCATCATCGGTAAATAGCTCGTCGACCATATTAACTTCTGCAATCAGCTCGGCGATTATACCGTATTCCTCGGCAATCATCGTCATCGTTTCAAAATCTATTTCCTCATTAACGCTTGCCATTATTCCTTTTTTTACTAAAAATTTCAAAACTTCCGCGATCTGTTTATTCATGATCTCTGCTACCTGTTTAACAGTAGCCAACTGCGGGAACTTCAAAATCTTTATTTCCGGCTCGACTTTTACCGGCGCGGGTTTGTTCGGTCTGCCACCGCTCTTTTTGAGCGGCTTCTTCAACGCGGCTTCCTGCGTTTCGTCGAAAACCTTCTTGTCGCTGAATTCTTTTTTCTCCATGTTGACAGCGTAGCGCTTGCGGTTCTCGTACTTCTGCTCGCGTTTTGCCTCTGCGCTGTCACCGGCGGGTTTCGGCGCGCCTGGTCTGTCTGTGCGTCCCTTAAAATTCCCGCCGCCTTTCGACTGCTGCGAACGCTGGTTAGGCCCCTCATCCTTATCAAACGGCGGCCTTGGCGAACGGTTATACGGCGGGCGCTGTCCTTGACCTTGTCCCTGACCTTGGCCGTAGCCTTGACCCGGTGCCCCACCGGGGCGGCGTCCGTACGAGCCTTGCCCGCCTTCTCCGGGTTGTCCCTGCGG
>CAZJLW010000009.1:0-3284 GCA_964546895.1 uncultured Eubacteriales bacterium | reverse complement strand
CCCTGCTGTCCCGTTCCCTGTCCGTAGCTGCGGTTTCTGTTCTGATAGCCGCCCTGTTGGTTGCTGCCTTGATAGCCTCCGCCTTGCTGGCTGCCACCTTGATAGCCGCCGCTTTGCTGGCTTCCACCTTGATATCCGCTGCCTTGTTGGCCGCTGCTTTGTTGCGTCGCGCCTTGTTGCGTACCCTGTTGGTTACTGCCTTGCTGTCTGCCTACTATATTCTGCGGGCGGCGTTGATCGGGACGCATATCAGGACGTCTGTCGTCAGGGCGTCTATCATCGTGCCTTCTCGGTCTGTTGTCGTTTTGTCTGCTGTCGTTCGGTCTGCCGTCATTGGGTCTGCTTTCGTTTGGTCTGCCATCGTTTGGACGTCCTTCCGCTGGCCGGCCGTCTGCCGCCATTGGTCGTCTCTCGGGCTGTCTTCTGTCGTCCGGTCTTCTGTCGTCCGGTCTTCTGTCATCCGGCCTTCTATCAGAAGGTCTGCGGTCTTCCGGCTTGCGTTCCTCCGGTTTGCGATCTTCCGGTTTGCGCTCTTCTTGTTTACGTTCTTCCGGCTTACGATCTTCCTGTCGGCGCACTTCCGGTTTACGTTCTTCTGTTTTCTTTTCCGGCTGCCTCTTGTCGGCGGCCTGTTGCCCCACTTCGTCCTGTTTATTAACTATTTTTGTAGCCTCCATTTTTTTAACATTGTTATTATCCCCTGCCGGATTTACTTTTTTATGATAAAAATCCGTAACAAGCCTCGCTTCATTATCATCAAGCGAGCTGTTATGATGCTGCTTTTCTACCCCAAATTCCTTTAGCTTTGTTATTATATCCTTACTTTCAAGATTTAGTTGCTTAGCGATCTCATGTATGCGAATTTTAGGCATTAGCCCACCTCCAATAAAGACATTAATTTGTTCGCGAAATTAACGTCAGTCACAACAAACGTCGTCCTATTGCTTTTTCCTATGCTTCTGCTCAAATCCTCCTTATTACCGTATACGATCGACGGCACCTTGTAATAAAACGCCTTGTTAGTAAACTTCTGTATAGTATTACTCGAAGCATCGGCGCTTATTATTACAAGCTTCGCGTTACCTTTCTGAAGCTCGGCTTCGCACACCGATTCACCGCTCACAAGCTTGCCCGCTCTCGCGCTTAAGCTGAAAATTGAAAGTATATTCCTTTGTTTTATATCCATGCTAGGCATTAATCAACTCATTTCTTATCTGCTCATAAATCCCCTGTGGAACCGCCTGCTTAAATGAACGTTCAAGCCCCTTCGACTTGTGCGCCCTCTCAAAGCATTCTGCATTGCAGCAAACATACGCACCTCGCCCGGACTTCTTGCCCGTACGGTCGACTGAGAATTCGCCCTCATCACTTCTTACGATCCGTACAAGCTCCTTTTTGTTTTTCATTTCGCCGCAGCCTGTGCATCTGCGAAGCGGTATTTTTCTAGGCTTCAGCGTCGTCGGTATCGTCGCTGACACCGTCTCCGTCGTAACCGTCGCCCCCGTCGTCTTCGTACTCGTCTTCTGCGTATTCCCCGTCTGTGTATTCGCCTTCATCGTATTCGCCGTCCTCGTACTCTCCGTCCCCATCCTCGTATTCTCCGTCATATTCGCCGGATTCTTCGTCGTAGTATTCGCCGTTCTCGTCGTATTCGTCATATTCTTCCTCATACTCGTCGTCATATCCGTCCTCGTACGGGTAATAATCGAAATACTCCGTCCTGTCCACAAAATCCATCGCCTGCGCCTGAGATTCGCTCTTTATGTCGATTCTCCAACCCGTAAGCTTTGCGGCAAGCCGGGCGTTCTGCCCCTCTTTACCGATGGCAAGCGAAAGCTGGTGATCCGGCACGACTATTTTTGCGCTCTGTTCATCCGGACTCAGCGACACCGCCATAACCTTGCTAGGGCTTAACGCAGCCGCTATATACAGCTTCGGGTCTTCGTTCCATGTGATGATATCTATCTTTTCGCCCTTTAGCTCTTGCACGATGATGTTCACGCGGTAGCCGTTCTGTCCGACACATGCCCCGACCGGATCAACATCCTGATTTTTCGAGTATACGGCGATTTTTGTTCTGTTGCCCGCTTCCCGCGCGATCGATTTGATTTCAACTATCCCGTCGAAAACCTCCGGCACTTCCTGCTCAAAAAGACGCTTGACAAGTTCCGGGCAACTGCGCGATACCTTGATGGCGGGGCCTTTTGCGGTTTGTCTGACTTCTTGCACATACACCTTTATGCGGTCGTGAAAATTGTAGATTTCACGCGGTATCTGCTCGCTTGCTGCTAGTAACGCGTCTATTTTGCCCAGTCCGATAATGACGTTTTTGTGTTCCTTGCGGGAAACGATGCCTGTGACTATTTCGTGTTCTTTTGATGCGTACTCGTTAAAAAGGATGTCACGTTCGGCTTCGCGGAATTTTTGCACGACGACCTGCTTCGCTGTTTGGGCAGAAATCCGACCGAAGTTACGCGGTGTAACTACGATATCAACGATATCGCCCGGCTCGTAACTGATGCTCAGCTTCCGCGCGCTGTCCAGAGAGATTTCCAAGTTCTCGTCTGACACGGCTTCGACGACCGTTTTCTGCGCGAATACTTGTACGCTTCCCGTTTCTCTGTTCATTACGACCTTTATATTCTGCGACGTCCCGAAGTTCTTCTTACAAGCCGAAACCAGCGACGCCTCTATAGCCTCAAATATTACCTCCTTATCAATGCCTTTCTCCTTAGAAATTTGTACCAATGCCTCGATTAACTCGGCGCTGTTATCCATTTTTCGATTGCCTCCTTTTATCTCCGCCTATCAATGCGAGTGACTGAAAATTAAGTTTACACGAGCGGAGCATTTTGCGGTGGTTCTACGCGAAATGCTCCGCGAAGATGTAAACGTTATTTTCAGTCATTTGCTATGCCCGGCGAGCTTACCTCCAATATATACGCATGTGTAATCGGATCCTTTTCATCCAGAATCTTCTCGACGCTTCGGCTGACCGCTTCACAGTCGTCAATCGTAACGCCGCTTTCCTTGTCAATGTAGATTCGCAGGATCCAATTAGGCCCTTCCTTGATAAATTCCACGTCAAAGAGGGAACAGCTGTTTTCCTCAATGAGCGGAGTAATGTACGGTTTGATTTCCGAAACTATGTCTTGCTTCTGCATGTCTTGCTTCTGCATACCGGCACCCCTCGTCTGAATACAAAACAAAAGAGTGGGCAGCCGCCCACTCCAGTAAGAGTTTTTGTTTAGTTACTGATGTTACAGTTATAGTATAGAGGATGT
>CAZJLW010000008.1:36933-47793 GCA_964546895.1 uncultured Eubacteriales bacterium | reverse complement strand
TTATCTGGATTTGGATCGGAAGCAACATATCGTCGAGAGTTTAAGCGCTATTACAACATAAGCCCAGGACGATATCGCAAACTATCTGAGCATAAAAACTCTGATGAAGTTAAGAATCACTTATAAAAACTTTTTTATGGTTATAAAAAAAGTTGAAGTTGTGAAACTTTTATGGTAAACTACAAAACAACTTACAACTACAAAATAAACATGAATATGAGGTAAACATTGTGAAATCTGTATATGAGAATTTGTCTCTGTTGAACTCTATTGCAAAGGGCATTGCGCTTCAATTTGGTGAAAACTGCGAAGTGGTTATCCACGATTATCAGCAACCGATTGAACACACTATAGTACATATTGAAAACGGTCATGTTACAGGTAGAAAGGTTGGTCAAAGTGGTACAGATATTGGCTTAAGGATTCTCAAAGGCGATGAACACGCAGAAGGTAAATATAACTATTTGACGACAACGCCGAAGGGAAGATATTTAAGATCCAGTACAATCTACATAAATGATGATAACGGAAAAGTAATAGGTTCGCTTTGTATAAATTTTGACATTTCTGATCTGATTGTGGCAGGTAATATAATTAATTCATTTGTTAATGCGGATATGGCCGAACCAAAAAACGTCATGCTCCAGCAAGCTGCCACAACAACGGTATTTAATGAAATTGAAGATATGCTAGCAAACCTTATAGATGCATCAATAAAGCATGTCGGAGTGCCGGTGGCGCATATGACACGTGAGCAAAAAGTGCAGGGCATCAAGTATTTGGATAAATGTGGAGCATTTTTGATAAAAAAAGCTGGCCAAAAAGTCGCCGAGTGTTACGGTATATCAAAATGTACAGCATATAACTACCTAAATGAGTAGTGTTGATTAATAATATTATTATTTTGAGGAGAGAAATAAGTGAACGAAATTAAAAAGGAAATAAAAACAACAAACGCACCAACACCGGCGGGGCCGTATTCGCAAGCCCTCGTTACCGGAGATTTTGTATTCGTTGCGGGACAAAGACCTACCCATCCGGCAACAGGGGAGATGGCATCGGATATTGCAGGACAAACGGAACAGTGTATTAAAAATGTAGAGCAAATTCTTATCGCGGCCGGCTCATCACTTGCAAATGTCGTTCGTTCAAATGTGTACTTATCTGATTTGAGCAACTTTGCGCCAATGAATGAGGTGTACAGCAAAATGTTTCCGCAACCGTATCCTGTCAGAACAACGATCGGCTGTCAGCTTCGTGGTATTTTGATTGAAATCGAAGTCATCGCAAAACTTAACAAGTAGGAGAGCATGTCTATGACAGATAAAACATTAAAACTCATAAAAGAGTTAAGTGAGCTTTACGGACCGTCAAGCTATGAGGATCGTGTACGTGATTACGTTAAAAAAGAGTTGCAAAAGCACTCTGACGAAATCGTTTTTGATAGGCTCGGTTCTGTAATTGCTGTTAAAAAGAGCAAAAAACCAAATGCTCCTTCGATTCTTATGCTGGCACATCTGGACGAAGTTGGGTTTATGGTTACAGGGGTTGAAGATGATGGCTTCCTTGAGTTTACTCCTTTGGGTGGGTTCTGGGCTCAAGTGCTGATGGGGACATGCGTGGCTGTTCATGGAAAGCAAGACTGGCCGGGCGTTATAACCTCACGTATTAACAGGCAAACAGCACCGAAGGAGCAACTTGCAAAAGAGGTTTCGATTTCACAAATGAGAATAGATTGCGGCTTTGCAAGCAAGCAGGATGCACATGAGTTCGGTGTTTTTCCGGGAACGTACATAAGTCCTTCGTCTAATTTTCATGAGCTTGCCGGAGGAAAAAGGGTTATGGGCAAGGCATTTGATGATCGGGCAGGGATTGCGGCGATTATTGAGATGATGGAAGCGATTAAGGATTTAGACCTTGATTGCAACATTTATGCAGGTGGAAGCTGTGAAGAAGAGGGCGGCAACAAAAGCGCAAAGGCTGCGGTTCATATGATAAACCCAGATATATTTATTGCGGTAGACTGTTCAAACGCAAGAGATTTACATGGAAAAAATGAAACGGCTCGTTTGGGCAACGGCTTCTTGCTCAGATTTCTTGACGGCAAAATGCGCCCGAACCTTAGACTTAAAAACTATATTCAAACACTCGCAGATAAAAATAACGTTAAATACCAGCTGTTTAACTCCTATGGCGGAACAGATGCCGCCGTGGTTCAGAACGAAAACAACGGTATTATTACTGGCGTAATCGGTATTCCTGTCAGGCACACGCACTCGCATTTGGGCGTTATGGAAAAAGCCGATTACGAGAGTGCAAAAGATATGTTAATCACACTAGCTAAAGACCTTGATGAAGAAGCGTTCAAAAAATTAATTTCATATTAAGAGGTGTTTTATGTTTGTGTTGGAATGCAACATTGAGAAAATATATGGTGGATACATAATTCCACTACTGGAAAACGATATATCAATCGACAAGAGCCTTATAAATGAAGATGTTTACAAATCGGTATGTCAAATTATAAATACTTCAAATATAAAGCTAAGTGAGCAACCACAACTTTTTACGATAGTAACGGCAAACCGCATTTCAAAAATCGTAATTTATTATGTTAAAAAGCAAGATAATTTAAGAGCGCAGTTTATGCAGATGTCATCGGCGCTAAAGGCTTTAAAAGGCGAGCATGTAGAAGAAGTTTCGATTTTGCTTGGAAACACACAAAATATATACAATGATACGGCAGTGATGCAAAAAATGTTTGAAGCGCCTGCGCTTGTATATTATAACTTTGACGCATATTTTGGAACTAAAGCTCCACAACCGCCAAAAGTCAGCTTCGCCCTTAGTGATAGCCAAAAGGAAAACGGTGCCGAGCAAGCCGCAAAGCTTGCGGAAGTCGTTTCCAGTGGAACATTATTAGCACGGGAGCTTGTCAACCGCCCCAGCAATTATATGACACCGGATAAGCTTGCACAGTGTGCCGTGGAAGCCGGAGAAGAAGCGGGTTTTATAACAGAGGTTTTTGACAAACAACAAATAGAAAAAATCGGTATGAAGTCTTTGTTAGCGGTTTCGGCTGGCGCACATAATCCTCCGCGGTTTATTGTAATGCGTTATAACGGTGCATCTGAGGATTCTCCGCTTATTGCATTGGCAGGTAAGGGCATTACCTTTGATTCCGGCGGATATTCACTAAAAGAAAAATCCGGGATGGCTTCAATGCATACGGATATGAGTGGCGCGGCGGCGGTTATCGGCACAATGTACGCTATAGCAAAACAAGGCATAAAGCTTAATGTGATAGGTCTTGTTCCCGCTTGTGAAAACCTTATAGGACCAAACGCAACGTTGCCCGGCTCTGTTATCGGCTCACTTCTGGGCAGAACGACTGAGGTCGTCAGCACAGATGGAGAAGGGCGCTTAATCCTTTGCGATGCACTTACATATGCTGTTCAAAACGAAGGAGCAGAGGTTTTAATCGATATTGCCACGCTTACCGGTAGTGCGAGCCTGGCAGTCGGCACAAAGACATCTGTTGTAATAACCGAGGATGAGAAGCTCTTTAAGCTTTCTAAAAAGGCTTCGCAAGTATCGTGCGAAAAAACTTGGAGACTGGATTTAGACGACGAGTTGCGTCCGATGCTCAAATCGTTTTACGCAGATTCCAAAAACACACCAAGCAGCGTTAAGCATGGAGGCACAATTTTGGCGGCACTGTTTCTTAAACCGTTTACGCTTGGAAAACGCTGGATGCATATAGATATGGCGCCGGTGGCGTGGGTGACAAGCGACGAGCTGCCGTATTCGCCAAAAGGTGCCACAGGATACGGCGTTGCTTTATTAAGTGCAATTTTGCGACAGATGGAAAAAGGTGACTTATGATTAAGTATATCTTAAAGAGAGTATTTGAGGCTTGTATTATACTTATCGTTATAGTCAGTATAGTTTTTATGCTGCTACGTCTGTTGCCCAAGGACGGATACTTTGGCGAAGATGCAAACCGTCTAACCCCGCAAGAAAAGACGGCTATCTTAGACACAATGGGGCTTAACGACCCTGTTTTGGTACAACTTGGCCGCTTTTTTAAAGATTTGAGCAAAGGAGACTTAGGCAAGTCGCTGATTTACAGGCCAAATGTTCCGGTTATGGAAATCATCGGTAGCAAGGTTGGATACTCCGCAAGCTTCGGTGTGGCCGCATTTATTTTGGCATACTTGATAGGCATACCGCTTGGTGTTCTTATGTCTATGTTTAAAGATAAGCTGCCAGACAAGCTCGGTACTGCATATATAGTAATCATCAATGCTGTGCCTGCTGCGGTATACTTTTTATTTATTCAGATTTACGCTACAGCATTTTTCAAAATTCCTATGCTATATAAGTCAAATAAACCTGTTACTTGGGCACTTCCGCTTATTTGTATGTCTCTTGGAGGCATAGCGGGACACGCTTTATGGATACGCCGCTTTGTTGTGGACGAGCTTAATAAAGACTACATAAAGCTGGCGGTCGCTAAGGGAATACCTAGGTTCAGGATAATGTTCAGTCATGTTTTAAGAAATGCATTTGTACCGCTTTCTCAAAACCTCCCGGCGGGACTTTTGATGCAAATAAGCGGTTCAATATATATCGAGTCATTATTTTCTATTCCGGGCATGGGAGGCTTGTTGGTAACAGCAATCCAACGACAGGACAATACGCTTGTTCAGGCACTGGTTTTAATTTTTTCAGCAATAGGTGTCTTTGGATTGTTGCTAGGCGACCTGCTGATGGCGGCTTGTGATCCCAGAATAAAACTTATAAGAGGAGATCACTAAAATCAACATATTACACGAGGTGGACGATAATGGCACGAAAAGTTGATGTAGCATTGGAAAAACTTACTCCCGAACAAGAACAAATGTTTTTTAGCGTTGATAAAACTAACGAACAAGCTGAGCTTGTTACATACTCAAACTACTCGTATTGGACATCAACCGTAAGGACGTTTGCAAAAAATAAAACTGCGATTTTCTTTTTGGGGGTTCTTGTACTGCTACTGCTATTTACATTTTTACAGCCCCTTCTTCCAAACCAAAAGGACCCTGTTACTATTGCGATTAACCCCGTAACGGGTATTCAGCTTCGCAATCAACAGCCGAATAGCGAGTTTATTATGGGAACCAATTCTATCGGGCAAGATTTGTGGTCCCGTATATGGAGCGGAACTAGAACATCTCTTTTAATCGGTATTGCTGTTAGTTTGTTCAACACGTTATTAGGCATATTGGTAGGTAGCTTATGGGGATATGTTCCGAAATTCGATGCACCTATACGATGGTTATATAATGTAATAAGTAACATTCCGGACTCTATTTCGCTGGTGCTTATTGCTTTTGTGTTGCGTCCGGGGGTGCTAACGTTGATTATCGCTATGTGCGCAACAAAATGGCTCGGAATGTCAAAATTCATCAGAAACCAAATCGTTATCATCAGAGACCGTGAATACAACTTGGCTTCGCGCTGTCTTGGAACCGGCACAAGCAGAATGGTAACAAAAAATCTGCTTCCGTATTTAACATCAGTTATTATGCTTAGGACGGCGCTGGCAATCCCCGGTGCTATTGGTTCAGAAGTTTTCCTGTCCTATATCGGCCTTGGGCTTCCGTTAAACATTCCTTCTCTTGGCAATTTGATAAACGAAGGGAAGATTACGATGATGAATCCGATGCTGCGGTACCAACTGATATTCCCTGCTATTGTACTTTCGTTAGTTACCATATCCTTTTATGTAATCGGTACGGCATTTTCCGATGCTTCCGACCCGCGTAATCACATATAAGGAGGCAAAATATGGATGATTATAATAATAAAGAGATAATTCTTTCTGCTAAAGATCTCGAAATCAAATTCAGTTTGAGAGGCAAAACACTTACCGTCATCAGGGGACTATCGCTTGATATTTACAAGGGTGAAAGTATTGCAATCGTTGGCGAATCAGGCTCGGGAAAAAGTGTGTTAAACAAATCGTTTATAGGTTTGCTGGATGTTAACGGTTATATTTCGGGTGGTACACTTTTTTATAATGGTCAGGACATATCCAAGTACCGCAAGCAAAAACAATGGCTGACAATCAGAGGCAAAGAAATCGCAATGGTTTTTCAGGACCCGATGACGAGTCTAAACCCGCTTAAAAAAGTTGGAAAACAGATACTGGAAGCGGTTGTCAGGCATCAAGGTTTAAAGGGCGAAGAAGCGAAGCGCAAGGTTATAACGCTTCTGGAGGATGTGGGTATACCGCAGCCGGAGAAAAGATATTCCCAGTTTCCACACGAATTTTCCGGAGGTATGCGTCAAAGGGCTGTTATTGCAATGGCGGTGGCATGCCAACCAAAAATATTGATATGCGATGAGCCGACAACGGCACTTGATGTTACTATTCAAGCGCAGGTTCTTGATATGATAAAAGAATTGCAAAAGAAATACGAGCTAACAGTAATATACATAACCCATGACTTGGGTGTTGTTGCAAATGTCGCTGACCGTGTTGCTGTTATGTATGCCGGTGATATTGTAGAAATAGGCTTATGTAACGAGATTTTTTATGAGCCGGCGCATCCATATACTTGGGCGCTACTATCATCGCTTCCGCAACTGGGCGAAAAAGGCAAACCGCTTAGTACAATAAAAGGCGCACCGCCAAACCTGTTTAAGGAAATTGAGGGCGATGCTTTTGCACCGAGAAACATATATGCACTGGAAATTGACTTTCATGTAAGACCGCCGTATTTCGATATTACCCCTACGCACAAGGCAAAAACATGGTTGCTTGACAGCAGAGCACCGAAAATTGAGCGACCGGAAAATATACGCAATCTTGGTGAAACAATGGGGGTAATAATATGAGCCAGCGCGAAAAATTGCTTGAAGTAAAAGACCTTTGCGTATCTTTCGGCACAAAGAGAAAAGAGTTTAAAGCCGTTAAAAATGTTTCGTTTGACATATACAAAGGCGAAACGTTTGGGCTTGTTGGCGAATCCGGTTCTGGAAAAACCACTATCGGCCGCTCAATTATTAGAATCAACAAGGTGAAATCCGGAGAGATTCGTTTTGAGGATAAGATTATAAGCGGCAAGGTAGATGCGAACACGAAAAAGTATGTTATCGAAAACATTCAAATGGTTTTTCAAGACCCGATGTCATCTCTTAACGAACGAGCCAAGGTTGAGTATATAGTCGCCGAAGGGTTGCTTGCTAAAAATCCTTTTTCAAAGCAAAGCGAGTATCGTCCCGCTGTTTTGAACGCTATGGAGACCGTCGGACTGCTTCCGGAATTTGCCAGTAGGTTTCCGCACGAGTTTTCCGGTGGGCAACGCCAACGTATCGGCATTTCAAGAACACTTGTAATGAAGCCCAAGCTAATCATCGCAGACGAACCCATCTCCGCTCTGGATGTATCTATTAGAGCGCAGGTGCTTAATCTTTTGACTGAGCTGAGAGAAAATCATGGGCTTACATATTTATTCATTGCACACGACTTATCAGTAGTTCGATTTTTTTGTGATAGGATTGCTGTTCTATACAAAGGACAAATAATGGAAATGGCGAAAACTGAGTTGTTGTTTCAAAACCCGTTACACCCTTATACAAAAGCACTGTTGTCGTCGATTCCTTTACCAAATCCGATAATAGAAAAACAAAAGAAAGTGCTTGTATACGACCCAAGTCAGGACGATTACGGTACGGAAACGCCAACATTAAGAGAGGTTGAGCCGGAGCATTTTGTACTTGCCAACGATAAGAAGGAGGCTGAGTATAGAAATATCATTGCCAGTAAGAGGTAAACTGTTTATGTTTTAAAACAATTTTAAAAGGAGAGTAATTAAAATGAAAAGATCAAAGTCATTTTTAGCCATTGCTATGAGCCTTGCTTTAACGCTTAGCACATCTGCTATGGCTGCAAGCAAAGCTACAACAGCACCAAAGGCTGCACTTCCGTCTACAGAACTTAATACGCTGTACTCCTCTGAATATCCAGAGTTAAACTACCTCGTTTCTTCAAACGGTGCAGTTAAGGATGCATACACGCTGCTTATCGACGGGTTTGTACAGTATGATATGTATGGTCGTGTTTTACCAAATGCGGCAAAATCATGGGAAACATCGTCAGACGGGTTGACATGGACCTTCCACTTACGTGATGGTTTAAAGTGGTATGACAACAAAGGAAATGTCGTTTCGGACCTTACAGCAGAAGACTATTTATCCAGTATGCAGTATGTTTTGACTAAAGCAAACAAATCTCGTACTTATACTGCTATAACAGACGTTATTGTTAATGCAAAAGATTATTACGATGGAAAAATTACAGATTTCTCTAAAGTCGGAATAAAAGCTCTTGATTCAAAAACAGTTCAGTATAAGCTTATCAGCCCTGTTTCATACTTCTTAGGTGTTACAACAAGTATGGCATATTTACCTGCTAGCAAGAAGCTTATTGAAAAGGCAGGCGATAGGTTTGCTACATCAACTGAAAATCTTTACACAAGTGGTGCGTATTATCTTAAAAAATATGAACCAGAAAACATACGTGAATTTGCTTATAACCCTAAATACTGGGGTATTGAGGACATAAGCATCGCCACGATTACCGAAACATACAACAAAGAAGCAAGCAGCATTGGTGTTGAGATGTTTACTCGCGGCGAAACGTCCCAAACTGGTCTTCCTGACGCACTTTTGGATGACTGGAAAAACAACTCGGCAAAAAGCAAATATGTTATTCCCGGTTCACCAAATGTAAATGCACAGCAATTCCTTTTTAACTTTGCGGTTCCTAACATCGACGCCAAGTATAATCCAGAAAACTGGGTGACCGCCGTAAATAACAAAGCATTCCGTAAAGCAATTTACCACGGACTGGACAGAGTTGCGGCTTCATCTACGATAAACTCCTATAACGCTAAAGAGGTTATTTCTAACACGATTTCGGTTAAAAACTATATTTTCTTAGATGGTAAGGACTATGTAACATTAGGACCTCTTGAAAAACTATCTGCAACTGAGCAGTTCGATCCTGCACTTGCAAAGCAATTTAAAGACCAAGCAATGAAAGAGCTCAATGGCAAAGTTAAATTTCCTGTGCAAATTGTATACGCATATAGCACTGGCTCTAACGTTGCCACAAATATGGTTCAAGTTATAAAACAACAGATGGAAAAGCTTCTCGGCACAGACTTCATTGTTATTGAGCCTGTCGGATACGCTGCAAGCGGATTTAATACAGAAGTTCGTGATAAGGGTAAATTCTGCATGGTTGATGCATCAGTCGGACCGGACGCAAAAGACCCGTCCACTCTGTTGTCAATGTTTAATGACTCCAATACTCGTTATGGCTCAACATTCCTTGCAAAGGATTACAAGACAGACGGCGGCAAGGCAAAATTTGAGGTTATGATCAGTGCTGCAATGGAAGAAAGATTGGATACAGCTAAGCGTTATGCAATGTTTGCAGATGCTGAAGCGTTCTTGATCGACGAAGCTTTGGTAATTCCGTTTACTTGCAACAGGTATTCTTTCGTTCTCACTTACCTTCAACCGTTTAAGGGTTATGCAGCGGAAAAAGGCACTCCGGTTCTTAAAGGACGCGTTGTTCTTCCTGAACAACTGACAATCGACCAATACAACAAATACAAGGCCGATTATGAAGCCCAAAAAGCAAAAATCAGCGGAAAATAAAATAGTAATTTAATGGCGTCGGCATAAAAGCGGGTATTATATACTCGTTTTTATGCCGCGTTATATATTATCCAAAATATCTCACAACGGAGGATTTATGAAGCACTTAACCTTTGCAGAACTTTGTGAAATAAAAGAGGCATCAAGACCGGTTAGCTCACCGAACGGAAAATACGTTGTTTTTAATGTTTCCTACGGAAATGTAGAAGAAAACAGAAAGTATTCAACTCTTAATGTCTATAATACGGAAACAAAAGAAATACACAAACTGGATGATGCAAAAAAAGTTGCGGCTTGTTTTTTTATTGATAACGAGAGCTTGTGTCTGCTAAGCAAAAAGAAAACGGACGGCAGCGTGAAGTCTACATTTACAACGATAGATGTATCTACGGGTGAGGAAAAAAGTAGCTTTTCTGTAGATGCGGCTGTCGGCGAGTGTTGGTATGTTGGTAAGGATCATTTCCTTTTTAGAGAGCAAAAGGACTACAACAAGCCCGGAGAAGGCAAGAGTGAATTTTGGGTCACTCACAACGAATATCCTTTTAAGCAAAACGGCGGCGGATATATAAGCGGAACAAGAAATACACTTTTTAGTTTGAAAGACGGAAATGCGCTGGCGATAACGGACAACATTACGCAGTCCGACTCCGGCATTATTTTTAGCCCGGATAAATCTACCGCTTGGCATTGGGGCGACAGATATGAAGGATGCGCCCACGTAGACCAAGAGCTGTATAAGCTAAACATCATCACCGGCGAAAATGTAAAAATAAAAGACCGTGACGAGTGTAACTATATCGGCGGGGTTTGTCTTAACGATAGGGTTTACATAGCTAAGTCCTATGTACGCGCGGGGCATGATTTAAGTATTCACGAGCTGTGGTCGTTTGCAACAGACGGAACCGACTGGAAAAAGGAACTGACGTTGTCTCCGGCTTTTTCGAGATATTCTTTTAAGAGCTTTGGAGGAAGCATTTATTTTATAGACCCTGTGCGTTCAAATAGTGTTTTAAAATCATGGACACCTGGAGAAGAACCGAAGATTATCTCTGACGGTGATGTCAGCGTCGATAATTTTACGATTTCTGAAAAAGGTATTTTCTTTATAGGACGCAAAAAGGTTATTCCTTCAGAGCTGTA
>CAZJLW010000008.1:25925-36833 GCA_964546895.1 uncultured Eubacteriales bacterium | reverse complement strand
TATTCTAATCCACGTGGTTCAGGTACTTATTCGCGTGAGCACCAGTTTTTAGGCGGACAATACGGTACATACGATTTTAAAGACTTGATGATGTTCACCGACGAAATGCTTAAAAAATATCCCGACATAGACTCCGAAAAGCTTTGTGTTACAGGCGGAAGCTACGGCGGCTTTATGACAAACTGGATCATCACCCACACAAACCGCTTCAAAGCCGCAGTAAGCTTGGTCAGTACATCAAACTGGACAAGTAAGCTGCTCACTTGCGACAACGCACTCAGTAAATTTATGCATCTTGAGGCGGATCCGTGGACGGATCCCGAAAAACTGTGGTGGCATTCGCCGCTTCGATATGCAGATAAAATAAAAACACCGACGCTTTTCGTTCAAAATCAAGACGATTTCCGCGCACCTCCGGCAGAGGCAGAGCAGATATTTGCGGCCATGTGCATGTTTGGCGTTCCGGCAAAAATGATTATGAATTATAACGCCGACCACAGAAGCATGAATCTGCAACAGGAAAACAACTTACTGGAGCAATCGCTTGAGTGGTTTAACAAATACATTTCTCAGTAGGTGAAAAATGAGATTTCAAAACATTGTTAATCGGGAATACGACTTTTTGAAACCGGAAATCAACCTCAATATCGCATCGGAGGCCATACCTCCCATGTGTGTACAAAACGCGCTGTCTGAGTATTGCCGTTTAAGCTTTTGCGGAGAAAAGAAAGGCGCGTCTGTTCTTTATTCAGAGGAGGCAAAGGTAAAAACCAAGTTTGCAACGTTAATCGGAGCAACTGAAAGTGAGATTGCAATGGTTTCATCTACGGCGGTGGGAATCGGGATATTTGCATCAGGTTATCCGTTTGAAAACGGGGATAATGTTATCGTTTATGAAGGTGATCATCCATCGTGCCTGTTTCCGTTTATAGAGCTGTCTGTTCAAAAAGGCGTACAGCTTAAAGTCATTCCGAAAACGCAAGTAGAAATCGGAACAGAGCAAATTGAGGGTCTAATCGACAATCGTACAAAAGCTGTTGTAATTTCCGCCGTTCAATATTCAACGGGATTTTTTGCCGATTTAAAAAGCATTGGTCTCCTGTGCAAGCAGAAAAATATTTTGCTTGTCGTGGACGGTATTCAAGCTGTCGGACGAATGCAGATAAATGTAAAAGACATGGGCATCGACTATATGTCATGCGGATCTAAAAAGGGTCTACTTTCGGTTTCGGGAAATGCTTTTGTTTATTGCTCAAGTGCACTAATTTCGCAAATAAGACCTGTTTCACCAAGCTTGCATTCTACGCCGGACAGAGGCAATCCCGGTGCCGTGAAAAGTATAGATGCTGTTAGGTTAAGTACGGACGCAAGCCGCCTTGAGGTCGGAACGCCCAATCATCCCGGATTGTATTGCCTTGCTCATAGTCTTGATTTCATTTTGGAGCTTGGGATTGAAAATATTTCCGTACATATAGCAAATCTTGAAAAGCATTTTCGCGACAGTTGCAAAACACTTGACTACAAGGTTATAACCTTCTCATCGGCTGAGCGATGCTCAGGTATTGTTGCAATAGAAATACCGGATAACATCAGGCAAAAAGTGGTTGAACAGTTATCTAAATACAAAATCGTAACAACACTGAGAGACGGCTACTTACGCATTTCTTTTGGTGTACATAACAAGCTTTCAGACGTTCAAGCATGTGTTGAATGTCTGTCGCTTAAAGGATAGGAGTAATCATATGATATTAATAAAAGGCGGACTTCTAAAAACAATGAGTGGTGCTGATATACCAAACGGCGAAGTCTTAATATCTGACGACGGAAAAATTGCCGATGTCGGTATTAATCTGGAGATTCCAAGCGGCACACAAGTAATAAATGCGGAAGATTCAATAATCTCTCCCGGATTTGTTGAAGGACACTGTCATATAGGCATGAAAGAGGAAGGCATCCAGTTTGAAGGTGACGACGTAGACGAGATTTCAGACGCTGTGGTTTCGAATATGAGGGGTATTGACTCTTTTAATCCGTTTGACACGGCGTTACCACAGGCAGTAGCAGGGGGAATAACTACAGCGGTTGTTGGACCGGGTTCTGCAAATGTTATCTGCGGAACATTTTTTGCAGTTAAAACACACGGCAGATGCGTAGATGACATGGTTATTAAAAACCCGACGGCGATGAAGTGTGCGTTCGGGGAAAACCCGAAAAAAGTGTTCGGCGCAATGAAAAAAGCACCGGGAACTCGTATGGCGATCGCCGCAATTATGCGTGAGACGCTTCAAAAAGCAAAGGATTATTGTGACGAGTACACGGCTTATGAAATGGGTAAACGAGAAAAGAAACCGGCATTTGACGCGAAGCTCCATGCTTTAATCCCTGTAATAAGAAAAGAAATTCCGCTAAAAGCTCATGCACACAGAGCTGACGACATTTGCACAAGCATTAGAATAGCAAAAGAGTTTGATGTCGATATGACTATTGACCACTGCACAGAGGGTTATCTTGTTGCCGAAGAAATAGCCAGATCGGGAAAAGAAGCCTTCGTCGGTCAAATTTTCGGCTCGAAAAACAAGTATGAGCAGAGAAATAAAAGCATCGAAAATACAATAATCCTCAATAAGGCCGGTATCAAATTTTCGCTGATTACCGATAGTCCTGTAACTCCTCTTCACGCACTGCCTTATTGCGCCGCACTTGCCGTGAGAGCCGGACTTCCGGAGGATGTTGCGTGGAAGGCGATTACAATTAACCCGGCTGAAATGACGGGAATAGCAGACCGTGTGGGTTCTCTTGAAAAGGGTAAAGACGCAGACATCATTATTATAAAGGGTCATCCTTTTAAGGATGTAGATTTCAGAGTAACGCATACATTTATAGACGGCAAACTTGTTTTTGAGTATAAATAAGGTTTAGTAAAAAAATGAGAGAAGGCACAGGCCGACTCTCATTTTTAGTATATAATGGTAAGGATTGAGTGATTAAATGGAAATAAAATGGATAGATGGCGGTTTTTCAATATGCAAAATGCCGCACGGCTCAAAGATTGATGTCAGCAATGAGTTTTGTTTTATTGCGAAGACCGATGAAGAATTGTCTCTGGTATGCAGCACGGCGTATGTTCCGGATAATGCCTTGGAACGCGCGGACGGCTGGGCAATGTTTCGGATAGAAGGTATATTGGATTTTCAGATGGTAGGTGTGTTGGCAGGGGTATCGGCTGTGTTAGCCGAAAACGGAATCAGTATATTCGTTGTCTCCACTTTCAACACCGACTATATTCTAATAAAATCCGAAAATAAACAGCAGGTAACAGATATTTTGAAACAGAATGGCTATACGTTAAAAGGATAGGGGAGTATATGGGCGTCGCAAATTACGACGCCCTTGTTTTATTCCCCGGCCAGCTTCGCCGCCGTCTCCTTAACACGATTCATCAAATCAATAACCTCATCAGCCTTAGCGCAAATAAAATCTAACTCCGCTTTCAGCTTCTCACTCTTCTCCGGCACATCCTTCTCCAACAAATGCAGCTTACTCTCGTAATTCTCCAGAATCTTCCCCGTGCGCTTAAGCAAATCTCCAACGCCCTGCGGCGTCACACCCAGTTCCTCGGCTATCTCCGACAGCGACAAGTCATCCAGATAATGCATTTCGAAAATACGGCGCTGCTTATCTGTAAGCAGCGCGCCGTAATAGTCTAGCAAATATGCCATCCTGATTATATTATTCATGATTTTACGATATACTCTGCACCATTCTTAACAACGCTGTACTTTTTACCGGCGAGCGTGAAAACATGCGCACCGCTTGCAGTATCGTAGCTGTATTCGATCGGGCGGCGCTGACCGCTCTTGTATACGTTAAGCAGCGAAACAATCGTATGCTCCTTAGCAGGCTTAGTCGTAGCCGACAAATGCCACTGGTTCGGTAAGCCTTCGATTTCCTTTTCCGAAATACCGTCGAACACGTCGGTCTGCTCTATCGAAACAGCACCGGACGAAACGTTAACAAACGTAGTCTCAAGCCCGGCCTTCGGCCTGTCAACCGTAAACGACTGCCCGTTAATATTAAACTGATCGAGCGAATGCATGAGCCAGTTGACGCAACCCTCCTGCGACAGCTTTACCTCGTCGATTATTACGAAGAACTCAGCGTCAACATACACAACATGGCGCAAATACTTCTCCAAATATTCAACGAGCGGCTTGTATGCGTTTGTTGCGTTACCTCTGATATATACGTTCTGCGCGTCGTGCTTTACGTCCTCGATTTTGCCGTTGGCGGCGATAAGCGTTTCGAACTTCGACTTAAGCGAGCCGTTGAACTCCTCGGATTTTGAGACGATTTTCGCATCGGCAAGCTGACCTACGCCGTCGATAAGGATAGCGTTCTTCGATTTCGTCTGGCGTCTCCACTTCATATGCATGTCGCTGAAGAAGCCGATATAGTAGCCTGAATGTATGGCAAGCGGTTCGCCATACGCGTGCAGTACGAAGGCGTTCTGGTCGCCGTGGCTGTGGCTGACGGAACCGTACGGGCTGCTCTTGAACATAAACCCGACATGGTCGTCCTCGTTCGCTATATCTTTATGGATGACTGCCCAGTCAACATCGCGGAACCACTTAACCATAAGCCCCGCGGGCGGTGTTTTTGCGTCCAGCACTCTTTCTGCGAAATCAAAGTTGTAAACGATATTGTCGAACTGGAAATTCCACCAGCCGTAGTTAAAGAATAACTTGTCTTTGCCCGAGTTTCTCTTTGCGGCTTCGTTATAGTACCAGAGGTAGTAGGGCATGTTCGGGCTTTTGCTGAACGCGCTGAGAAGCCGCGCGTTAAATCCGGCTTTAAGCTGCGGGTAGTCGCCCAAATCAGACATGTCGCAGAAAGCTATGCGCTTCATGTCTTGGCAGTATACGAACAGCGGGAAATCAGCAGTGTTCTGAAAGAACGGGCGCTCTAAAACATTAATGCCCGTCGTGCGGCGCAGGAAGTTGCAAGCGTCGATAACGAACGCAACGCCCATCTGCCAGTAGGCGGGGCCTTCCGCCCAGCCGCCGTCGCTGCCGCCCCACGGCGTGTATATGTTCATGTAGTACTCGAGTGCGAAGTTGAGCCATGTCTCGGCTTCCGGCTCGTCGCCGTACAGCGCGAGCGCCGCCGGTACAAGAGCCATTGATACGGAACGGATACCGTGGCTGTCGAGCAGCTTTTCTTGTATTGTGATGTCTTTCGTAACGTAGTCGTACAGCTCGCGTCCGCGAATGGTCAGTATGTTTCTGATATGGGCGCGTTCTTCTTCCGTCAGCTCGTTATAAAGCCAGTCATAACCCCATGCAAGCCCGGACAGCACGCGGAAGCCCGCCTCGTCGTTGTAAGCGCGCGCAGTCGCACCGTTTAAATCCCAACCGGCTATAGTCATGAGCCATTTCTTAGCGTTGTCGAAATATTTTTTGTCGTCCGTCGCGACGTACGCCAGCGCGCTGTTACGGATTGCGTTAAGGCACTCCTGACACTTGATGTAGTTTCCGCGCCAGATGGTCATGTCGCGCTTGTCGTTCGGGTAGCGCTCCGGTTCGCCGTGCGGCTCGGTGCTCATCCACACGTTTACGGATTTATCAAGCAACTCGTCAAAATCAGGCTTTAAATCCGTCGCAAGGCGATGCTTAAGCGAAGCGATCTCGTCCTTGTTAATCCATACGCGCGGGTGTCCGCTGATGTTTTTGTAACGCAGCTCGCGCTTGATAAGCGGAGTTTTCACGGCGTTCGGTGCGATTTCGAAACGCTTCGGGCCTATCAGCTTTTTGTCGCCCGAATACAGGCACCAGTAATACACGCCGCTGTCCATTACGACATCCGGTGTGAAGTAGTTGCGATCTACCCCGTCGAACGCGTACTTCAAATTGCTTTCCGACGCGTCGGCGAAAACCTTGATCGTATAAGTCTTAACACCGTCAACCGGCATCCACGTAAACCGCGCCGGTGTCTCGTTATAAACAATGTCCTCCGGGCGCTCGTTAATAAAATAATGCATAAAAATCCCTCCGTAATTTGATATTTATTTTAACGTAATATTCCATTCTTTGCCTTCGTGCGATACATAGTAGCCGTCGTTTGTTTTCTTGAATATCGGCATCGTGTTTACTACGCCCTTGATGGGAAGCAGAAGCGTCTCGAACGTAACCTGCTGTTTACCGTATTTTTTGAACGCTGCCTCCGGTGCGGGTACAAGGTTATCATAGCTCGGGCAGTACCAGCCGCGGAACGGGTTCTCGCAGCCTTCGAACGTGCTGAGCGTACCCGAATTGTCGGCGTCGTTAATCGTCGCCATAATCAGGTTAGCGTCTGAATAATTCGTAAAGACGTATTGCCCGCCGTCAATAACCGACAATCCGACAGGCATGAAATGCCACAGCTGCTCCGCGAAAAACTCTGTATCGCCGGGTTCGTCAGCGATAATGTTGTCGCGCACAATATAAAAGTACGGCTTTACAAAAATTACTTCGCGCTCGTGCCGGGCTTTGAATCTCAAAATCTTTTTGTTGGCAACACCCTTTGCCTTAAGCATTTCCTCGTCGCTTTCGGTTGCTTCCGAGCCGTAGCCGTGCGTGAAGCAGCCGTGTGCGTGTTCGATTGTGTTACCGTTCGACGTGTACGTTTTGAAAACGCCCTCGGCATCGTCCGGCATTTGCGGGAAGCCGTTTACGATGACGCTATTGTATGAGCCGGTCGCCTTGAAATATTTCGCCTTGTCAAGCCACTCAACGTTCGGGCTGGTCGTGTAGCGCCATCTGCCGCAGTTGATGAGGAAGTTGCGCCCGAAAGCGGACAGCTCGACGTTGAGCTGATCCTCGTTCATGTGGTTGTCGCCCCAGTCGCCCATGTCGAACGACAGGTAAAGCGCGTCGCTGTCCCAGCCGCTTCTCATTACACACAGTCGCGCGTCTTTAAAGAAATACGAATCATGCGGCGGTTTTTTACCGGTTGCGCAGTTTGACAGGCGGTAATCGATGTATGCTTTATCCTCAACCAAGTCCGTGATTTTCTTAAGCAGGTACTTGTGTGTGGTCGTGACGTTCGAATCGTTCGTAATAGGCAAGGAATAGTCGGGCTTCTGCTGATAGAACTCTGCATTGGCCGCGCCTTTAAGCCGCTGTACATAAATCTCCGGAAAAATATCAAGCCGTCCGCAGTTCTTCGCGACTTCGTACAGCCCGAGGAAGTTTCTGGCCGCTACGAAATGATAAGCGCCCGACATCTCGCGTGAATATCCGTCCGGGTAAAAAATCTTATCCCATATACCGACGAGGAAATCGACTGCGTAAGCAATCCACTTTTCGCTCTCTGCCAGCTCGCTGTAGAACAGGCTCATAATAGCCAAGTCCGCGCACTCGAGGCAAGCATGGTTGCCCGTGCGCCAATGGTGGCGCGAGAGGAACTCGCCGTGCGTGTAAATAGACAAGAATATCTCGCCCCAGATGGCAGGCGTCATTTCCTTGCTGCCGATAATTTTCGCAAGGGCGACAGGCCAGTTCTCGCTGACGCGTCCGGCGGCTTCGAACGGACGCCACGTCGACTTTTTGTACTCGAAATACGGCTTGCCGGTCGGGTCGAACGGCGGTACGTTGCGAATATAGTCAAGCATGTGCGTGATAATCGTACGAGGGTATATTTCGTCGCCGGTTTTTTCGTATTCGTCCGCCAAGTACATGAAGTACCCGTGGCGCACAAATCCGCCGTTCCATTCCAAGTCGCCTGTCGGCGTACCGTACCAGTCGATTCCGTTTGGCATATCCATCTCGATACCGTTGAAGGAGAAGCGGTTTTTCAGATAGCCTTCGATTTCTTCCGGCGTACCTTGACTCATAATCGGGCCGACCTCGACAAGTCTGTAGCTGCCGACGCGCTTCGGCAGTACCTCACGGTAAAAATCTAAAAAGGCCTCGAGAGAATCGAACTTTCTCTTTAGCAAGCTGTTAATTTTTTCAAGCATGGTGTTGCTCCTTTCGTTAAACATATTTGTATAGTTAATCCGCTTTTTTAATCGCGGCGATGAAGCCTTCATCAGGCGTAACGTAAGCCGTCTTGTAGTTATCATAGATAACAAAGCCGGGCTTCGCGCCGTTCGGTTTCTTTACATTTTTGCGTGGCGTGTAATCGACGGGTACTTGGCTGCCGTTTTTACCTTTGCTGTAAAAAGCCGCAAGCATAAACGCTTCTTGTAGCGTCGACGGTGGAATCTCAGCGTTGCCGGATTTTATGATGACATGCGAGCCTGGGATTACCTTCGTGTGCAGCCACATGTCGCCGTTTCCGGCGAACTTTAGCGTCAGGTCGTCGTTTTGCTTGTTGTTCTTGCCGACGTAAATGTCAAAGCCGTCCGACGAAACGTAGTGGTGCGGCTTTGTTTTGGCGGGGCGCTCGTTATGTTTTAGCTTGCCGCGTTTTAAGTAGCCTTCCTCGATTAGCTCAAGCCGTATCTCGTTGATGTCGCTCTCCAGCGAGACGAGGCTGAGCGCCGATAAAACCCCGTCGAGGTATTCCATCTCGGCGTCGTTCTGCTTCATCTGTTCCTGTATCGCCGCGAACGTTCGCTTTTCTTTGTTGTAGCGCTTGAAATAACGCTGCGCGTTCTCGGCGGGTGTCAGCGATGAGTCCAGCGGAACGTCAATCTCCGGACAGGTCTCTTCATAGAAATTTACAGTCCGATACGTCGTCATGCCCTTTGTTATTGAGTATATCCCAGCCGTAATCAGCTCGCCGTAAACCTTGTAAACATCACGCTCCGCGATGTCTTCCAGAGTTTTTAGCTGCATTTCCTTCTTTTTCACGCAGCGCTCAATATTCATCTGAACATGCCGCTTCAAATCTGACGTCTTCTGCGCCGCGCGGTACGTTTCGTCGCGCTCGGCGTAAAACGCTTCAAGCATTTCCGACGGCGACTCGAAATATTTCTTCTCCGATCCGCTAAAGACACTCATGTCCACAGACGAAAAATCAGTAGGTTTTCCATCCGCACCGTAAATAATCTCGCAGTTGAACGCCTTTTCGCGCACACCGTTCATCATCGTATCGAAATGCGTGAATAGCGCCGAAGCCGCGCCCGGTTCCAGCTGCTCCGGAAAACTTGAGCCTGACACCCCGGCGCGCTCGCACAGCTCAGAAGCCACGACGGGGCTTATACCATTGTATGATTGATAAATGATGTTCTGTATTTTCGTCCCGGTCTTGTTTTTCAGGAAAAGCTCAAAGCTGTCTTTTTCAAGCCGTGTCGGGTCGAGCTTGTCCTTCGACGGCGGGAAAAAGTAAGGCTTGCCCGGCAATACCTCGCGGACGGAGCTTTTGTCGTGGGATATTCGCTTTATCGAGTCGATTATCACGTCGTTGTCTCCCGTGAGTATGATGTTGCTGTGCTTGCCCATTATTTCTATTATCAGCGTTTTCGTAACGAAATCTCCCATTTCGTTTACGCAGTCGATGTTTATCTGCACGATGCGCTCGAACTGCGGCTGAACGATAGACGCGATTTTGCCGCCCGAAAGATGCTTGCGGAGTACCATGCAAAAATTCGGCGCTTGAATCGGATTGTTCTTGCTCTGGCTTGTGAAATGCAGCCGCGGGTTTGATGAGTTCGCAGACAGCAGCAGCTTATGGTTACTGCCGAGACTGCGCAGCATAATGATTATCTCGTCGCCCTCGGGCTGATAAATTTTATCGATTCGCCCGCCCAACGCCTTCTTCTCTATTTCGTTAACTATGCTTGATATTACTATTCCGTCTAATGCCATTTCTACACCTCCTTGCCGTTTTTGCCGTCCAATAAATCAGGGCGCTTCGCCCTCGTAACCGCAAGCGACTGCTGCTTGCGCCATTCGTCTATTTTTTTGTGATTACCCGACAGCAGTACGTCTGGTACCGTCCTGCCCATGAATTCGTACGGCCGCGTGTACTGTGGATATTCCAGCAGCCCGTCCGAAAAGCTCTCAATTTCATGCGACTCGTTTTTGTTAAGCACGTTCGGCACGAGCCGCGACACGGCATCGATAACGACCATAGCCGCTAGTTCGCCACCTGTAAGCACGTAGTCTCCGATCGAGATTTCATCCGTCACGATTTCCTCAATAACGCGCTCATCGACGCCCTCGTAATGCCCGCACAGAATAATCAAGTCTTCCTCGGCGGCAAGCTCGGCGGCTTTCGCCTGATTAAAAACCGCGCCCTTCGGCGTCATATACACGACGCGGGTAGGGGAGGTGAGCTTGGACTTAACACTGTCGCAGGCAAAAAAAACAGGCGCAGGCATCAGTACCATTCCTGCGCCTCCGCCATACGGATAGTCATCCACGTGCTTATGCTTATTAAAAGCAAAGTCGCGTATGTTTATACATGAAATGCTTATTGCTCCTGAGTTCATCGCGTTTTTTATAATACTGTGGTTTATCCCGTCCATAATCATATCCGGAAACAGTGTCAAAACGTAGAAATTCATATTAATCCTTCCAAAAGCCTTATCGTCATTTTGTTTTCGGCAACGCTTACGCGAATGATGCAGTCCTTAATCGCGGGTATCAGTACGTCCTTGTCGTCAGTTTTGACGATGTAAACGTCGTTAGCCCCGGTTTCTAGAATATCGTGCAGCACGCCGAACCGCGTGCCGTCCTCGAGAAAGACTTCCATATTATACAAGTCGCTGAAATAATATTCGTCGTCCGAAAGCGGAATGGCATCGGCGCGAGCGACTTTTATTACGCCGCCTTTTAGCCGCTCGGCTTCGGTCATGTCGTCTATTCCTGCAAGCTTAAGCATTACGAACTGCTTGTGAAAAGAACAGCGCTCGACGGTGTACGTCTGCTTCACGTTGTTTCTGTAAACGTCGATCGTGTCGAGCAGCTCGAAGCGAGCCGG
>CAZJLW010000008.1:16722-25825 GCA_964546895.1 uncultured Eubacteriales bacterium | reverse complement strand
ACAGTGCGTATGTCTTCCTTGCCGCTTTCATCCTTGCCGACAAGCTCCTCGTCGTACGCTTCGCACAGGAATGCAAGTGTCGCACGCGTCGCGCCGAGCGACGGCTCGATACAGTACGGAATATAGCGTTCGTTAGTAGCCGGGTCGAAATACGTCAAGTCCTCGCCGGAATGCTCCTGATGCTGCTTCAAATCAAAATCAGTTCTGTCGGCGATGCCCCAAAGCTCGCCCCAGCCGAACGGGAACATATACTCAATATCTGTAGTGGCTTTGCTGTAATGCGACAGCTCTTCCTTGGCGTGGTCGCGGATACGCAGGTTTTCGCTGTTAACATTCAAGCCCTTAAGCCAGTTTACGCAGAATTCCTTCCAATATAAGAACCATTCCATATCGGTTTTCGCATCGCAGAAGAATTCCAGCTCCATCTGCTCGAACTCGCGCGTACGGAATGTGAAGTTGCCGGGTGTAATCTCGTTACGGAACGACTTACCGATTTGACCGATACCGAACGGGATTTTTTTGCGCGAAGTGCGCTGTACGTTTTTAAAGTTTACAAAAATACCCTGAGCCGTTTCGGGGCGCAGATAGACAACATTCTTGCTGTCCTCCGTAACACCGGCGTGCGTTTTGAACATCATATTGAACTGCCGAATATCCGTAAAATTATGCTTTTTACAGCTGGGGCAGGGGATTTTGTTTTCATCGATGTACGTTTTCATTTTGTCGTGCGACCAGCCGTTTATGACAACATCAAGGTTGTTTTCGCTTATGTAGTCCTCGATAAGCTTGTCGGCGCGGAAACGCTCCTTACATTCCTTACAGTCCATAAGCGGGTCGGAGAAGTTACCGACGTGGCCGGACGCAACCCAGACTGACGGGTTCATGAGTATCGCGCAGTCTACGCCTACGTTGTACGGGCTTTCCTGTATAAACTTTTTCCACCATGCTTTTTTTACGTTGTTTTGAAGCTCGACGCCGAGCGGGCCGTAGTCCCACGTGTTCGCAAGGCCGCCGTATATTTCCGAGCCGGGATATACAAAGCCGCGGTTTTTAGCCAGTGCCACTATTTTTTCCATTGATTTTTGCATATTTTTTGCTCTCCTTATAATTTACATACCGTTGCGGTTAGAACTTTCTTTTCTTCGATTTTTGAAGCCTTGAACAGCAGACCGTTGAACTCGACCTCGGGCTGCTCTTCGTCGGACGGTATGCGCCCGAGCTGACCTATGATGAAGCCGCTCAGCGTTTCGTAGTCGTCCGTAGGCAGTTCTATTTCCAAAAACCGGCTCACATCGTCTAGACTAGTTGAGCCGCTTATAGAATATGTGTTGTTGTCAAGCTTTGTGATGTCGGGTATTTCTTCCTCGTCGTGTTCGTCGAGAATGCTTCCCATTACTTCCTCAATCAAATCTTCCATAGTAACAAGACCAAACGTCCCGCCGTACTCGTCGATGACGACAGACATATGGATTTTGTTACGCTGCATTTCGCCAAACAGCTCGTCGGTTTTTTTTGTGAACGGAACATAGTACGGCTTACGCATGAGCGCCCGTATGTCAATGGGCGAGCGTTCCGCAAGGAAGCGCATAAGATCCTTTAAATGCAGTATGCCGATGATGTTGTCGATGTTTTCGTCGTATATCGGGATGCGGGAATATTTTTCGTCTATAACTAGATTAAGTATCTCAGATTCGTCGGCGTCGATCGGCAGCGCTACTATTTCTGTACGGTGCGTAGCTATGTCGCCGACAAGTAGATCATCAAATTCAAATATATTGTTAATCATTTCGATTTCGTTTTCGGCGATGCCTCCGGACTCCGCGCTAGCGTCGACCATCATACGTATTTCTTCCTCCGTGATATCGTCGGAGGTGCCGCTTACGTCTATGCCCATCAGCTTAATAAAAAAATCCGTGGACACCGTTATAACCTTTAAAAACGGCGTGGCAAGCTTGGAGATGATGTTAATAGGCGCGACTACATAATACGCCAAAGTGTCGGCTTTTTTCATGGCGATACGCTTCGGGATAAGCTCACCGAACACGAGCATGAAAAACGACAGCAGCACCGTAATAACCAAAACTGTCGCCGTAGTCAAAACAGAAAGCGAAACGGTAATGTTCAAACTTTCCAAAACTCCTGTGCGTTTAAAAAGATCAATAATACTAGGCGCAATGGCCGAAGCGCCGAACGCACCGGAAAAAAGCCCAAGCAGAGATATGCCGATTTGAATCGACGCTAAGAACTTGTTAGGACTTTCGATGGTAGATTTTAATAAAACGGCTCGTTTATCACCTTCCTCTGCTTTTTTCTTAACCCTCGCATGGTTTACGCTTATGAGCGCTATCTCGGCCGCCGCAAAAAATCCGTTGCAAAAAACCAGCGCAATCATAAGCAAAAAGTTACTAAACAAAAACCAAAACTCCTCTCGTAGATATGCCCGGCAGTATTGCCGGGCATTTATAACACCAGCGGAAACAAAAAATTAATTATGAAAAGTATTTTACAATATTTCCAAGAAATAAGCAAATGATTATATTGTCTTAAAATTGTTGACGAGCTGTTTCAGGTTCTGCGCCTGCGCCGACAGTTCCTCACTGGCGGCAGCGGATTGCTCGGCGGCGGCTGTGTTGGAGTGTACTATTAGCTGTATACTGTCAAGCTCTGTGTTTATGTCAGAGATTTCGCTGACCTGCTTCTGCGTTATTTCGTTGATGTTGAGTATTGATGTGTTAGTCTTTTTCGCGTCGTCAACCATGTGCAAAAGCGTCTCAGCGGTTTCTCTTGCGATTTTGTCACCGTTATTTACGGCGGTGAGCGAGGTTTCGATGAGAGACTCTACGTCCTTGGCGGCGACGGCCGAACGGTTGGCAAGGTTTCTGACTTCCTCTGCGACTACGCTGAAGCCTTTTCCGGCTTCACCTGCGCGAGCCGCTTCGACAGCCGCGTTAAGCGCAAGCAAATTCGTCTGGAATGCTATGTCGTTTATGGTTTTTATGATGTTCGAAATCTGGTTCGACGTTTCGCTTATTTTGCCCATTGCCGTAATCATGTCGCGCATCTTTTGGTTGCCCTTGTCGACTTCTAACATCGCGTTGTTGTTTAACGTCAGCGCGCCCTTCGTGTTCTCGAAGTTTTTGCCTATCTGCTGCGTCATCTGATCTGTGTTTTGTTTTAGCGACGCTATTGATTCCGACTGCTTCGATGCGCCTTGAGCCACGTTTGTTATAGCGGAATGCATTTGGTCAGTGCCGGAGGCTACCTCGTCGGCTACGTTATTTATTTGGTTTAAGGTGTTGCTTAACGAGCGGGTAATGTGCTGCGTCGATTCCTTTAACGCGCTGAAATCGCCCAGGAACTCCGTCTTTATAGCGGTGGTCAAATCCCCGTCGGCTATATGCGACAGGCAGTTTTTCAGCTCCGAAATATACATGCGCAGGTACTCGACCGTTTTGTTGATAGATGTTTTAATCGAGGCAAAGTCGCCTAGGAACTCAATGTCGATACTCGCGCTCAGATCGCCGTTCTGTATTCTCAGCATAGTTTTTGAGATGTTGCTGACGTAGCTAAGCTGATCCTCAAGCATTGCGTTAATACTATCCTTTAGCAAGCTGAAATCTCCGACGTAGTTCATAGTTATCTTTTCAGTCAGGATTCCGTTACTCATGTGATTAAGAACCCGTATTGTGTCGCTTATATAGGTGTTGAGCTTGCTCTGTGTTTCATCTATAGCGACCTTAATCGGAACGAAATCGCCTTCGTATTTGGTTGAAATCTTAGTTTTGAAGTCGCCGCTTGCGATGCGGTTCATCGCGTTAGAAATACTTTGGACGTAAGCCTTCTGTGTATCCGCCATCTTTTTAAGGCTCTTGTTCATGTTGTCGTGTTCGCAGCGTAGCGAAATCTGCGCGGAGAAATCGCCCGCGCTTATCTTTTCAAGAACGTCAGATTGCTCCTTGTTGGCCGCTACGACCTCTGCAAGCGAATGTGTCAGTTCACCTATTTCGTCTGAGGAGTTGGCTTGCAACGCGATATCATCGTCGCCGACCGCGAGTCTTTTTGTAACTCCGACCAGCTCGTTAATCGGCTTAATGATTATCCGTTCGACTATCACTTCTATAAAGGCTGCAAAAATAACGCAAAGAATAATCAGCAGAATACCAAGATAAAACGGAATGATATAAACAGGCGAAATAACCGAGCTAACGGGTGCGGACAAAACAAGCGACCAGTTAGATGTGCCGATTTTGCTCATAAATAAATATGATTTCACGCCGTTATAGTCCTTGATTATTTTACTGCCGTCATCGGGAAGCGACATCAAATCCGAATAGTATTCTATGTTACTAACGTTAACGAGAGTGTCGCCGCTCGGCTGGTAGTCCTTGCTCGGGTGGGAGACGATGTTTCCCTTATCGTCCAGTAAAAATGCGTAGCCGTATTTATCATCTATTTTAATAGAAGAAACTACGCTAAGCACTTCGTTGATATCTACATCGATCGAGAAAACAGCGTCTAAGTTGTTTATTTTGCCTAAATACTGCACAAAAGATATTATTGTCATATCGGTGCCGGAATCCTTGTACGGCTCTGTAATAGTGATAGAACCTCCGGCTTTCATAGCTTCGTGATACCACGGACGCTGTGTAGGTCTCCATGTGTCGGCAACAGGTGCATCGCCCGTAGCGAAGCGATAAGTGTCGTCGCTGTATCCGATGTACGTGTTCAATAACTTAAACTGATTGGACTTCGCATCAATAATTGTGTTGATACTGTCGCGGTTTGACATCTTGCGCATATCATCACCGGCTATCGCTATAATACTTTTGTAGCGTTCAAACCACTGCGATATTACGGAAGAGTAATAAGCCGTGAGCCGTGAGTCCTTAAGCACAGTTTGCTCGACTACAATGTTACGCGCGATGATATATCCACCCGCAGTCAGCATAATCATGCAAACGAGTGAAACGAGAAACACCGCCTGAGAAAGCTTTGTCTTAATAGATTTTTTCTTCATTGTCTAACCCCCTGTAAAGTATGCCCCCGAAAGTGAAAACCCCTAAGAAAATTACATCTTTACTAGAATATATCTAAAGTTTTTGCATGTCAAATAAAAAATCATTTGCTGTTGGGTTTTTCGTGTAGTATTATTGGGGTGAAAAAAATCTAGGAAAAATTTTTAAGGAGTGTATTAAATTGGGACAGAAAACAAAAACGGTTAAAAGCTACATAACTCTGATTCTTGACGGAATGGCGAGAGGGTTGTTCGGTTCGTTAATAATCGGCGTAATCATTAAGCAAATCGGGGTAATCACAGGGGTTAAGCTTATCGAGAATATCGGGCAGATAGCGCAGTATTTTATGGGGCCTGCCATCGGCGCGGGCGTCGCTTATGTGCGGGGCGCCGGTCAGTTTACTCTACTGTCGTCGATAGCGGCGGGAGCAATCGGTGCCGGGACAGTTTCATTCGTGACGGTTAATGCGGCAGTCATGGCGAAAATCGGAGTAGGCGAGCCGGTCGGCGCGCTTATAGCCGCGCTCGTAGGGCTTGAAATAGGCAAGAAGCTGGAAGGCAAGACGAAATTTGACCTGCTGCTTGTACCGGCTACGGTAATCATGTGCGGCGGAGTCGTCGGTGTTTATGTTTCGCCGGTTATTTCTGCGTTCATGACGGAAATGGGCAACGTCATAAACAGTATTACACTAATGCTGCCGCTACCGATGGGGGTTTTGCTGGGTGTCGTGGTCGGTATGGTTCTGACGCTGCCGATATCGTCGGCGGCGCTGTGTATTTCGATAAAAATAGGCGGCATCGCGGCGGGAGCTGCGCTTGCGGGTTGCTGCGCGCAGATGGTGGGCTTCGCTGTAATATCGTATCGCGAGAATAAGTTTGCAGGGCTGATTGCTCAGGGTATCGGGACGTCGATGCTGCAAATCCCGAACATCGTACGCAATCCGTGGATATGGGTGCCACCGACTGTTGCGGGCGGCGTTTGCGGTGCGTTGTCGACGCTTGTTTTTAAGTTGGAAGCGACGTCAGTCGGCGCGGGTATGGGTACCGCGGGGCTTGTGGGACCGTTTACGACGGTGTCGCTTATGGGCGCGTCGTCAATAGTGCCGGTTATCATTCTTTACATTATAATACCGGCGGTGCTGAGTCTTTTAATCAGCGAGCTTATGCGCAAAAAAGGATTGATTAAGGAAGGGGATATGAAATTATGAGTGACTGTATAAAACCGTTGAAGCTGTTGTCGCAGCGCGTTTGGCGTACGTATCTTGGTGGTATGAAGATCGAGCAGTGGCAGGGGCTGGAATCGCCGCATGACGATCATTTTCCGGAGGAATGGGTTGCATCGGTCGTAAGCGCACGCAACCCGGGACGTGAGCATATAACGGACGAAGGGTTATCCAAGACGGTCTTGGACGACGGCACGACCGTAACGCTAAAATCTCTTGTTGAGCAAAACCCGGAAGCTATGCTCGGCAAGGCGCATTACGCCAAATACGGCTGCAACACAGGTGTGCTGGTAAAGGGGCTGGACGCGGCCGAACGGCTGGCGATACAGGTGCATCCCGACAGGGCGACCGCTAAGCGCCTGTTCAACTCCGACTTTGGCAAGACGGAAAGCTGGTATGTCATCGGCGGCAGAGAAGTGAACGGGGAGAAGCCGCATATATATTTTGGTTTTAAAAAGGGAATAACGCGTGAGCGCTGGCAAGATATTTTTGAAAGACAGGATATAGAGGAAATGCTAGGCTGCCTGCATAAGTTCTACGTTAATGAGGGCGATGTTTATCTTATTGAAGGCGGCTTGCCACACGCTATTGGTGCGGGTTGCTTCTTGATAGAGGTGCAGGAGCCGACGGATTATACGATACGGACGGAGCGTAAGACGCCTTCGGGGTTAACAATAAGTGACGCTGCGTGTCATCAGGGGCTGGGATTCGAGCGAATGTTCGAATGCTTTAACTACGAGGGGTACGAAACGGACGAAATACTCCGTAAATATAAGCTGACCGAAAAAAAACCGGGCGAGCTTATTACGTATGATGATACGGAGAAGTTTGCTTTGATGAAGCTTAGCGTTACCGGCGAAGCTTTGCTGCCGGAGATTAGCGGGTTTTACGTTGTGGTGGCTCTTAAGGGCGAGGGCGGATTGGTTTACAAAGATGGGCAAATGGATATAAAACAAAGCGATCAGATATTTATGCCGGACGGATTAAACGGCGTAAAGGCGACGAGCAAATCCGGAATGGAACTGCTCATATGCCGACCGCCGCGGACGTAATAAAACAGGCTTGTGTTGATACTCTAAAAGTATCCGACACAAGCCTGTTTTTTTGCTTCAATTAGCATGTCTCTGTGCATATGTCAATAAGTCTTATAAACATGGTTCGATTTGTACAGTGCGCTATTTTACGGCATTTTATTACAAAAATTTCTTTTATTTTTACATTTAGTATGTTATATTATTTCAAACAATAGCTGCAATATATACATGATTATTAGTTATTATTGCGAGGTGTACATAATGATAAAATTGTTGAAAAGATTAAAAGTAATGATTACATTTTGTGTATCTCTTACGCTTGTAATGCCGTCAGTGGCGGTATATGCGGCATCGTCGGTCGGTCGGCATTGGGCGGAGCCGTTTGTTTTGAAGCTTGCGGCTCAAAATATATTACCCCGAGAGCTGGCTGGCGCTGCACGCTTGGATGAACCTGCTAAGCGCTATGAAATATTGATTATGCTTGATAATGTTATGAAGTACACAGATGACACGCCACGCGAGCTTGCAGACGTAAAGCCAGACGCGACTTATTACGGCGCTGTTTTGAGAAACGTCAACGCAGGAAACTACGTCGGCGATGATACGCGGCTTACTTCTCTGCGTCCTGAGGATACTATAACGCGTGCGGAAGCGGCTGTTTTGCTTGCTAAGGCGTTTAAGCTTAATACGGATGGGGTTGATTCTTTAAAGAAGTTCGGTGATTTCGGCGTGCTGCCTGAGTGGAGCAAGCCTTATTTGTCCGCGCTTGTTGAAGCCGGTGTTATGAGCGGATACGGTGACGGAGAGAAGAAGGGGAATATTGAGCCGTATGCTACTATTACTGTGGCGGAAGTTTCGGCGATTGTTTCGCTGGCGGTTGGTGAGGTTTTTTCTTCGGCAGGGCAGTATGAGTCGGGCAGAACGTATCGGAACGCTGTCGTTAACGCTCATAATGTTGAGTTGAAAAATATGACCGTTACTAACCGGCTGTATATTGCTGCCGGTGTCGGCGACGGTAATGTGCGTTTGGATAATGTTAACGTTAAGGGTGCGATAGTTATAGAAGGCGGCGGTGCGAACACTGTTGAGTTGAATGACGTGACGACGCCGCTTATTATCATATCAAAAAATGTAGGGGAGCAAGTGCGTGTTTTGCTGACTGGTGACTCGCAGGTTGAGAATACGCGGGTCTTTTCGGACGCTTTGCTTAATAATGAATATGTTGTGGGCGGCGGGTTTATCAATGTTGAGTTTACGGCGTCTTCTCATGTGTATGATACTAAGCGGCGTGTTGCCGCTGTACTTAGCGGTGGTTTTGAGAGTATTAAGGTTTTTACACCGGCTGATATAGTTATGGACGGAGCAACGGCTTCGGTGGTTGGTGTAATGTCTGAAAATGTCGCGCTGAATTATATTAACGGCTCGGAAGTTGGCACTGTTACGGCTGCTGAAGCGGTTGTGGCTAACGGAGAGTTGCTGCCGAAGGGTAGTGAGAGAAGCTTGTCAGATAACGGAGTGAGTTATTCTGTGAGTGGTGGATTACAGACTGGATCTGGGTATTTTGGGTACTCAGGGTATGACGGATCGGATTCAGGTGATTCAGGGAGTGGGACGGGTTCGACAGTAGGGACGGGGAATGTACCTGTGCTTATAGAAACACCTTTGCCGACGCAATCACAAACGCCGACTCCAGCGCCTACGTTGACACCAGCGCCTACACCCACGCCGACACCTGCGCCTACGCTGACACCAACACCGTCCCCAATTTCAACCCCTACGTCAACGCCAACACCGCCCACAACCTCCACGCCAACGCCGACCCCAACACCAAC
>CAZJLW010000008.1:14666-16622 GCA_964546895.1 uncultured Eubacteriales bacterium | reverse complement strand
CCAACCCCAATCCCGCCGCCAATACTATCTTCCATTACAATCAGCGGCTCGGCGCTGCGCATAGCATTTGACAAGCCTTTGCTTGGTACAACAGCTGACAACAGCGCGTTTTTGGTAACGGGGATATACGATGCTTTAACCGGTTGCGAAGTTTCCGGCTCAACCATAAGCGGTAACACAGTAGAACTTACAATGCAGAAACCAGCCATAAAAGACGACAGCGTGTATATAAGCTATACGCCGACCGGCGTTAACGATTTGACAGGAGCGGGAGGAAAAATAGCCGCATTTGCAAACCGAGAAGCAGTAAACATGACAGCTGCTGTTATCGCAAGCGGCTTAACGATATCTACAGCCGCAATAGACAACAGCCTGACAGCAGGGCAGTCGAACATTACAATATCAGGCTTATCGAATCCGCTTAATCAAAACAGAGTAAAAATCTCCGAAATGCCGGGAGCTGTAATACCTCCGATCGGATCGGGTACATCATCAGGATATACAGATATTACGCCGTTCATTAGCGGGTCAAATGGTAAGATTACAAAACCCGTCGGTAATTACGTTATGATCGAGACAGATTCGTCTGGAAAGGTGCTAAAGGCAGGGACGGTAACGGTCTCGGCAGAAAACATCGCAAGCGTGATTACGATACAAAACGGCGGCACACAAACCGACAAAGTTATAGCCGCCTACGCGCTAAGCAAATCACCAAACACTCCGACAAACGGAACTGTCAACCCGATTTCGATAATCCAAGGCGGCACAGGTCGCATTGTAATCCCAAGCAACACGGTTATCGACACCATTACGCTTTACACCGAAGTAAACGCAACAAACCTAGCAAACGTCCCGCTAGCCGGTTACTACACATCAGCCGGGCTAAGCTTTACGGCAAACGCAGCCAATGTAAATGTAGGCACATGGAACTTCATACCCGTAAACATGCCGACTAACGCTGTTATATTAACCAATGAGATAGAATCGGTCAACACAGCAAACGCAATTATCACGATAAAGCCCGCCATATCAACAAGCACCGGCGTCGTAGCGGGCGGCATATACAAGGTATCATCTCCGTTAGCCGCCGCTGTCGCAGCCAATAAATCAGACAGCTTAAAAATTACATTCGCGGACAGCACAGCAGTGTCCGGAATAGAGATTCTAAGCGGAAGCGTTACTCTAGGAACCGTTTGGAACGGACTCAATAGTAGTTTAGCTAACGGCTCAGCTGACGGCTCACCCGTCCCCGTCAGGCTTAACGGCACGGGAATCACACTTACGCTCACCCCAGGAGTATCGCTGGCCGATGTAACCGCAAGCGGTTCAAGCGGCAACACGGTAGTATTTTCAGGCACAAGACCGCAGGTTACGCTCGGCGCGCTCGACCTAGGCACAAACGGTGTACTGGACTTAAGCGGAGCAATCGATTTCTCAGGTATTTCGATAACCGGCGGCATTTCGGGCGTAACCGGCAAGATAGTCATTCCGGCGCACACGGTAGAAAACGGCGCGGATACTATGGCTGGCTATAAAGCTGTATCTGCCATAGGTACGACAGTTCCGATTCATCTTGGTCAGCCGACAGGTTCAGCCTTTGCGATCACCGCGCCGGGCAGCTTTTACGCTGGCGGCAGCAACACTACGATATCAAACGGAATTTTCAATGATGGCAGCGTATTCTTCTTCACGTCACTAACGACGGCGACAGCTGGCGACTTGTCGCAAGCCGCCATAAAATATTCATTTGCCGCGCCGGATAGCACCACGAAAATAAGCGCGTTAAACGCCATTCAAATCGACACGACTAAAACAGCCGCGACCATCACAGGTACGTACACCGATAAGCAGGTTACTCTGACGGGCGACTTAACCGGAGATACGACAGTGACAATCGGTTCGGGCGCTGTAATAGGCAGTATCGATGTCGGGACAATCAACAGCGGCGGTTACAAC
>CAZJLW010000008.1:6913-14566 GCA_964546895.1 uncultured Eubacteriales bacterium | reverse complement strand
ATGAACACAGAAAAAGGCATAACAGCAGGTACAGCGACCTCAAAAATAGTCAATGCCGGGGCGATTGCAGGATACATGTACACTTCAGTTATCGATAACTGCCGCCTAATATCCGACATAACCGTAAAGGTAAGCACGGGCAATGTTATCGCCGGAGGTATTGTAGGTTCGGCGGCGGGAGGTATGTCTGCGACGTCGGTAGTGAAAAATTCCGGCGTAACGGGTAATGTAACCGTAACAGGTGCAGATGCAGTAAGCGCGGGCGGCATAGCAGGGTATGTTAATTATTCGACAGTGCAGAACTGCTATACAACAAACGCTGTCGCCGCGACAAAAACAGACTCAACGGACTTCGGGATAGCAGTCGGAGGCATAGCAGGTAAAGCAGAAGCCGCAACTTCAAAGTACGCGAACATATTGAACAGTTACGCCCTCGGCGACATCACCCTGGACAATAAAAGTACGAGAAACACAAGCAACACTGCATCTCTATCACAACTCGGTGGTATTGTCGGACTCAGCGTACAGGCTACGAACATTTTTAACTGCTACACGACAGGCACACTGTCAGCTACAACAATCACGACAAAAGGGCTGTTCGTAGGTGGGATAGCCGGGGATGCAACCGTAGCCACAGTAGTACGATACTGCTATGCAACCGGAAACATTACCGCGACAGTTACCGGCACAGGCGATATATATGTAGCTGGTATAGCCGGGAGAATTCAAAATGGCGCGGCTGTAGCCGACTGCGTCACGCAAAGCAGTAGTATCAGTATAACCGGACTGGTCGTTTACTACGGACGAATAGTCGGGTTGTCCACGAGTAGCACATTACAAGACAACTACGCGTACGATGCCTTAAGCATTCGCAACACTGGAATCAACCAGCCCGTAACGCCGATAGGAGCGGGTGAAAAAAACGGTGCAAGCCTGACACTAACCCAAATCCAATCGCAATCAACATATAACGGCGGCAGTTTACCGGCGCTGCTGTCATGGAACTTCTCAGGTGCTACACCTGACTGGAAGTGGAACGCCTTAATCAATAAGCCGGTATTAAGCTGGCAGCCATAAAAAAAGCCGCAGCACGACGAGAGATTTTATCTCGAAATGCTGCGGCTTAAATATTGCTTATTTAAATGGGTTCTCTCCGGGATACATCATGCCTTGCGGCTGATTAAAAGCAATGTCCGACACTCCGAACATCTTCATAGCTTCAAACAGAACGTCCCCGACATGCTTAAACGCGATGCCCGCATGATGCGGATAACGCTTCGCAATAAGTACATGCCTGTAAAATCTCGCCATTTCCTTAACGGCTATGACGCCGATAGCACCGAACGACTTCGGATTAACATCAAGAACCTCTCCTTCGGCGACATAGCTCTTCAAAACGCCCTCGGCGGTGCTTTGCAGTCTGAACAGCGTGATACCGGACGGTTTAAGCGTACCCTCGAGCGTGCCGCGTGAAATATTCGGCTCCGATTCCGGCTCAAGCAAGCGCTTCATTATAAGCTGGTACTTCATTTCGCCGTTGTCGATATGGCAGATTGGCGTGTTTCCACAGTGGAAGCCCATGAACAAATCTGTCTGATTGTAATCCTTAACAGCAGCCTTGTTTTCCTCGTACATATCGCGCGGGACGGTATTGTTAATATCAAGCAGAGTAGGTGCCATGCAAGTAGCAGCCGTTATTATGTACTCAGACAGCGCTCCGTAAATATCAGTTTCGCAAGCGACGGGTATACCCCTCTGTGCGAGACGGCTGTTGACATAGCACGGTACGAAGCCGAACATATTCTGAAACGCCGGCCAGCACTTATTAGCGAACGCGAAATACTTAGACGCGCCGATGTTAGCCTCAGCCCAGTCAAGCAGCGTAAGCTCGTACTGTGCAAGCTTCGTGAGTATGCCGGAATGTTTGTTGCCCTTGCCCAGTTCCTTTTCCATGTCGGCGATAACACCAGGGATGCGGCTGTCTTCGGCGTGGTCAAGGAACGCCTTGTATAAATCAAGCTCGGAATTCTCTTGGATTTCGACGCCCAAATCAAACAACGGCTTAATCGGAGCGTTGCAAGCCAGAAAGTCAAACGGTCTGGGGCCGAAGCCGAAAATCTTCAAGCCCGAAACGCCAAGCTTTACCCTAGCGATATCGGCAAATGTCTCAATCATTTCCGCGACCTCAGCCGCTGTGCCGACGGGATACTCAGGTATGTAAGGCTTAAGTCCGCGCAACCCGATGTTGTAAGAAGCGTTCAGCATTCCGCAGTACGCATCGCCGCGTCCGTTTATCAAGTCGCTGCCGGTTTCTTCGGCGGCGGCCGCAAACATTACCGGACCGCAGAACTTCTGCGCAAGCAATGTCTCGGGACCTTCCGGCCCGAAGTTGCCGAGATAAACAACGAGCGCGTTAGCTCCGGCTGTTTTCAGCTCGTCAAGCGCCTTCAATACATCCTTCTCATTCTCGACGACGGTCTGCGCCTCAAAAATCTCAATGTTTCTCTTCTTCAACTCGCTAACTACCGCCACGCGGCGCGTACGGCTCAGCGTCATAGGAAAACAGTCCCGGCTGACAGCCACGATTCCCAGTTTTACCGTTGGGATATTAATCATCGTACTCCTCCTCAATTGTTGATCTTTGTTCCGACTTTAATTTCGCCCACAACAGGCTTATAGGTGCTTGTGTTTATTCTTACCTTTTGAACCTGCACGCCGTTTTCGTAAACATATTTATAAACATTATATTTATAACCGTTTTTAGCGGCAGTGACAGTAACCTGTTGTCCGACGGGTAACGTCGGATCCTGTATGAGTTTGGGCTGTGCGGGAGGTACGGTTTCGACCAGCTCGTTCTTAAAAACTAGCTTGCGCCCGACAGGGCGACCTTCGTAGCCATAAATGCTTGCGATTACACTTTTGCCCTTATCTATTACGCATTCGATGATAATCGGGTGCGTCGTGTTGTTTTTAAACTTCAAGTCAATAACAGGTGTTGCAAGCGTAGCGTCGAAACCATAATCCAGATAACCGACCTTGAGCGAATGATTTATACGCTCAACTATTTGCAACTCGGAGAACAGTATCGCATTGTACAACGTACTCGACACCTGACAAATACCGCCGCCGATATCGTCCACGAATTTTCCGTTTATTATTGACTGGGCTTCGCGGTAGCCGTTTTCGTACGTCATTTCGCCGAAGGCGGCGTTCGTCGAGAACACCTCGCCCGGGAAGATTACTACATTATTAATCTTACTTGCCGCGGTTGCGATATTCGTATTACGCGCGTTCACGCCGGGTGTAAAATTAGTTGAATACGTACCTAAAAGCGTCAGCGCATTTTCAAACTCCGCAGCGACATGCTTCGGCATAACATCGTTAAACGCTACCTGCACGACGCCTTCCTTCTGATTTTTCAGCAGCTCACCGACCAGCAGCGACGTCTCGTCAAAGTTAAGCTCTCTGCCGTACACCTCGTCAGCTACGGTAAACTTCTCCGGCTGACCGGCGTTGATTTTAACACCCGCGTCAACCGGTGGTACGTAAACCTTGTTTTCTATCAGCTTTAATCTTTCCTTAATAGCCGCTTCGTTGTATGTAAAAACAGGCTCGTAAATAATTTTGTGCGGCTCGGCGGCGAGAGACTTGACGGCGAAATACCGCCCCTCAAGACTGCCGTCGCGCGCGTAATCATATGCCATATCGACAGCCTTGCTAAAATCGTACCGTACATTAAACTCTTCGTAGCGGAAATCATAGCTGCTCGAGCCGTCCGACAGAGTGATTACTTTATTATTGAGATCGGGTGTAAATAGACTGTTAAGCTTTTGCAGCGCTTCGTCTTTCGTAAGCGACGACACATCGATGCCGTTGATGTAGATGTTTTTATATATTTTGTCTGAGTCGACGGCCGCTTTCATTTCGTCGGCAGTTACCGCGGCAGCAAAGCCTGATAAAAATACAAAGCATACAAACAAAGCCGCCACAGCCGACAGCTTACGCACTGTCATAAATACAACACCAGCCTTTGATTACATTAATTTACAACAAGAGAGTTGTTAGAGGTTTCGAGGTTAAGGCTGACGCGTTTGCGCGCGCTTTCGTAGCCGACGGATTTACCCTCGGCGAACGAGCTGTCCGACGCCGTGTAGTTCAGTCCGCTTAACCCGATTCTCACGTTTCCGAGCGATGCGTGCGCGCGCAGATTGTAGCCGATGTCAGGCGCGCTTGGAACGCTTATAGTCATTTTACCATTACTTGTTTCGATATTCCAGACGTAAGTTGAAAAATTTTTATATTCCGACACATGAAAAGCAACGTCGCCGTTAAAAGCGACAAGCTTCAAATCGGCAATATCGATCTCCGTTACGTCGATAGTTCCGTTGAAATTTTCAATTTGCGCCTTGTCGCTAAAAACATTTGACAAACTAAGCGAGCCGTTGTTACAATCAACGTTAATCGTTTTGGAAACGATTGAGGATAATTTCGTAGCTCCGCCGGAGTTTGAGAATGTCGCAGCTTGTACGGATAGCGTCGAGACATCGAGCCTTCCGTTAATAGTAGCGATTGTTACGATGTCGAAGAGCTTCTCGGGAACGAACGCGTTAACCGATACGAACTCGAACTCGTCCTCGTCATAGCTGAGCATGTACTTGCTGCCGAGCTGGATAAAATCCAGTTTTGCATCGGCTCTTTTCGGACGGTAAGCGACGGAAGCGGTTATTTTGTCGCCGTTATAACCTTTTACATATACGTCGCCGTTTATCGTCGACAGGTTTAGCTCGCTGCCGCGTTCGGCGCCGACGCTGAGTTCGAACCGCTTTTCAATGCCGCGTCCTGTGGGCTTGGTGCGTTTTGCCGCCGGCTCGCTCGTGGACAAGCCCTTGGAAAGCTTATCGGTCAGTTCAGTTGTTTTCTCGGCTACGACCTCCGTTATTTTGTGAAGCTTAGGTTCTACGTCCTTCGCGAACGTTTCTATCTTTTTGGACAAGCCGCTCACGAACTCGTCAAAATTCTCAGTCGTGCTGGACTGTCGTCCGTTTCCTCTTGACGTTGATTTTTCTGTACCGATTGCGTTAAGCAGCTTCGCCGCTTCCTCGGAGTTGATCTTTCCTTCTTCGAGCATTTTTAATATTTGCATTTTTTCATTAGGCATTCCGTTTATCTCCTTTTTATAGTTTTAGCGTCATATATACATTTTACGATATTTTCATTAAAAATGTTGCGTGTATTAAAAAAATTTTCAGATTAGGGTGGGATTTATTTTGGATTTGGTTTCAGTTTTTTTTATTGCGGTGGGGCTGGCTATGGATGCGTTCGCCGTTTCGATTTCTAACGGCGTCGTTATTAAACGCTACAGCATCATGCACTCGATCAAATTCGGTCTGTATTTCGGTATTGCTCAGTTCGTCATGCCGATTATCGGTTTTTACGGCGGCAAAACATTCAGCGCAAGACTCACACAGTACGGCAACTTTATCGCGTTCGTCCTGCTGTGCCTTATCGGCGGTAAAATGCTTTACGAAGCGATTAAGGACATGCGTAGCGGCGAGGGCGAAAAAAAAGACATAGCGAATAACGCCATGTCTGCAAAAAATATGATTGTGTTGGCAATAGCGACTAGCATTGATGCGCTTGCCGTAGGAGTAAGCTTCGCCATAACGGGTGCGCAGATATATTCGGCCGCGGTAGTAATCGGCGTTGTGGCGTTCACATTTTCGGCTGTCGGCGTCGCAGCTGGTAAAAAAATCAGCGGCGTATTCAAAGAAGGTTCGGCTGTTTTCGGCGGTATCGTGTTGATTGCGATCGGCATAAAGATTCTTCTGTTCTAGTAAATACTATTCCAAAAACCGTTCACTATTAAGCGCAAATTCGAAATTATTGTAAAAAATAATTTTGTTTGCGCTTTTTATTTTGCCGAGAACGTCGCCGCTTACCGAAAACTTAAACAAATCCTTAATATCCGACGCCAATATGTACTTAATAGCACGAACGGAACCTTCGCAGAGCTTGACCAAAGTACCATCCGGAGCGCAGTGCGGGCAAACGAAGCCCGCGCCGCCCCAGTATAAATCTTCGCCGCTCCCGCAGACATTACAGCCGTCCGTCTCAGGCGCGTAACCGTTTAGCTGGAAAAACTTAAGCTCAAACACAACCCGGACGAACCCGGGCGCGGCAGTCCCTTTAGCCAGTACCGACAGCGACTTTAGCAGCAACAGCAGTACCTCGTCGCAGGGCATGTTTTCGAACAGCGTTTTGTCGGTAAGCTCCAGCATATAGTTGCCGCAGCATAGTCTGTCGTAGTTATTACGTATATCGTAGAAATTCTCAATAACATCCGTTTGCGCCAGCGCATTGAATCTGTCGTCAATTATGAAGTCTGAATATGTAAAAATTTGTGTGGATGCCATGAATTTGCTTTTCGGCTTGCGCGCGCCCTTTGCGTAGGCTTTGGTCTTGCCGCGTTCCTTTAGCAAAAGCACGACGGATTTATCGGATTCGCCGACGTCGTACGTCTTCAACACGACGCCCCTTGCTTTAAATGAACTCATTTGTATGTTTTTGCTCCCTTTTCGTGACACCGGGCAAGGCGTTCTCCGGCTCGCCGTCGCCTGTTAACTGTTTGTAGCCGCAGTAAGCGTCCACGCTGCCGGATTTTGCGAATATATTCCAGAACATATCACTATACATCATGCGATTCTTTCCCCCTGTCATATTTTACGTTATTACTTTTTGCAGTCGAGGGGGAATATATACTGATGAATAAATGGAAATTTATCTGTCGTACATCGACCTTAAGAAATAATCGTTATTACGCCAATCTTTCTTAATTTTAACCCAAAGCTGAAGGTTAATATGCGTACCGAGCAGTCGCTCGATGTCCGTACGCGCGAGCGAACCGATGCGCTTAAGCATAGTTCCGTTGCGCCCGATTATTATGCCCTTATGCGTATCCTTTTCGCAAATAATCGTAGCCTCGACGTCGACGATGTTTTTGTCGTCGCGCTTTTTCATGCCGATTATTTCGACGGCAATGCCGTGCGGGATTTCCTCGTCAAGGCATAACAAAGCCTTTTCGCGAATGATTTCCGATGTAATCTGAATCTCGGGCTGGTCCGTTATCTGGTCGTCCGGGAAATACTTAGGCCCGTCAGGCAAATACTTGACAACTGCGGCAAGCAGCTCGTCCGTGTTTTCGGCCTTCGTAGCCGATACCGGGATTATTTCCTTAAAGTTGTAAAGCCCCTTGTACATTTCAATAACATTAAGCAGCTCCGCTCTGGAAATCAGATCGATTTTATTTATAACTAAAAAAACGGGCGTGGTAGTGTTGGCAAGTTTTTCGGCGACGAGCTTATCGGCGCGCGGAACCCATTCGCCGGGTTCGACAAGAAACAAGACGACATCGACCTCGTTAAGGGCGGCTTCGACACTTTTTAGCATCAGCTCTCCGAGCTTCGATTTCGGCACGTGTATTCCGGGCGTATCAAGAAAAACGAGCTGATAGGCGTCGCCGGTTAGTATGCTTAATATTTTGTTGCGTGTGGTTTGGGGTTTGTTTGATGTGATGGAAATCTTTTGACCTACGAGAAGGTTCATGAGTGTTGACTTTCCGACGTTAGGTCGGCCGACCAGCGTCACAAAGCCGGA
>CAZJLW010000008.1:0-6813 GCA_964546895.1 uncultured Eubacteriales bacterium | reverse complement strand
GAAGTTGTCCAAAAAAATCGCTCCTGTGTTTTATATTGTGTGTTGCTTTGGTTTTACTTACTTGTAAGCTTTTCACCGTCGGCTGTGACCGACGAGGTTTTATCTACTATACAGAACCAAGTCTTGCCTTTGTTAAACATAGCCTTGCTGCCGTCCTCGAAAAAATATGAGGTAGGCGAGGTATGGGATTTCTTTTCCCATTTTATCGGGACGCGTGCGCCATTTGTAAACAGATAGCCCGAGCCGCTTGATACTAGGTTAACATCGCGCCGCCCTTCGCTGTCGCCCGGAATCACGCGCATAGAAGCGAACTGCACGACGACATTCGTAACGGACAGTTGATTGCCTGTTTCTTCGTCGATACGCTTCTTGTCGCCGTTAAAAACATTATACAACCCGGTTTCGCCGTCGAACACAAAGCCGGAAACAAAATCCCTTGAAAACGAAACAGTCAGGCTCTTATCCTCTGTCTGACCGTTAAGCGCAGCGGGCATCGCCAAAAAACTAAAACCGTGTATAAAGTTGTCTGTAACATTCTTACGGTAAGATGAATTCGTAAATCTATCGACCAGAACGTTAGCATTTATATACGAGCTGTGTTCAATCATCGAAGGTATGGAAGCCCGAGCTTTGTCGCGCCAAAAAATCACGCCGTCCTTCATTCCGTCGTAGTTGTTTATTTTTAAGCTGCCGATAGCGCTGTAAGCCTGCGGGCTTCCGCCGTGATGAACGAAAACCGCGTCATAATCCAGCGCAAAATCCAAGAAGTAGTCCCGCGCGCTGCGCACCGGTCCTATTTTTATAGAGGTAGGCTCCTGAAAAACAGCCACGATTCTCGTAATATCGGCTTCGGCAAGCACCTCGTAATAAATATCAGCTTGCGAAATACCGCTTTGCGGCAGCGCCTTTTGCAGATTGTTTATGACGACCGCAAACGGCCTGCGTTCGGCAATGCTCTTGTCGGTGAGTTGTCCTGTTAGGGGATTGAGCGCGACGTAAGTCAAATCTTCCTGAGGGGCAGGGGTTGGAGAGGGAGTGGGCGTAGGAGTCTCTGTAGGGGAGGGAGAAGAAGCCGTCGGTGTAGCGTCGGCATTAAGATTTACGTTTACAGCTTTTTTGCAGCTTGCTAACAAAATGAGAATAAAAAGACATAACAGATAACGTCTTTTCATTATAAAACCCCCGTTCAAATTCGGTGTAAACCGACGGCGTTTAAGATTTGCTCCTGCTTGGATAACATCTCTTGCTCATCGTCGTCTTGCATGTGGTCGTAGCCCAGTAGGTGCAACGTACCGTGTGCCGTAAGAAAGCCCAGCTCGCGTTCGGGGCTGTGTCCGTAGTCGGCCGCTTGCGAGTAGATATATGCGTAGTTTATTACGATGTCACCGAGAAACGCATCCTCGTCCATCGGGAACGACAGGACGTCGGTTTCCTTGTCCAAGCCGCGAAACCGCTTGTTCAGCTTGCGTATTTCGTCGTCGGTTACAAACGAAACGCTGACCTCTCGGTCAGCGGAATCGCCCTCTAAGCGTAATGCTTCGTTTATAACACTGCGCACAATATCCTCGAACTGCTCCGGTAACTTATTATTGGTACGGTTATCGATTAATATGTCAACTTTTTTGTTCAGGCACATTTTCGGCGGCCTCCTTTTTATCTTCCGGGTAAACGATACGCTCATGGTACATGGCCTTAAACATTCGCGAAAAGGATTTTTCTATTACGTCCATGTCTTTAATCGTAAAGCCGGAATCAATGAGCTGGCCGTCGTCCAGCTTGTCTTTGATAAGCTTCTTTATAAGCGTCTCTATTTCTTCGAATGATTTTGCGCGCGGTATTGCTGATCTGACTGCGGCCTCGACGGTATCGGCAAGCATTATAAGCGCGGCTTCCTTCGTCTGCGGAGGGACGCTGTTATAACGGAAGTCCTTGTCGTCGACGTTCTCGTTCTCCTGCTTAGCCTTTACGTAGAAATATTTTATGAGCGAATTGCCGTGGTGCTGCGTAATCATGTCTTTAATGACGTTCGGCAGCTTGTAGTTGTCGGCTAGCTCCGCACCGTACGAGACATGTCGTAGTATAACCTGCACGCTGGAATATGAATCCATGAGGTCGTGAGGGTTCTCGCCGACTTGGTTCTCCGCGTAATACTGCGGGTATTTAAGCTTGCCGATGTCATGAAAATATGCACCGGCTCTTGTCAGGTTAGTATTGGCGCCGATATTTCCGGCGGCGTTTTCTGCTAGGTTGCCTACTATAATACTGTGGTGGTATGTGCCGGGAGCTTCGATTGTCAGTCGTCTTAGTATTGCGTTGTTAGGATTGGTCAAGTCAAGAAGCTTAAGAACAGTGACTACGCCGAACACGGCCTCCCAGAATGGCAGCGTCCCGACTGCAATAATAACAGTAAGCATACCGCTTGCGGCGGCGTAGAGTGCGCTGTAGAAAATGGCGGTCGAGATGTTTTTTTGGAAGAAAACATCTACTCCCATTGTAACGGTAAAGTTAACGGCGCTTATAAGTATACCGATAATAAAAATCCGGCTGCGTTCGGTAGCGAAGCTGGAAATAATCGAAACAGCTATGCCGCCGACGATAAATTGAAACACAAAGCTTAAGTCGCCGCGAATAATAAGCGCGGCAATAATAGTTACACCAGCGTTAGTGACGAGGGATAGCTTAGAATCTATCAGCATCGACACGAGCATAGTCATAACAAAAATAGGAAGGAACTGATACGGCAAAACACTGAACGCGCGGCATGATATTATGATAATGACGTAGATCGTAAAAAACAAAAGTGCATCGCGCCTACTCGTGGCGATGGTTCTGTTGTTGAAGGCGATATAAAACAACGTGACGGCGAACACTATCGAGACTACGATGAGCGCACCGATTACGGGTACGATGTTTTCGAAGTAGCCGTTAGAAACGTATCCGAGAGAGTTGAGTATGCTAAATATTTCTTCTGTAATAAGCTCGGACTCGTCTACGATTTTTTGATCCTGCAAAATATAAACGGGATCGTAGTTATTGGCGATGTCGCTGCGGGCTTTTTCCGTAGCGGTTACGTCTACTACGAAGTTCGGCTGTATGTATGACGACTCGATTTCGTACGCCAACATCTGAATATCACCGGCGCTGCCGAGCTTTTGATTTTCGTCACGTATATACAGCAGTGTTTTTGCGTCTACTTCCTGTATGCCTTGATCTAAAGCTTTGTTGACAACTTGGTAAACGTCGGCTCTTAGCTTGTTATAGCTTGTCGTGTCCATTTCCAGCAGGAGCTTCGTTTGAATCTCCGTCAGCGGTATCGGTAAAGTTGGGGCAGGCGGAGGCGTGTTCAAGTCCCAGCCGTCGAAAGTATCGCTGACTGCTGTAGTCGCTGTAGCTACATTAGTGCTTACTTGTAATTTGCGCGTAGCTTCAAGACGAAGCTCGTCAACTAAGTTGAAAAACGCGGTTATATTGTTAATAACCTTATCGTTTACGTCTGTGTCCTTTTTTAACAGTGGCTTTAAGTCGTTCGCGGCTCTTTCGGCGGCGGCTTTGCGGCGCTCTGTTGCCATTGTGTTTTCGATTCGGCGTGGTGCTTTGAATCTGTACGGTGATATCATGCCCGGCTTAAGGTTATAGCCGACCTGTATATACGAACCCGTTGCTATTAATATAATAGTAATAAAAAAGGCGATTGTTACGAGTATTACGTTGCATAAAATGTATTGGCGCTGCTTGTCCTTCTTAAACAGATTCACTACGGATTCACCTCGCTCTTGTTTTTTCATATGCATTAAGGATTTTTTGAACAAGGTTGTGGCGTACTATGTCCTTGTTCGAAAACATCATCGTGCCTATATCCTCCACGTTTTTAAGTATACGTATGGCTTCGACTAAGCCGGAGCGTTTTCCCTCCGGTAAGTCGATCTGTGTTACGTCCCCCGTTATTACCATCTTCGAACCGAAACCGAGACGCGTCAAGAACATCTTCATCTGCTCGGGTGTCGTGTTCTGAGCCTCGTCCAGCACTATGAACGAGTTATCGAGAGTTCTGCCGCGCATGTATGCCAGCGGCGCTACTTCGATTGCGCCTTTTTCGAGATTTTTCTGGAAGGCTTCGGCGCCCATTATTTCGTACAGGGCGTCGTATAACGGTCGCAAATACGGGTCTACCTTCTGTTGCAGGTCGCCCGGTAAAAAGCCTAGTTTTTCTCCGGCTTCGATCGCCGGGCGCGTCAGGACTATTCGCCCGACCGTCGCGTTTTTGAAGGCTGTTATCGCCATAGCCATAGCCAGATACGTTTTGCCTGTACCGGCGGGGCCTACGCCGAACACTACCGTGTTTTTGCGGATTAAGTCTACATACTTCTTCTGCCCGAGCGTTTTCGGTTTGACGGGCTTGCCGGATATGGTCATACATATTTGGTCTTCATTAATACGCTCGATATCGCTGAACCCTTCGTCGCCCAAACTCGATATTATGTAGTTCACGCTCTGGGTATTTATCTCCTCGCCCCTTTCCGCGAAGGCGATAAGCTTTTGTATGACCGCTTCCGCCTTGGCCGTGTTTCTTTCGCCTACTACCATTATATACTCGCCGCGGTTTATTACGCTTACACCGTACGCGCCTTCTATTCTTTTAACATTCTCATCCAGCTTGCCGAATACGTTTCCTATTATTTCGTTTCGTATCTCTATTCTCTTTTGCTCCAAAAAAGCCGCTCCTTTCGCTTTGGTTCGTCAGTACGCTATTACGCGTTCTTCGTCGATGCGCTCGTTCGTCGTGACAAACGCTCGCACCGCCATGCCGTCGGTTGTTTCTTCATACTCGTATGTCTTATCTGTTATATCCCACGTCAGTTCCATCTCTCGCCGCATACGCCCCGTTATCATCTTATCGGCAAGCTCTTTTATCTGATCCTGCGTCCGCATTTTCTCTATCGGGACAAACTCGCGGTACTCCTCCGACTTTATACGCACCGGCATAGGGTAGTCCGCGCCAGCCCGTAGCTGCGTCTCATTCGTAATTTTATCATAATTTACAAACGATATGCGAGAAAAATATAAATTTATATTTTTATTAAATATTATGATGCTGTAACGCTTCTTTATCTTCTGAGTATACTGCTTTTCGGTATAGCTAAACGGTATTGTCAGTATTATTTCATAAAACTCCTTCGCAAATACCTCCGACCGCGCGTGAACGTACTCCGTTATGACCTCGGCGTTGTTTTTTACGACCGTCAGCTCGCCGCTTACCAGCACATCACCCTTTTTTACGACGTCCTTCTGTCTTACGAGCGGTGTGCCGGAGCTTGTTGCCATGCTTGTTATTAAGCCGTCTTTTTTTGCTATGATATCGCACGGTACGCTGTTGTCGATTATGGGCTGCTTCGGAATGATTTCGGCTATGTTGACTACGGCTTGCGTGCCTTTTACGTGAATGTTTATCCAGCCTATGTCTGGGAAGGCGTTAAGGAGCTTTCGTTCCAATATTTTTATGTCTACCTTATATCTGAGTACGCCCTGCCGCAGTCCCTCGGTTTTGCAAAACTCGATTATGTCTTCTTTTTTCAGGCGTTCGTTACCCTTCACGTCGATAAGCCAATAAAACGACGAGAATATGTAAAGGAATATAATAAAAAACACTGCGCCGCCGAGCAGGATTTTGCGCTTCCTGTAGCGGTGCATCACAAACGGATAGCCTAACTTGCTCACGATTTTTACGCGGCATTTTGTTTTTTTCGCACAGGTGCGCAGCATCTTGAAGCCGTCTATAGACACCTTCATCAGCATGCCCGATTCGCGGTATTCGATATCCCACAGATATATGCCCTTATGCACAGCAAGATTAATAAACCTGTCTACGGAAAATCCCGTTACTTCTATATTAACATACCCACGTATATAATTCCACAGCCATAAAAACATTCGCGCCCCACCTATCGTTCGTCACATTAGATACTCAATATTCCTAATCGTCCCGAGCACTAAAATATTCTCGTTCGTAATCTGTTTCAAAATTAATTTCGCGCCCTCGATTTTTATAACTCCGCACGGCGTGTTGATTCTTATTCTCTCGTTTGTATATTCGATTACGCTTTTATAATTTTCTATCGAAAGCTCCTCTTTGCCGACTATCGTAATGAGCGGCAAGTTCGAAACAATTTCACGCGGCAAAGCGAGCGCGTCGATTATGCGTTTTTTGAGAGGCTCCTTGCTTCGTAACTTATTTTTCATGCGGCGACCCCCATGCCATTTATATATATAAGCTATGTTTTTTTGGGGCGATTTAGAACAAGGGGTAAGCTGCGGTCGTCAACGCGACAGATTGAAAAATTATTTGAAAGGCGAGTTGTGAAATGTTACAATCAATTTTCAAAAAGAGAATCGAGGAGGTACTGCATAAAATAGAAGGTGTGATAACCGTTTCGCCGAAGTCCGTAACTATCGGTGAGCTGCCGCGAAGCGAGAAGAAATCGGTACGGATTTTTGACAATAGATATTAAGGAGGTTTTTTATGCGGTATGAATATATTTTTTTCGACCTGGACGGAACGCTGACAGATTCCGCGCCGGGCATAACAGGCGGCGCTATGTACGCGCTGAGCAAATTAGGCATCGAAACGAAGGAGCGCAGCGAGCTGTTCAAATTCGTTGGGCCGCCGCTTTGGGATTCTTTTAAGATGTTCTACGGATTTTCGGAGGAACAGACAGCTAAAGCAGTGGAGTATTACCGCGAGTATTATTTGGATAAGGGTATATATGAGAACTCCGTTTACGACGGCGTACACGAGCTGCTCGAACGGTTAATCAC
>CAZJLW010000007.1:37759-49171 GCA_964546895.1 uncultured Eubacteriales bacterium | reverse complement strand
ATAAGTATTTCACGCAATAATACCTGCAGCGGGAATAACTCACGGGTGCGCAAATAAATAGTAGCCGAAAGCCACGAGTTCCAGTGGCCGACAGCGTAGAACAGCGTAATAACAGCCATATTTGCGCGGACAAGCGGCATCAGCACACGAAACAGTACAACCACATCATTCGCACCGTCAATTTTGGCGGACTCCTCCAAGCTGGGCGACAGGCTGTAAAAAGCTGTACGCATAACAATCATATTCCAAGTAGCAATAGCCGAAGGCAAAATAAGTGCAAGCCGCGTATCGTAAATACCGATACCGCGAACAAGCAACAGCCTTGGTATTATTCCTCCGTCGAAATACATCGTCAGCAGAATCAGCATCAAGATAGGTTTCTTGAGCATCAGATTGCTGCGTGAAAGCATAAACGCTCCGAGCAACGTCAAGAAAACATTAACCGATGTCCCGACTGCGACATAAAAAATCGTGTTTAAGTAGCTTTGTAAAATGTTCGGGTTTTTGAAAACGACCTCATAACCCACAAACGTAAAGCCCAACGGTTTAAACAACAGCCCGCTATGCTGCGCCAGAAGCTCCGGTTCGCTGAAAGAAGCGAACGCAACATAAAGCATTGGGTAAAGGCAGGCCAGCGTAAAAACAAACATAAGGCTGTAGTTAAATACATCAAAGGCATTACTGCCAAAGCTTTTTTTATAAACCATTCCTGTCTCCTCCTTTACCAAAGACTTTCCTTAATATATTTTCTGCTGATAGTGTTAGCGCAGTACAGAATAAAAATGTTGATCATAGAATTAAACAAGCCGACCGCCGTACCGAGGCTGTAGTTGGATTCCTGCAAGCCGCGCCTGAACACGAACGAGGACACGACGTCGGCGGTTTCGTACGTAAGCGGGTTGTAAAGCAGAACGACCTTCTCAAAGCCCAAGCTCATGACATGTCCAAGCCGCATAATAAGCAGCGTAACGATAGTAGGGATAAGCGCCGGGATCGTAATATGTACAACCTTCCGGAACCGCCCTGCCCCGTCGATAGCCGCGGCTTCGTACAGGTTCATATCTACATTAGAAAGCGTCGCCAAATAGATGATACTGCCCCACCCTACGTTCTGCCATATACCGCTTGACACGAATATACCGCGGAACAGTTCTTTTCTTGTAAGCAAGCTTGTAGGCTCACCGCCGAAAAAAGCAATAACATTATTAAACAATCCGTTAACAGTACAGAAATCGATAATCATACCGCAGACAACAACGAGTGAAATAAAGTGCGGCATGTAGCTAATCGTCTGGACAACCTTTTTATACAAGCCTTCGCTTAACTCGTTAAGCAACAACGCAAGCAAAATCGGTGCCGGAAACGCAAAAATTATTTCGTATGTATTAATGATCAGCGTATTTTTTATAACCCGCCACGCATACGGGCTTGATAGGAAGCTGTAAAAATTGTAGAACCCGACCCAGCTACTGCCCAAAATCCCTTTAAAAGGCTTATACTCCTGAAATGCAACGACGATGCCGCCCATCGTAGCATAATGGAACACCAAATAGTACAATAATACAGGTATCCCCATAAAATAAACGTATCGGTTCATAACCAAGTCCTTAGCGAGACGCCCCGTAAATCCCTTTCGCAAAAAAGCCACCTGCCTTCATCAGTTTTTTCGAGTATATTATTGAAAATTTCCAAAAGCAATTTGTATTTTATTCCTGATATGCGTAATGAACACAGCAGTAGAAATTCCGCACAAAATAAGGCTTTTCGCCGTATAATATGCCATCTGTGCGCGATATGCCAAACCGAAACGCTTAAGTCCGCAGCCGTCCAGTAAACTAAAAAACCCGTTGAAGCAAAGCTATAAGCTTTACCTCAACGGGTTTCGATACTTCATATTATTTAAATCAATCGTGAATCGATTTCCAAGGCTCGACTGTAATATTATCAATATAAATATTTTCCGGCAGCGTAACAAGATACATCGCAATATCGGCGATATCCGACGGCTTCAGCATCTTTTCTTTCTTGCTGTCAGGCACAGCCGCTTTCTTGTGCGACCATATATTAGTATTGACCGGTCCCGGGCTGATTGACGAGATACGTATTTTCGAACCCTTGTACTCCTTAACAAGCGCGTCCTGCAAGCTCTTAGCCGCGAACTTCGAAGCCGGGTAAACCCCGCTGCTCTTACTATAAATACCGACCGTCAGAATATTAAGAATATAACCCTCGCTCATACGCTTCAAAACCTCGCGCGTAACAAGCATGACAGAATCGATATTCGTCCGCATAATACGGCTGAACTCATCGTATTGCAGCTCCGTAAATTTATAGTCGGCAGAGTGGCTGACGCCCGCGCAGTTAGCCAGCAGATGAATAGCTCCGTGCTCGTCCGCGACGGCAGAAACAGCCTGCACGACAGCGGCTTCATCAGAAACATCGGCCACATAAGCAACCGCCCGTCCCGGCGACTTAACACTCACATTAATACTACGCGCAGCCGCTTCCAAATCCTCGGCATTACGCGAGATGATAGCAACAGTCGCGCCCTCGTCGGCAAAGGCATAGGCTATCGCGTAGCCTATGCCCTTGCTCCCGCCTGTTACAACGGCGACTTTGCCGTCCAGTCTTCCCATTATTACATTTCCTCCAGAGCCTTGCGGTCTACGAACTCTATCGCTACTCCGTCCGGTGCTTTAATGTTAAGAATGTTAAAGCCCTTCATTGCGCTTTCCTTCGGCTCCGGGCACTCAACGCCCTTGCTTTCAAGATACTTCTTAGTCTCAAACGCATCCTTAACACGGAACGCGAGATGTCCGAGCGGTCTTGCAACCTTCGGCTTGCCTTCCGAATAAAGCGTCTCGATTGTATCCTCGCCTAATATGTAATACGACATAACCGTATCTGACTTCGATAAAATCTTGCGAACCTTAAAGCCCAGCTCGTTCAGATAGAAATCCTCGCATTTTTTGTAGCTCTCGTCCGTAACGCGGATCGAGCTATGATCGAACTCAAGAAAGTTATCATTCTTTAATCCGGGTATACGAATGTTTTCCTTGCGCTGTATAAATTCGAATATAGTACCACTGGATTCCTCAAAGAACATAAGCATTCCGTCGCCGCTGGACGACAGCTTCGGTGCAACCGTAATGCGGTATCCTTCGTCGATAAGCTTCTTGTGAGCATCTTCGATTTTGCAGTCATCTTTAAGCAGGAACGCAACGTGTACAAGGCCGTTGTCAGGATTGTCGGGCTTGCCTTTAATCAGTTCCACTACGCCGTTGCAAATCTGAACATAAACGAATCTGCCGTTACCGTCGGCGCCCTTTGCGTCTCTGATAATCGTTCCGCCTAATACGTTGACGTAAAAATTAACCGCCGCGTCAATATCTCCGCACCTGATACCAATGTGATTTAATTCCTTTACCATAAATAATTCCTCCTTATTCCGGCCTTGGGCCGCTCCATTTTTCGTATGACGCATTGTAAAGCTTTAATACATCTTCAATGCCCATTTTCTTAAGCTGGGCTCTGAAATTCTCGAAATTGCCTATCGGCTCTTTACCCATAACAAACTTCGCAACCATTTCATCAACATAAACGGTTATGTCGTCCATCTTACCTTTTATTTCCTTACTCTCGGCTGTTGTGAACGGAAGGTTCTCGCATTTCCACGCCAGCGACTTCGTGTAGTAAGGCTCGATTCTGTTGAACGATTCCTCTACGAGCGGATTCCACATTTTGAAGCTGCTTGTCGGCGGGTTGAAACCCGGCTGCTGATTTCTCGTTGTATACTTCTGGAGCGCGGCAGTTGACGACAAGCCGTCTTTGTTCTTAAGAACATAGTCGGTGTACTCATACTTGGATTTGTCAGCGTTGTATTGGAAGGTTACGCCTTCGAGACCAAACAAATTAAGGAACGCACCGCCGTACGGATCGGATGCGTCATAGAACCAGTCGCAGAACTTGGCACACTCGGCCGGATATTTCGATGAAGCCGTGATAACGCCGCCGATCATGTCATAACGTACAAAGTTCGCAACTCCGGCGTGAATCTTCTCGCCGGAATCGGTCGTGATAGGTTCAGTACCAAACAGCTTAAAGCCCGGGATGCTCTTGGGCATTGTAAGCATGTACGCGTTGAAGTTACCGTTCAGTTTACCTCTGTACGAGCCGATTTGGTTGGAGTTGTTTTCCGTGTTGAAAATCGTCGACGTCATACTTGCGAAATTTTTATCGAGAATATCTTCATTATACAACATATTGAACCATTTTAAAAACTCAACATAACGAGCTTCGTAAGCGCTGTACTTAACCACGTTTTTGTCCTTAACGTCTACAAAGAAGCCGTCCAGCATATCAAACGCCGTTACCCAGTTTCTCCAGTCGGAGTTGTTTCTCGATGTAAGCGGGATTTCGTCGTCGGCTTTGCCGTTACCGTTGACATCAGTGTCTCTGACGCCCTTCCAGTATTTCATCCAGTCGTCTTTAGTTTTCGGCAGCGGCAGGTTCAGCTTTTCGAGCCAGTCGCCACGCAGTATAAGCGGGTCGTTCGTGGCTAAGCCGTCGAACAGCGGCAGAAACCATACGTTACCGTCGGGTTCCATAAACGCGCGCTTTGTCTCGGGATTATCCTTTACAACCTTTTGAAAATTCGGCATGTCTTTTAAGTATTTCTGAACGGGAATGATAGCGTTCGCTGATCTTAACGTGTTCATCGTACCGGCGGTGTTGTTAATGTTCCAGAACATATCCGGCAAGTTGCCCGACGCCAGTATGATGTTGAACTTCTCAGCCTGTAATTCATATGTAGCGGAGTGATCCCAGACGACGTTTACGTTAGTCGTCTTTGAATAGTTTTTGTAGTGTTCCAATTCACCGAAATTCGGTGTGTCGGTAGCCTTCGGCGCGAAAATTTTGATTGTTATAGGCGACTTAGAAATCTGACTGACACCTTGAACACCTACCTGACTTTTGTCCTGACTGGTTTTCGCAGCGGAAGCGGCGCTCGCTGTCGTCGTGGCCGCCATAATTACCGCCAGAGCAGCCGCGGTAACGCTTACCATTTTCTTAAGCTTCATAAATAAAATCCTCCTGTTCTCATAGTTTTTACTGACACGCAAAGCCGTTCTAACCCTTAAGTGAGCCGACCATTACCCCCTTCGTAAAATATTTTTGCAGAAACGGATACAAGCACATAATCGGCAGCGTAGCTACAACCATAGTCGCATACCTCACGCAATCCCCGACGAACTCGTTGTCGGCGGTATTATTCTGGGCGTTGCCTTGCAGAATAATCTCCCGAAGAATGAGCGCCATAGGGAACATTTTGCGTGACGTTGTATAGAGAAAAGCATGAAACCATGAATTCCAATGCACGACGCCGTACATCAACACCATAACGGCGACGATAGCCTTGGATAACGGTATAACGCACTTAACAAAAAACTGCAAGTCGTTCGCGCCGTCCAAAAACGCGGAATCCTCAAGCTCTGTAGGGATATTGGCCGCATAGAACGTACGCATAACGATTACGTTATAAACGCTGACGCTACCCGGAATAATGATAGCCCATATCGTGTCGAGCATTTTCAGGTTGCGCACGAGCAAGAAGTTCGGGATCATGCCGCCATGAACGAACATCGTAAACAGCAGTATGCCCGTAAAAACACGCTTGCCAAAGAAATCCTGCCTAGACAGCGGATACGCACACAGCGCGCTAAGCGTAACGCTGACAGTCGTACCGAGAACGGTATAGACAACGGTGTTTAAATAAGCCCGCGGAATATCGGGATTAGAAAATACGATTTTGTACATACGCAGCGTCGGCTCGACCGGCAGCAGGTACACCTGACCGCTTAAAACCGGAAACGGCTCGCTGAACGAGCTTGCGATAATCCAAACGACCGGATACGCAATAATAACCGTAAACGCCAGAAGAAAAACGGCAATAGATATCTCAAAAATCTTATCGCCGAACGATTGCTTCTTAAAAGTCAAAGCTCCCACCTCCTACCAAAGACTTGTTTCGCTTACGCGACGCATTAGTTTGTTGAAAACGAGCAGCAGTATCAGATTAAGCGCCGAGTTGAACAGATCAATCGCCGTGGCGAAGCTGTAGTCCTGTGACGTAATACCGCGCCTGTACACGAAGGTTTGAATAATATCGGCTGTTTCGTAAATAGTCGGATTGTAAAGCAAAAGAATTTTTTGATAGCCGACGGAGAACAGACCGCCGATTCTTAAAATAAACAGAATAATAATGGTAGGAAGAATAGATGGAATTGTTATGTACAGTATTTGCTTGTAGCGGTTGGCTCCGTCCATAACGGCGGCTTCGTACAGCGCGGGGTCGATGCCCGTTATAGCGGCGAGGTAAATAATAGTACCCCAGCCGGAGTTCTGCCATACTTCCGACCCGGCGATGATAAACGGGAAGTACCCGGCCTCGTCGAAGAACCGAATAGGCTGACCGCCGAGCGACGTAACTATCTGGTTAACGACGCCGCCACGAGTAGACAGCACCGCCATGACGATACCGGCGACGACCACGACTGAAATAAAGTGCGGCAGATAAATAACCGTCTGCATAACGCGCTTAAAATATTTTCCCCTGACCTCATTAAGCATAAGCGCCAGAATAATAGGAATGGGAAACGTAACGAAAAGCTGTGTCAGGCTGATAACGAGAGTGTTTCTGATAAGCCTGAAGAAATAAACAGAGTTGAAGAAGTTCTTAAAATTAGTAAACCCGACCCACGGGCTGTCAAGTATGCCCATGTACGGGTTGTAATCGCGGAATGCAATTTGTGCGCCGTACATCGGTACGTAGTTGAAAATAATGAGATACAAAAGCGGTAAAACCATCATAAGCAGTAAATATCTACTGCGAACAGCCCTTTTCCAGTGGTACCTAAATTTCTGTGAAAATGTCATGTTCTGCTGCCCACCTCTTTCAATAAATTTTGGCGGCGGCGCAAGAATCGCGTACTATTATTTCCGGTTCAAGCTTAACGCAGACAGGCTTCATGTTAGAAAAATGTCTGGCTTCGATAAGCTTAAACAGTAATTCCATAGCGCCGTTTGTAACGTCCTCAACGCTATAGCTGACCGTTGTAAGCGGTACAGACGCATACGCTGAGAACTCAATATTGTCATAGCCCATAACAGATAATTCTTCCGGTACTTTTACACCGTTGTCGGCGCACCATTTTAAAGCACCGATTGCATACAAATCATTCGAAGCAAACACAGCCGTAGCACCCAGCTGTCGTCGGCGCAGTTCCTCCATAGCCTTATAACCGTTTTCAATACTCGTCCTTTTGACGTCAATGAAAAACCGTTCATCGTAATCGCAGCCGTAATCCTTCACCGCTTCCATAAAACCGGCGACACGCATCGTCTCGGCACGCGGAGCGATTAACGCTATGCGTTTGTGATTAAGCCGCGCCAGGAACTCGACGGCTTTGTACGCGCCGCGCTGTCTGTCGTGGAAAACTGCGTCGATACCGGCGGCTTCCTCTTCATGGCTTAGCAAGACGACGGGGAAGTTATTGCGTCTTAAGTTCAGTAGGTTCTCAATATTGGCCTGAGTAAAGTTAGGCATAACGAGAACGCCGCTTACCTGCTGCGACAGCAGCGAGTCTATCTCCCGCATGACGTCGTCCCGCGACGACATGATGATGAGCATATAACCGCGCTCGCGGAGGTATTCCTCGATTCTGGCCGCCATCTTAATAAAAACATGGCTATCGAGCCTACGTAGTATGACGCCGATAACCTTGTTCTCCCGTTTGACGAGGGAGCGCGCAAGGTTGTTCGGGACATAGTTAATCTCCTTAGCACAGGCGAGGATTTTTATCTTTGTATCCTCACTGATACGGCTGCTGTTGTTGAGCGCAAGCGAAACGGTGTTGACCGAAAATCCGGTCAAATCCGATATGTCCTTTAGCCGCGTTCTGTTAATCAATCCCCTCCACTCCCTAATAAATTCAAATTTGAGTTTAGTTGTATTAACGTTAATATTGTTAACAAACATAATTTTATAAGATATTGCTATTATATAATTTTTCAAAGAATTCTGTCAACACAATTAAGCAATATTATCATAATATTTTTCACACAAATTTTACGTCCGGCATAATTGACAAACGAGAAATCAAATGATAAAATTTTCAAAAATTATCTCCAGAAATATTGAAAGGAGCTTCCAATGAAAACAATCAACATCGGACTTATCGGCGGCGGATTTATTTCTTATTTACACGCGGATTCGTACAAGAAGCTTTACGGCGTTAACGTCAAAATAAAAGCACTGGCTTCAATCGATCCGAACGCCGGTGCCTTTGCAAAGCGATATGAAATACCCGATGTATACACGGATTATCGGGAAATGCTTAAGGACAGAGATATCGACGTCGTCGACATCTGCACGCCCGTTAACCTACATAAGCAAATGGTGCTGGATGCCGTGGCCGCGAATAAGCACATCATCTGCGAAAAGCCCATGACGGGCTTCTGCGGTGGCGCGGACGTCGGCACAGTCTCGAAGGCCGAAATGTTCCGCTCAATAAAAGAAAGCGCCGCCGAAATAAAGGAAGCCATCGACAAATCCTCATGCCTGTACATGTACGCCGAGGACTGGATATATGCCCCGTACGTGCAAAAAATCGCCGAGATAATAAAAAAGCGCAAGCCCAAGCTCCTACTGTTTAAAGGCGAGGAAAGCCACAGCGGTTCGCACGCCGGACACGCCGCGCACTGGTCAACATCAGGCGGCGGCGCCCTTATACGGCTTGGCTGTCACCCACTCTCGACTGCGCTGTACTTAAAACAAGTCGAGGCCGAAGCCCGCAACGAAAAAATCTACCTAAAAAGCGTGCTGTGCGACATGGACGCCGTTACGAAGCATATCAGCGAAGACGACCTGCGCTATATCGAAGCAAGGCCTATCGACGTCGAGGACTACGCCGTCGTTACGATGGCATTTTCGGACGGGACGCGAGCGCTGATAACGGCCGCCGATCTTCTGCTGGGCGGCGTACGTAACCAGCTGGAAATATATACTACAGACAGCCTTCTCCAAGGCAACATCACGCCGAACACCGGTACGATGGGTTATTTCGCAGACGACCGTGCGCTCGACGACGTGTACATCTCAGAGAAGCTTACGACCAAATCCGGCTGGCAGTACATATGCAGCGCCGACGAATTTATCCGCGGCTACATAGGCGAGCTGCAAGATTTCGCCGAGTGCGTCGCCTTCGGCGGCAAGCCGCTCTCCGACATAAACATTGCCCACGATACGATGCTCGCGATATACGCGGCGTACGCTTCCGCAGAGGAAGGCCGCCGTATCGTCCTGTAACCCCAGCTCAACAAGCACAAAAAAAGAGACAATAACTAAGGTCTAACCCTAGTTATTGTCTCATTTTTTTGACTTAACTTACGAAGCAGTCTTACGCCTCTTCAGTGCCGTCTTCCTCATCCAACTCGCCTATCTGAATATAAAGCTCTTTATTCATACGCTTCATGCCTTTGATTACCGAGATAACAAAATCCAGCTCGGCTTCCCCAAGGTCATAAATGTAGCTCGTAATTTTGGATTTCTTCTTTTGCAGATGATCAGTTTTGTCTCTTTCCTTTAGAACGGAGCTGGAGCTGTCATGCTCCATCACGAGATAATCGATCGGTGAATTAAAAATCTCAGACAACTTAAACAGGTTATACGCCGTTGCGCCTCTGCGCCCTCTCTCTATAAGTCCGACGAAGCCTGTCGTAAGCTCAAGCAATTCTGCAAGCTCATCGATAGACATGCCTCTGTTAAGTCTCTCTTTTCTTATGTTTTCGCCAACAATCTTTCTGAACATCTCTTTTGTCATTTCGTCCAACTCCTCCTTTAAAATAATACCCTATGCGATTACACATTATAATACAGTTTCGGTCAATAATAAAGAAACATTTAGTCTTTTTATTAGATGCGCTTACTGTTTTTATTCTGAATAGTATTTGCCGTCGAAACACGCCGCGCAAAACCCTCTGTTAACGTTAGGGACGATGTCCTTCAAATCCCCAAGTTCCAAGTATCCGAGACTATCCGCATCAATAAGCTTGCGTATTTCTTCGTTCGACATTTTCGCGGAGACAAGCTCGTCACGCGACGGTATGTCCGTCCCGTAGTAACAGCGATATAAAAACGGCGGCGACGAAATCCTTACATGCACCTCGGCGGCTCCGGCTTCACGCAGCTGCTTTACGATACGCGCGCTCGTTGTGCCACGTACTATTGAGTCGTCTACCATTATTACCCTTTTGCCTGCCACGGTTGATTTCAGCGCGTTAAGCTTCAGCTTGACGGCCGTTTCGCGTTCGGATTGACGCGGTTTTATGAACGTGCGCCCGACGTACTTGCTTTTTACGAAGCCGTCCTCGTACGGAATTTTTGATTCCATGCCGTACCCGATAGCTGCGCCGATACCGGAATCCGGCACGCCTATTACGACGTCCGCTTCGACCGGGTGGCGTCTTGCCAATATTCTTCCGGCGAGCTTGCGGGATTCGTATACCTCTTGGTCAAAAATAATGCTGTCCGGCCTTGCAAAATATATGTACTCAAACACACAAATACCCGACGTACCCTTGCAATTCTCCTTGTTGCTTGTTGCGACGCCTTTTTCTACGACGACGATTTCGCCCGGTTCTAGCTCACGTTCGAACGTTGCCCCGATCGTATCGAACGCACAGCTCTCAGACGCGAATACATAGTCGCCGTTAAGCCGACCCATACACAGCGGGCGGAAGCCCCACGGATCCTTCGCCGCGATAAGCTTCTGCGGACTCATAATCAGAAGCGAATATGCCCCGCGCAGCTTTTGCATCGAGCGGCTTATAGCTTCCTGTATCGAGCCGCAATTAATACGCTCGCGCGCCACTGTGTAAGCAATAAGCTCCGCGTCCGACGTCGTTTGATAAATAGCACCGCTCTGGTTGAACTCGTTGCGCAGCTCCGCTCCGTTTAGTATGTTGCCGTTGTGCGCTATTGCAAGATTGCCTTTTTTGTAGTGAAGCACGAGCGGCTGACTGTTTTCTATCGTTCGGTCGGCAGCAGTACCGTATCTGACGTGTCCGACGGCCATCGTACCTTTTAGCCCGTCCAAAACTTTTTCGTCAAACACTTCGTTTACCAGTCCCAGATTCTTATATTTATATATCTCGCGATCTTGGTTAACAGCTATGCCGCAGCTTTCCTGACCCCGATGCTGCAACGATACCAGCGCGTAAAATGTGTTCGTTGCCACATCTGCGCCGCTGGTGCTGAATATACCAAAAATCCCGCATTCCTCCTTTAGTTTGTCGTTTAATAAGATATCCTGTTCCACTATAAATCTCCTCCAGACAAAAATCTGCATTACT
>CAZJLW010000007.1:20123-37659 GCA_964546895.1 uncultured Eubacteriales bacterium | reverse complement strand
CAACATTCTATACGCAACCAGAAATTTTTACAAGATTCTACGCAAAAATATTCGTTACCATTTTTAGAATAATATTGGTCTCGGAGAATACTTTTGCGAAAACCGAGGCGTCAAGCGCGGCGTAAATCCCGCGGCTGACCTCCGTCGCCTGAGGTTTTAGGAAATAAAGCGTAATGACTGTTAGTGCAATCCATATTATAAGCGTAGCCTGAGCGAACCCGATTACAGCCCCGCCGAATTTGTTTACTATACTAATAAGCGGCAGTCCGGCAATAAACGACAGCGCCGACCGGACAAGCCCTATCGCAAGCTTCGACAGCAGAAAAATCAGAAAAATTGAGATAGCGTTGATAATCATATTCGCGACGAACGCCGCGATGTATTCTTCGTACGTACTCACGTTAAAAACCCGGTAGACCTCCGGGTTATTGTTGGCGAACACGGCGTTAAGCATAATCTGCGGTATGCCTACGATTTGCGAATCGGCTGCGCTTGGGAGCGCCTTCGCGATGCTCGCGCCGATGGATTCCTTTAGGCGGTCGTAGATTACTGAGTTTCGCATTTCGCGGCTTAACAGCGGATAAGTCCGATATGCGATAATGAGCGCAGCGACCGTCGACATCACGCCGAACACCATATTCACAAGACCCTTGCGATAGCCCCTGAACACAAAAATAATAACAATAAGCCCCACTGCCAAATCAAACGCGTTGACAAAACTATTGAGGCTGACTAAAAAATCTTGCAAGTATTTTCACCACCCATATGTTCGGCACTAATCATTCCAAATTTTTAATCGGTTTAGTGCCGAACATTTTCCTTGATTTGTGAAATACGAAAATGTTTCCGCACTTTGGAAACATTTTCGCCACACATATAGATTATCTTTTGCTACTTACTCTTTTTTAAAATCGTCGCATTTGACGGCGCGTTCACGAGGAACGTCCCGTTGTTATCCAAAAAAATAATTTGCCGCACATCCGATATCGGCGCGTACTCCCACATAACGTCGCCGCGATTGTTGATGGCCGTATAAATGCGATCGGCTCCGGCTATCGCACCGTACGACGAAGCGCTTAAGTAGCTGCATTTGCCGTCTAGGTTATACTCGCCAGTCTTTGCGCCCGATAGATTATAAAACTGTATCAGCCCGCTGTCGTCCGCTTCCTTATTGAGAAGCGGTTCGCCCAGAGCTATGACAAACCCGTCGCTCCCGCTAAAGGCAAGCTTGTCCAGCTTATTGTTAAGCTGAATGCTCCACGGGTTTTCGATAAGCTTCTGCTCGTTCGGCTTGTAGCACAGTATCTGCGCTTCCGTTACGACTATGAGGTTGTTATTATCCATGAACTTGACGGTAGCCGCCCATTCACCGGTTATTTCCTTCGAAGCAAAAATCCCGTCCTCATAACCCCTACTCTCGTCGGCGTTTATGAACGCGAAAACGATTTTCGAGCTAAGCCGCACATCTACATTAAGAAAACTAACCGCCAGCACGCGCCCGTCGTTTGAGACGTCCGCCGATACGGGAAACATGTTGTAGTCCGTATAAACCCAGCGGTAAATATTGCCTGATTTGTTGTATACGTTAATTTCGTAGTCGTCATCCGTTTGTAACACCACTGTCAACAGACCCTGCTTGCTTACGGAAAAACTAAGCACCGGATAGTCAAAGCGTTGCTCGAACAGCAGACCGCTTGTCCCAAACACGTAGACAGCGCGGCCTTTCGGCTCGGACACGGCGGCGATATCCCCCTCGCCTACCAGTATCGGCGATACGAACGAAAATATCGTGTCGATGCTTTTTGACTCGCCGTTTGCCGATAGGTACTTAACGCCGTCCTTTGTCGAAAAAATTATATAGCGCGAGTTGTTGCTATAAAACGCGGCTTGGCTGTCTGTTTCGTACTTAATTTCCGTACCGACGGTCGAAAACGCGCTGGACGCGCCCCGCGCGGAGGTTGACTTGTCGCCAAGCAGCCCCGGGTTTAAGTAAACAACAGCTATCATTATAACCAGCAGCAAAACAACAACAGCCGCTGCGCGAGATGTATTCATGCATACTCACTTCCCTGTAAGCATTTTTGTCTTTCCCCAGTAAAGCAAAATCAAAACGATTTCAAAGAAACCGATATATCCAAAAATCGGGTACACCTGCCCGACAAACGATGAAAACCCAAACTGCGCCAGCGTAACGCCGACTGTCGTAATGATTATTTGTATATGAAGCGTAGCCGTAACGCCCGGGCTTTTGCGGCGCGGCAGACGCGCGGCTTTTTTCTCAGCCCAGTCGATGAGCGCGAAACCGTTAGCCACCGCAGTTGTAAATATTGCCGCAATCAGTACAAATAAATACAGGTATTCAATATATTTTCCGTAGTCGGTGAGGATTTTCAGTATAGGAATCTCGGCGTCGGCTATGCGGAACACGTTCTGGTAAACGATAAGCGGTACGGACATTGCGAATCCAAGCACCGTCACCGATACCCCGCTAAAAACGCTGCTCCAAAAAACAACGCGCTTACTGGAAGCCAGCGAGCCAATCGACGCCAATACAGAAATAGCCGTGATAATGTTATAAGAAGCATAAGTAACAGCCGATAACAGCACGCCCCACGAAAAGCCGCCGCCAATCAGTCTCGCACCCGCGCTACCGACCTCGGCGTTGTACGACCGCGCAAGCAGTACGTATAACCCGATAACAACCCCACCGGCCATCATAACAGGTGCCAGTGCAGAATTAATCCGGACTATACCGGATATCCCATTCATAAACGTCAGCAGACAAAACACCCCGAGCAAAATAACGCCAAAATAAAACGGCAGCCCGAACGCCTGCTTAAAAACCGCGCCGCTCGCTGCGAGCATAGTCGAAAACAGCACGCAGAAAAACGTAGTCACAAAAAACTCAATAACAGCGCCGCCGAATCCGCCCGCAACGCGGCTGACGAACTCGTTGTAGCTTCTGATACGTTTTACGCGGCAAATATCCAACACGGCGTAGCCCAAAAGCCCGAACAGAACGCCGGATATAATCAATCCAAAAAAGGCGCTGCGGCTGCCGTAGGCGACAAAAAACTTGTAAAGCTCCTGCCCGGAGGCGAAGCCCGCCCCCAAAATAACCGCCGTGAAAACGCCCGCTATTTTAAAAACCGACACAACGTCTTTAAGCATAAAAACCTCCATAAATGTAAATGACTTCTTACATTTTATGAAGGCTTTTTGGGTTTAATGAGGGTTGTTTAGCGGCATCTTGTTTTCTCGTAGATGTCGATATATTTCTCCGCCGATTTGAGCCATGAAAAATCGCAGCTCATGGCGTTTTTTACGATATGGTTCCATTCGCGCGGCTTACTGTACGCGGCCAACGCCTCGTTTATAGCCCACATCATGCCGCTCGCTACGTAGTCCTCGAACACAAAGCCGTTTCCGGTTTTGGTTTCCGCGTCGTAGTGCTTGACGGTGTCGGCCAGCCCGCCGGTCTTGCGGACGATCGGTACTGTTCCGTAGCGCATCGCAAACAGCTGACCAAGCCCGCACGGCTCGAACATCGACGGCATAAGGAACATGTCGGACGCGGCGTAAATTTTCTGCGCAAGCGTTTCGTCAAACATAATGTTCGCGCTGACCTTATCCGGCATACGCGCCGCGTAAGACTTAAACATATTTTCATAACGCCCGTCGCCTGTTCCCAGTATGACAAGCTGAATATCCTTCGATACAAGCTCTTCCATGCAGATGTTCACGATGTCGAGACCTTTCTGGTCGACGAGCCGCGTAATCATGCTGATTATCGGGACATCCTTCTGCGGAAGCCCGAGTTCATTTTGCAAGGCTGTTTTGTTTTCGGCTTTCTTCGGTATGCTGTTCACGTCGAAGTTCGTATAAATACGCTTGTCCGTTTTTGGGTTGTATTTCTCGACGTCGATACCGTTGACGATTCCGTAAACGCTTTCGCTGCGTTCGCGCAGTATCCCGTCCATGCCGTAGCTGTATGCGGGCGTTTTGATTTCCTCGGCGTACGTATCGCTTACTGTAGTAACAGCGTCCGCGTACACAAGCCCCGCCTTCATATAGCTGACATTGCCGTAAAACTCCAGCTTGCCACTCGAAAAATAGCCGTCGTTCAAGTCGATGCTGTTAAGTATCTCGCGTCCGCAAATGCCCTGATACTGAATGTTGTGGATAGTATAAACGGTACGGATTTTTGAAAACGGCACAAACCTCGCGTACAAATCCTTCAAATACACAGAGCCAAGCCCTGTCTGCCAGTCGTTAAAATGTATAATGTCCGGATAAAAATCGATATGACTTAAAAATTCCACAGAGGCTTTAGAAAAAAAAGCGAAACGTTCGAAGTCGTCGCCGTAGCCGTAAAGCCCGTCGCGACCGAAGTAGTAATCGTTTTCGATTAAATAAGTAGGCACGTCATTTTCTATAGAGAATATAGAAGCCCCCTGATTGCGCCAACCAAGCGAAACCGAAAAGGAATCAATATATTTTAAGCTCTTGATATATTCTTCCCGAATAGTACGAAACTTCGGGAAAACAATACGTACGTCAACGCCGAGCTTTTTCAGTGCAAGCGGCAGCGAACCGACAACGTCGCCCAGCCCACCGCTCTTGGAAAACGGCGTGACCTCGGAAGAAACCAATAATACCTTTAAGTCGTCCATAACACACCTCCGAAAAATATTATAACGGCGAAATGAAGAATTGTAAAGATTTTTCAAAAATACCGCATAACAAAAAACAGATTTGGAAATAATTGACTAATGAACATAGATTTTAACAACTTACGAGGAGTGTTTGTATGAAGATAAATGTACTTATTGCCGCATTATCGGCGGGCTTGGTTTTCACACTCGGTTACAACGCAGTCTGCGGCGCGGTTACTTATTCCGATAACGTCCAGCGTCAGATCGCCGACGAGGTCATACGTTTTCATATCTTAGCGAACAGTAACAGCGATGACGATCAGCGTCTTAAAGCCGACGTAAAGGACGCCTTTCTTAAAGAATACGGCTGGCTTCTGTCCGACTCGGATAGCATAACCGAAACGCGCGACGCGCTGACAAAAAACATGGACGACATCAGCACCTTCGTAAACGCGTACATTAAAGACGCCGGTTACGACTACACGGCCAACTGCTACATGTCGCGAGACTACTTCCCGACGCGCTTGTATGGCGACGTTGCCTTCCCTCCCGGCGAATATGAAACACTGAAAATCGTAATCGAAAACGGCGACGGCAACAACTGGTGGTGCATTCTTTTCCCGCCGCTATGTTATGTGGACGTCGCGAAAAAGGAAATACCCGACGAGCAAAAGAAGGAGCTGAAAACGCTGCTGACTGATGACGGCTACAAGCTCGTAACAAGTGCCGGTTCCGACGCGCAAATCCCCGTTAAGGTCAAATTCAAAATCGTCGAGCTGCTAAAATCCCGCGAACGCACCGCATACGCCGCGAAATAACCAGACGCGGCAACGCTTTTTCGCACGGGACATGAACGACCCGCATATACTTAAAAAGATTTGTTTTTAGCTGTAAAATGATGTATACTCAAAGAAATTTTACTAGAATATTACTTTTACCTTTTCATTTTTTATTAATGGGGGAGAACCGATTATGAATAAAAAAAATGTCCTCGTATTATTTGGCGGCCGCTCGCCCGAGCATGAGATTTCTAAAAGCTCGGCGGCGACCGTCATCTTAAATACTCCGGAAGAAAAATATAACGTCATACCAGTTTACATAACAAAGGAAGGCAAATGGCTGCTGTACGACGGTTACATTGATAATATCAAAAACATCCAGTGGGAGAAGTTCGGCACACCCGCGATTCTAAGCCCCGACGCTGTGAACAGGGGGCTTATCCGTATCGTTTCGGGTCGTGTTAAGACAATACCCGTAGATGTCGTGTTTCCTGTGCTGCACGGGCGGCTCGGCGAAGACGGAACGGTTCAGGGGCTGTTTGAGCTGGCCGGGATTCCGTACGTCGGCTGCGGCGTTTTGGCGTCGGCCGCCGCTATGAATAAAGCCTTCACGAAAACTATCGTAAAAAGTATTTCCGTACCGCAAGCCGAGTACCTCATCTTCAGCGCGTATGATTTGGACGACATAGATCGCGTAACCAAAAAAATCCGCTACTCACTTGGCTATCCCGTTTTTATTAAACCATCGTCGGGCGGTTCGTCCATCGGCATTTCAAAAGCCGCGAACAAAAAGGAAGTCGAAGCCGCGCTCGTACAGGCTGCTTTGTACGACGACACTATCGTGGTCGAACGCGCAATAAACGGGCGCGAGTTGGAATGTGCAGTGTTGGGTGGCGGTGACGACACAGCCGCGTCTGTCGTCGGCGAGATTATAACCGGCGCGCAATTTTACGATTTCGACGCCAAATACAACAGCCGCGAATCAAAAACGATCGTCCCGGCCGACATCCCCGAGGAAATCTCTGAGCAGATACGCGCTTATGCCGTAAAAATATTCAACGCCATCGACGGCAGAGGCTTGTCGCGCGTCGATTTCTTTCTGGAAAACGAAACTAACAACGTTATTTTTAATGAAATAAATACGATGCCGGGCTTCACATCGATAAGTATGTACCCGATGATGTGGGAGCAGTCCGGTCTTGCCCTGCCGGATCTGATCGACAAGCTTATTCAGCTGGGCTTAGTTAATGCTTGAAATGAAACCGCATATTAACAACCGTGTAACCGTGTTTTGGGGGCAAATCTATGGACAACAGACCTATCGGTATTTTTGACTCCGGCATCGGCGGGCTTACCGTCGTGAGCGAGGTCGTCAAAGCTTTGCCGGACGAGGAAATAATATATTTCGGCGATACGGCGAGGGTGCCGTACGGCTCGAAATCTAAGGAAATCGTAACGAAGTTCAGCAAGCAGATCGTTAACTTCCTGCTGACGAAGGACGTCAAGGCCATAATAATCGCGTGTAATACGATAAGCTCGAACTGCTTCGACGAGCTTTCGCAGGCGTTCGACATACACTTCGTCGAGGTAATAAGCTCCGGCGTGACGGCTTGCCTTCAAGCCCGAAAAAACGAAGCCGTCGGCGTAATCGCAACCGAAGCGACCATCCGCAGCGGCCTTTACGAGACGCTGCTCAAAAAAGCGCGTCCGGGCATACGCGTGTATTCAAAGGCGTGTCCGCTGTTCGTGCCGCTCGCCGAAGAAAGTTGGACGGAGAACATCGTTGCCAAAATAACGGTCGAGGTATATTTGCAGGAGCTGCTGGACAAGGGCATCGACGCGTTGTTGCTGGGATGCACGCACTACCCGCTGCTATACCCGTGCCTGAAAAGCGCCGTCGGCGACGTCGAAATAATTAACCCTGCCGAGGTCACGGCTCAAAAAATGAAGGCGTACCTGACAGAGCGCAACATGTTGCGCGCGCCGCAAAATACGCCTTCACATACATTTTATGTAAGTGATAACACAAAAAAGTTTAACCGCATATGCGAAATGCTGCTAAAAAAAGATTACGATGCGGTTATTGTAGATATAGAGGCTTATTAAAGACAAGTGGGAGGTAGTATGAATGTTGTACAAGAAGAACGCAACTGACAAGCTTTCGCACGAACTGTTTTTAAACCCTACCGCGGAATATCGCGGCACGCCTTTCTGGGCGTGGAACTGCAAGCTCACTAAGGAACTGCTAGAACGGCAGATCGATTACATGAAGGAAATGGGTCTCGGCGGGTTTCACATGCATTCGCGCACGGGCATGGCGACGGATTATTTGAGCGACGAGTTTTTCAGTCTCGTATCCGCTTGCGTGGAAAAGGCCAAGAAGGAAAATATGTTGGCGTGGCTCTACGACGAGGATCGCTGGCCGTCAGGCGCGGCGGGCGGTATCGTTACGAAAGATCAGCAGTACAGCCAGCGACATCTGTTGCTCACGACGAAGCCGTACGACACGGACAAGCCTTACGTAAACACAACAGCACGGGGAACCGGACGCACGGAGAACGGGAAACTCTTAACCGCTTTCGATATCGTATTGTCGCCGGACGGAACGCTTAAGTCATACGAGCAGATACCCGCCGACGCACCTGCTAAGGGCGTAAAATGGTACGCCTACGTCGAAATACAAGGTAAAAGCCCGTGGTTTAATAACGAAAACTATTTGAACACGCTGGATAAAAAAAGCGTCGACGAGTTCATACGCGTCACGCACGAGGCTTACAAGAATGCAGTCGGTAAAGACTTCGGCGAGACAGTACCCGCTATATTTACGGACGAGCCGCAGTTCGCCACGAAGCGTACGCTCGGCTTCGCCGCCCAGGAAACGGATGTCGTGCTGCCTTGGACGGACGACCTGCCCGATACATATAAAAACACTTACAACTCCGATATAGTCGCGGCGCTGCCGGAGCTTCTTTGGGAGCTGCCGGACGGCAAGCTTTCCGCCGCGCGTCATCATTATCACGACCATGTAGCCGAACGGTTCACGGCGGCTTTCGCCGACAACGTAGGCGAGTGGTGCGACCGCAACGGCATACTCGCCACCGGTCATATGATGGCCGAGGAAACGCTGCACAGCCAGACTACGTACATCGGCGACGCAATGCGCGCATACCGCTCGTTCGGTCTGCCGGGCATTGATATGCTGTGCGATCGCCACGAGTTCACAACAGCTAAGCAAGCGCAGTCCGCGACGCGTCAGTACGGCAAGGAAGGCGTCATGTCCGAGCTTTACGGAGTTACGAACTGGGACTACGATTTTAGAGGACACAAGCTCCAAGGCGATTGGCAAGCCGCGCTTGGCGTAACGGTTCGCGTACATCATCTGACGTGGGTTTCGATGAAGGGAGAGGCGAAGCGCGATTACCCGGCTTCGATTAACTATCAGTCTCCTTGGTATAAGGAATATTCATATGTAGAGGATCATTTCGCACGGCTGAACACCGCCCTTACGCGCGGCAAACCGTCCGTACGCATCGGTGTCGTCCACCCGATCGAAAGCTACTGGCTGCACTACGGCCCCGACGAGCAAACGAGCGACATACGCGCCGAGCTTGATGTGAAGTTCCACAATCTCGCGAGCTGGCTCGTGTCGGGCTTAGTTGACTTTGATTATATCGCCGAGTCGCTTTTGCCGACGCAGACTGTTAAAACTGTGAACGGCTTTACTGTTGGCGAGATGACGTACGACACTGTTATCGTTCCGGCTTGCGAAACGCTGCGTAAAACAACGTACGATGCGCTGTGCGCTTTTATAAAGAACGGCGGCAACGTTATTATTCTCGGCGAAGCGCCGACGCTTATCGACGCCGAACCCGCCGATACATCCGCGTTGTGCAACGGCTCGCAGCATGTCGTGTTCGGCAAGCAGCCGCTCATGAACGCGTTGGCTGAGTATCGCGACGTTGAGATTCAGGACGAGCGCGGTATTCGCAAGAGTAACCTCATGTATCAGCTGCGCGAGGACAACGGGAGCAAGTGGCTGTTCATCTGCCACAATACGAACCCTGTTAATCCCGATGTAATACCGGCTGAGAACATTACTATATCGCTAAACGGCGACTGGAAGCCTACGCTGTACGATACGATGACGGGTGCTGTTACACCGATGCACGCGGTGTTGTATCACAACGGCAAGACAGTAATACAAACGACAATATACGCTCACGACAGCCTGCTGCTGTTTTTATCGCCCGGACGTGCCGAAAGCACCGCAAACCCGGCGCAGCCGTCTGCGGCGGAAAAAACCGTACTGAACATAGACTACGTAGTACCCGTAACACTTGACGAGCAGAATGTGCTGATGCTTGACTGCGCCGAATATTCACTGGACGGCGGCGAATACTATCCTGTGGACGAGTTGCTACGCGCGGACAATCATATCCGCCGTCTCCTGAACTACGCGAAACGCGACACAAGCGTAGCTCAGCCGTGGGTAATAAAGAATACTGCAACACCTCATACCGTCTCGCTCAGATTCGAGTTCACAAGCGAACTCGCTGTAGACGGCGCGATGCTGGCACTCGAAGACGCCGAAAGCATTACTGTAGTGTTTAACGGACAGCCCGTCGCTAACGACGTCTGTGGATATTTTACGGACGAGGACATAAAAACAATAAAGCTGCCGTCGATAAAAGCGGGCGTTAATACGCTGGAGCTTACGCTTCCGTTTGGCGAGCGCGCTAATATCGAGTGGTGTTATATACTCGGCGACTTCGGCGTTACGATACGCGGCCGCGAAAAAATAATTACTGCTCCCGTCAGAACGCTGGGCTTCGGCGATATTACATCGCAGGGACTTCCGTTCTACGGCGGCAACATCAACTATCACATACCGATAGTCACGAGTCGCCCCATCGAAATAACCGTACGCGTTCCGCAATACCGCGGCGCGCTGGTAGGAGTTTCACTGAACGACAACCGCGTCGGCCGTATAGCCTACGCCCCGTACGAATGCATAGTCGCTAACGTCCCAACCGGTAAGTCCGCGCTTACGCTTACGCTGTTCGGTAACCGCGTTAACTCCTTCGGCGCAGTCCATAACTTCGACAACGCCGTGGTATGGCACGGCCCACAGGCTTGGCGCAGCACGGGTGACGCTTGGGCGTACGAATATAATCTAAAAAAGACCGGCATACTCAAAACGCCGGATGTATATGTTCGGCACTTAAATTAACAACCCATAATCGGAGGATTCTATGTCAGATATCAAAAAAACTATTTTAAGCGGAATGCAGCCTACGGGTTATCCGTCGCTCGGCAACTACCTCGGCGCGCACCGCAACTGGGTAAAACTGCAACACGAATACAACTGTCTGTTTTTCGTCGCGGACCTGCACTCGCTCACCGTCAGAAACGTTCCGGCTGAGCTTAGGAAAAAGACACGGGATTTGTTTATCCTTTACATCGCGCTGGGACTAGACCCGCAACAGAACATTATTTTCTGTCAGTCGCACGTTCCGGCTCACGTCGAGCTGTCGTGGATACTGAACTGTTACACATACATGGGCGAGCTGAGTCGTATGACGCAGTTTAAGGATAAATCGCAACAACATGCGGAAAATATAAACGCCGGGCTGTTCACGTACCCCGTGCTTATGGCCGCCGATGTGCTGTTGTATCAGGCGGATCTCGTACCGATAGGCGACGACCAGAAGCAGCACCTTGAGATTTGCCGCGACATCGCCATGCGTTTTAACAACATTTACGGCGATACGTTCAAAATCCCGGAGGGTTACTACGGCGAAATCGGCGCGCGCGTCAAGAGCTTGCAGGAGCCGGACAAAAAAATGTCTAAGTCCGAGTCCGAGAACCTTAACAACGTAGTTTTCCTGCTGGACAGCCGCGATGTTATTATCAGCAAATTCAAGAAAGCCGTAACCGACAGCGAAAACGAAATACGCCATGCCGAAAGCAAGCCCGGCATAAGCAACCTGCTCGAAATATACGCCGCATCGACAGGCACGACGATCGCCGCAGCCGAGCAGCTTTTCGCCGGAAAAGGCTACGGTACGTTCAAGGCGGCGGTAGGCGAAGCCGTCGCGGATTTATTAAAGCCTGTACAGGATAAGTTTTACGAGCTTAGTAAGGATAAGGCTTACATTGACGGTGTAATGTCCGAGAACGCAGCCAGAGCCGCCGCCCTCGCCGACAGAACGCTCAGAAAGGTAAAAAAACGGGTTGGATTATAAGGAGGAATCAGTATGGATGTCAGAAATTGCCCCAGATGCGGTAAGGTTTTCACTTATTTGACATCGCCGGTATGCCCGGCTTGCGAAAAGAAGGAAGAAGATGTTTTCCAGTCAATAAAAAAATACATCGAAGAGCATCCGTTGGCGCTCCTTGCCGAAATCGCTGATGAATTAAAGGTTCCACCAAAACGTATACTCTCATATATAAAGGAAGGCCGCCTACAAGTATCATCCGGGCTTCGCAGCGAGATAGCGTGTGAGTCATGCGGCAAGCACATTTCGAGCGGTCGCTACTGCGAATCGTGCCTTGTCAGAATGAGTTCCGACATTAACGATTTATTCAAAGGGACAAAGCCGTCCGCAAAAATGCACACGATATCAAAAAAGCTGTAACAGAGGAGAATATTTATGCAATCGCTTGTAAACCGTTTTTTAAAATATGTAACCTACGATACGCAGTCCGCGCATGACGTCGAGGAATACCCCTCCACACAGAAGCAGCTCGCCTTTGCGGCGGCGCTGGCTGATGAATGCCGCGCGATTGGTCTGAGCGATGTTCAATCGGACTGCTACGTGACGGCTACGCTTCCGGCCAACACGGATAAGCCTGTAAAAACCATCGGCTTCATCGCGCACATGGACACCAGCCCTGACTGCTCCGGCACAAACGTAACGCCGCGCGTCACGGAAAACTACGACGGCGGCGATATCGTACTGAAAAACAACATCGTGCTTTCGCCCAAAGAGTTTCCGCACATGAGCAGATACGTCGGCCAGACGATAATATCGGCCGACGGTACGACACTCCTCGGCGCAGACGACAAGGCCGGTGTGGCCGAAATACTGACGGCGATGGAATACCTTATCGCCCACCCAGAAATAAAGCACGGCAAAATCCGCATCGCGTTCACGCCCGACGAGGAAGTCGGCAACGGCGTGAAGGAATTCGACGTCGAGGGCTTCGGCTGTGACTTCGCCTATACGATAGACGGCGGCGAGCTTGGCGAGCTTGAAATGGAGAACTTCAACGCCGCCCGCGCCAAAATCGACATCATCGGCAAAAGCGTACACCCCGGACGCGCGAAGGGTATCATGGTAAACGCGCTGCTCATAGCGTCTCAGCTTACGGCTGAGTTTCCCGACAACGAAACACCGGCTACAACCGAAAAGCGCGAGGGCTTCTACCACCTGACGATGATATCAGGCAGCGTCGAGAATGCGCACGTCGAATACATCATTCGCGACCACGACATGAACAGCTTTAACAAGCGCAAGGAGTACGTCAAAACCGTAGTCGACAAGCTAAACGGTATTTACGACGGACGGATAAAGCTGAATCTGTTCGACCAATACTACAACATGGTCGAAAAACTCCGCGGCAACATGGAAGTCGTCGAGCTTGCTCAGACCGCCATGCAGAATGAAGGCATCGAGCCGCTTCTTATCCCTATACGCGGCGGCACGGACGGCGCACGGCTCTCGTTCATGGGGTTGCCCTGCCCCAATATTTTTACGGGCGGTCACAACTATCACGGCCCGTACGAATACATACCCGTCGGCTCAATGGAAAAAGCCGTAAAGGTTATCATAAACATTGCACAACTTAATGCTGAGTAAACTCGTTATCAACGCAAAAAATCCCTTGTAGGCTCATGGCTTACAAGGGATTTTTATATGGCAGCTTTAGCGTGTTAATAAAGCTTATATAACATTTTTCGCACAAATCTATCGAATGTGTTTCGCCGTCGAAGACGGAGCCGTACCCCCAGCTCTTTTCTATCGACAGATGCTCGTCGAACATTCCGAACTTGTTTTTCTTAATGCCTTCCCCGCACATATTGCAGGTGATATTGTCAACGCTTTCCTGTAAAATCTGAATCTGTTTTATAGTCTTCATTGAAACCCCCTACAAATATTATTCGCCTTATTATAGCTTAGCTCCCGAGGTTTGTACACAGGTAATAAACTCCATAAAAAGGGGCTGCGATAAAACACAATCATGTTTTACCACAGCCCCGAGTGAGCAAGCCTGTAAGCCGAGTTCTGTCGAGAACGGTCATCTATCTTGACATACCGTCACCGGCATGTTCATGCGGTTTAACCAAAAGCGGTACGGGCCGTACCTTGCGCTTATTTTACCTTGCACCAAGTGGGGTTTACAGAGCCTTCCCCGTCACCGGGAAAGCGGTGAGCTCTTACCTCACCTTTCCACCCTTACCCGAAACGAATCGCCTCGGGCGGTTTATTTCTGTTGCACTTTCCTTAGAGTCGCCTCCACCGGACGTTATCCGGCACTTTGCCCTGCGGAGCCCGGACTTTCCTCATACATTTTCATGTACGCGACCGTTCAGCTTACTCGGGCATATTGTAACGCCCCGGCGCAATTGCGTCAATAGCTTTCAGCGTAATAACAGCAATTTCCGGACGATTAAAGAATCTCACAGGAAAAACCGTCGTCCCGACGCCGCGAGAAATATACATTATATTGTTACCCGAGGCGTACCAGCCGTCGCCGTACTTCGGCAGCGTCCCCTGCCCCGGGGCGAACAGCGTCGGGCAGAACGGCAGCCGTACTTGCCCGCCGTGAGTGTGTCCCGCCAATACCAAGCCTAAGTCAAACGGCTTAATCTTATCAAAAATCTGCGGCTGGTGGGATAATATGATGTTGAATGCGCCTGAGTTGCTTTCGAACAGCTGCTTAATCCCGGCGAACCGTTTCAGCTTCAGGTAATAATAATCACGCAGCCCGATAATATTAACATCACCGAAATTCTCCACTTTAACGCGCCTGCTCTCATTATCGAGAACAATCACCCCGACACTTTGAAGCAGCGCCTTAATCTCGTCGTAGAAAAACACCTCGTGGTTGCCGTCTACATACAGCACAGGCATTGCGCTTGCCAGCAGCTTAAAATATTTCAGGTGCGGTTTTAGCTGCTTTACGTTGTCGAGCATAAGGTCGCCTGTTATTACAACTATATCAAACTCAGTACGCTCCCGTACAAGGCTACTCCATATATCATGCTGTAAAACACTCTCCGAATGCGAGTGCAAATCAGAAATGTGCAAAATCCTAAGCCCGTCCAGGTTCTCGGGCAAGCCCCTAAATTCAGCTGTTTCGTGTTTTATTCTGAGCCATTTCCTGCTGAGAAAAATATTCGCGCCCGTGAAAGCCAAGCCGCCGAAAAAAACTCCTGCTAAAATACCGTTCTTCCTCGTCATCCACCCTACCCCTTAAATCGGCGCGAACACCTGTCCGTCAACACCGGATACTGTTACCTTTATATTTGGGAACACCCCGCCTAAATACTCAGCCAGCCGCTTCACAACAAATACCTCGCTGTCATAATGCGATACATCGATTAAACACAGCCCCATATCCAGCGCGGCTTGCGCGTCATGGAATTTTATGTCGCCTGTGATGTACGCTTCGCAGCCCGCGCTTACGGCTTCTGCGAAATAATCCAAGCCTGAACCGGAACCGCCGCATATCCCGACGCGTGTAATTACGGCGTCCGGGTCGCCGGAGTATTTGATTTGGCTTACGCCGAGCCGCTCCTTGACGTAGCGTGTCAGTGCTGATAGTGTCACGCCCTCGCTCAACCGCCCGGACAGCCCAAGCTCCAGCCGCCCCTTCTCCGTTAAGCCGAGCAGCTCAAACAAAATATCGTTCGTCCCGCCGTCCGCAAGGTCAAGGTTCGTATGCGCCGCATATACGGCGATGTTGTTATATATTAGATTTATGATTCGCCGACCAAGCGCAGTGTCGTCCGTTATACACTTCACGGGTTTAAAAATCAGCGGGTGATGCGCTATTATCAGGTCAGCATTTAAGCCTATCGCTTCCGTTATAACCGCGTCCGTTACGTCAAGCGCTACGAGTATGGTTTTTATGTCACGCCGCTCACGCTCCCCGACGAGCAGCCCGACGTTATCCCAAGCCTGCGCTGTATTCTCCGGCGCAAGGCGCTCCATCGCTGCTATTATTTCTTTCAGGCATTCAGACATTGTAATACCTCCTTGCATATTCGTTCGTGTTCTTCGATTTCATTTAATCGGTCAGTAGCTGCTGCGCTTCCGCTTGCATTGGTCAGCTCGATTTTTATTTTTGTAAGCTTGCCTATTTCGGCATTTATATAATCTATTAATGTCTTGTCGCGTTTATTTATTAATATTTTACCGAACTGTAAGTCGGCTTCTGTGTAGCAGTCTGCGTCATCGGAGATTTTCGTCCCGCTGCCGACCCTTTCGCAGCATATTATGTTGTAATAAATATTATCCTCGTAAACCATCAGTTCGTCGGTTATGGAAAAACCTACCTCGCGTACAAATTTACGCACGGCCGGCACATCCAGTTGCGGCTGCAAAACCAGCCGCTTCAACCCGCTCACGGCATGTCCGCCGCTTTTTATTATATCAATCATTAACATGCCGCCCATACCGGCGATGACCGCGCAGTCCACTTCCCCCGCCGATACAGCCAAAAACCCGTCCGACAGCCGTGTTTCTATAACATGCGAAAGATTGTACGCTGCGATATGACGCTTCGCCTTTTCCAGTGGCCCCGCGTTAACATCACAGGCTATACCCCTTTTTATCCTCCCACCCAAATACGCACCGATCGGCACATATCCGTGATCCGTACCGATGTCGGCCAGCGTCTCCGATTTTACGAAGCTTATTACCGCTTCCAGCCTTTTTGATATGTCCAAAAGATCCGCTCCTTACTAAGATGAAAAAATAGATACGGCTTCCCGTTAATCCATCTGCTAAGAAATTATATCATGGACTTTTTCAAAAGCCAACGGCCTCTATTCGCTTTATTAGATGCTGATACAGACTTTGTGTTGGCAAATATTATTATGAAAAATATATATGCCAGTTGAAATTTTTGGTATTATATTCATAACCAAAATATTATTCAGGAGATGATTCTATGCATAACTTCCCGATCGGCATAATGCTCGAGAGTTTGAAAATGGAAACGAAAACGGCCATTGCTAAGGCGAAGGCGCTTGACGCTGAGGGCATTCAAATCTACGCGCGTAAGGGCGAGCTGTCCCCGCAGCAGTTAACAGGCGCAAAACGCAAGGAATTTCTGGACATGGTACAGACGCACGGCTTGAAAATTTCGGCGGTATGCGGCGACCTCGGTCACGGCTTCGGAAGCAAGGATAAAAACCCCGAGCTTATCGAGCAGTCCAAGCGCATACTCGAAATGGCGCGCGAGCTGGGTACGGACATCGTAACGACGCATATCGGAGTAGTACCGCGCGACAAAAATCACGAGCGCTACAAAATTATGCAGGAGGCGTGCCACACTCTAAGCCGCTACGCCGACGAACTCGGCGCGCATTTCGCAATCGAGACCGGCCCCGAACCGGCGATTGTTCTGAAGGAGTTTCTTGACACACTTGGCTCGAAGGGCGTCGCGGTAAATTTCGACCCGGCGAACCTCGTCATGGTAACGGGCGACGATCCCGTGCAGGCCGTTTACACACTTAAAGACTACATAGTACACACCCATGCGAAGGACGGCCGCAAGCTTGCCGACAAAGACCCGGAGATCGTCTACGGCATTATAGAGGAAGAGATAAAATCGGCCAAGTCGTTTATCGAGCTGCCGCTTGGGCAGGGCGACGTTGACTTCCCCGCTTACTTGAAAGCGCTCGACGACGTCGGCTACAAGGGTTTCTTAACAATCGAACGCGAGGTCGGCGACAAGCCGGAGGCTGACATTCAGCTGGCAGTAGGGTTCCTGAAAAACATCATAAAGGAGAGCGCGAAATGAGCGAACGAAAAAAGATAGGCATTATCGGGACGGGCAACATATCGAACCAACATCTGAAAGGCTACG
>CAZJLW010000007.1:18497-20023 GCA_964546895.1 uncultured Eubacteriales bacterium | reverse complement strand
CGCGACATGAAAGCCGCCGCCGAGAAAAATAATAAGCTGCTCATGATAGGCTTCGTCCGGCGCTTCGGCAACGACTGTGCGATTTTGAAGGATTACGTAAACGACGGCTTTTTCGGCGATATTTATTACGCGAAGGCAACGTACCTGCGCCGTAACGGAAACCCCGGCGGATGGTTCGGCGACAAGTCCCGCTCCGGCGGCGGCCCGCTTATCGATTTGGGCGTGCATGTGACGGATTTGGTCAGGTACTTGATGGGCAACCCGAAGCCCGTATCCGTTTACGGCGTTACGTATCAGAAGCTTTTCAACCGTCCGGGCGTTAAGGGCAAGCCCGGCTACACGAGCGTGTCGAAGTCGGACAACGACATTTGCGACGTCGAGGATTTCACGTCGGCGCTTATTCGCTTTGACAACGGGGCAGTCCTGTCGCTCGAAGCGGCGTTCAGCCTTAATATTAAAAGTGACCGCGGGAACATCGAGCTGTTCGGAACAAAAGCCGGTGCGCAAATATCTCCCGACATCGAAATTTATACGAACCTCAACAACTACATGGCTAACGTCAATCTGGCTATGCCTACGGCACTGAGCTTTGAAAATCTTTTCGCAAACGAAATCGACCACTTCGTATCTTGCCTGACAGGCGAAGCCGAGTGCATTTCCCCGGCTGCCGACGGCGTAGACATCATGGTAATACTGGACGCCATTTACGAATCGGCCAGAACCGGCCATGAGGTTCTCATACATGCATAAAAATACGATTGCTTTAAACGGAAGCTGGGCGTTTGCATACACCAAAGGCACGGACACGCCAAAACCAGCGGATTTTCAATGCCATATGCGCGTACCCGGATACTGGGACGACAATCTCGACAGGCTTAAGCGCACGCCGGTTTGGTCGCGTGACGTAAGGTTTAATCCGCAGTTTCGGCAGATCGAGTTCCCGCTTGGCTCGGGAAAACCTGTCGACACTTCCACGCCGTTTCTGCTTGGCACCGGCTGGTACAAGCGTCAGGTGTTTATAGATGATAGCTTAAAAAACAGCGTAATAACGCTTAACATCGGCGGCGCGACAATGGACGTGCGAGTATATGTTAACGGCCGGTGTGTCGGCAGTCATGAAGACCATATGACGGGCTTCGCCGTTGCTATTCAAGACTATATCGAGTTTGGACGAGACAACGAAATAATATTGGCTGTCAGCAACTTACGGCAGAACGTAATGAGCTGCATAACCCGTGGTTACAAGGGGTACAGCGGCGGGATTTACGGCGATGTCGTATTGAACGTCGCCAATACTGTCTCGCTTAATGACTTGTTCGTTTATCCCAGCGAGTTACATACCGAAAACGGAACCGCCGTTCTGAGCTTCACCGCCGAAACTTCGGATAGTGACGACGAACAGCTTACATTGGAATGGACAATAACAGACGCCGACGGGAGTATAGCAGCGTCCGGCACTTATACCGGAGCTGCCCCGACGCTACGTTTTTCGACCGAAGTGCAGGGACTTAGGCCGTGGTCGGACA
>CAZJLW010000007.1:0-18397 GCA_964546895.1 uncultured Eubacteriales bacterium | reverse complement strand
ACGACTACTCCGTGCGAGCTGTACTTGGAAGCCTGTGACGAGCTGGGTATGCTGGTGCAGGTCGAAGCCGCAAACGGTTTCAATAAACAAGCATGGCTTAATATACTGCGTAAATGCCGCGTTCATCCGTCAGTTATTCTGTATTGCTGCGGTAACGAGGAGCCGCTTACTGAGAGTATGATGGACACGGTCGAAGCGATGGCTTCGCACTGCCATATGCTCGCGCCCGACGCATTATTCAGCCCAATGGAGGCGCTCGCGCTTGTCGACTGGCATATGCACGAGACCGACGCGCCCGTCTGCAAAGAGCCGTTCCCGCATGACCCGGTTAAGCTGAAACGTTTACAGGCTTTTTCAGACGTACTGCAACCGCAAAAACATATTGGTATAGACGCACTGGAAAGCACATGGCAGGAAATCGAACCGCTTGCGGCCTTCTATAAAAAGCCGTATGTAAGCCACGAAGTCGGTATTATAGACAGTTATATTGATCTAGACTTGGAAAAGCGTTACGAAGGAACGCGCATCGGTACGACTTTGTTCGCGGGCGCGCGGGAGAACCTCCGTGCGGCCGGGCTGTTGCATAACGCTCCGCTTTATTACAGAAACGCCTGCCTATGGGCAGCGGCTATGCGAAAGCTGTACGTCGAGCGGCTGCGCATGTGCAGACCGGTCGCGGGCTACGACTATCTTGGTTCTATCGACTGCCACTGGCACCGCACAGGCTACAGCACCGGTATTTTGAATGAATTTCACGAATACAAGCCCGGCGAATCACGCGAGGATATTCTTCGTTACAACGGCGAAAACATCGTCATGCTGGACGCGGGCTGCCGCCGTAATATTACATGCGGCGAACGGGTACAGCTTAACGCGTTCGTCTCGATTTACTCGGGCGGCGCTGTGACGGACGGAGTTCTGGCATGGCGGCTTGAATCAGACGGCCGCGTATACGCCAACGGTCAGCTTCCGGCTAGTGTCCTTGCGTCCGGTAACATGCGTATCGGTCAGGTAGACTTCACAGCCCCGGAGGTTGAGCGCCCTCTGCACTGTGTGCTACGCGTCACTCTATCGGCCAACAGTCTCCACCTCGAAAACCGTTACGACTTCTGGGTATTCCCAAAAACCGATACATCACCCGGTGACGCAACCGTCCGTGGCGACGTAGTCGTCCGCGACAGCCTAACCGAAGCCGACGTCTTGCAAATAAACGAAGGACAAAACACCCTCGTGCTGGGTTCAAGCCCGTTCGCCGCGCTTCCGCTTTCATTCAGAAAAATGATGGCAGGGCGTACCGTCGGCAACACCGCGACAGTCGTGTACGACCACCCGATACTTCGCGGCTTCCCTCACGACGGATGGTGCGATCTACAGTTCTACCCGCTGATGCATGACGCCTCCGCTGTCGTTTTCGACGACGACATGCCGCTTCCGTTCGACCCAATCATCGAAGTCGTCAGCTCATACAAGATTATTTTCAAGCAAGCGGCTCTGTTTGAATTTTCTATCGGACGCGGGCGTGTTGTAGTCTGTACGCTTAACCTCTCCGGCGACGACCCCGCACAGCGTGCATTACTCGCCGGTATACACCGCTATCTTCGTAACGGCAACTACCGTCCATGCGCGTCGTTAACACCAGACACCGCTGCCATTTTACTTTCGAAGCTGAACAATATCACATTAGACTTCGACGCCGACACAGGGCTTGACGGCAACGCCAAGCTGCCATCCAAGCAGTAAACCCATAGTGTTTCTCCGCATAAACAAGGGGCTATTACAGAACTCATATATTGAGTTTGTAATAGCCCCATTTTACATTTATTTAAGCCTGAACTGATTAACCATACTCTTAAGCCGCTGCGCCTGTGCTGACATCTCGGTGCTGGTAGCGGCGCTTTCCTCTGCTGTCGCCGTATTGGACATAGTAACCAGCGACACCTGACCCATGCCTTCCTCGATTTCGGTAAGCGCTGACGACTGCTGAACCGAAGCGTCCGCTATCTCGCTTACCAGGTTCATCGTAACCAATACATCGTCTACTATCTTGCCCAGCGCTTCCTTAGTCGCGGCGGCTATGTCAACGCCCTCGTCAACCTTTGCGAGCGAGTTGTCAATCATCACGCCTGTTTCCTTAGCGGCGTTTGCGCTTCTTCCGGCGAGGTTTCTGACTTCCTCTGCTACTACGGCAAAGCCCTTGCCGTGCTGCCCGGCTCGTGCTGCTTCTACAGCCGCGTTAAGCGCCAAAATATTAGTCTGGAACGCGATATCGTCTATTACCTTGATTATCTTAGCGATATCGTTTGAAGCCGACTTAATGGCCGCCATTGCGTCTACCATCTTGGCTATCTGCTTATTACCGACTTCGGCATCGTTTTTAGCCGCGTAGGACAGTTCTTTAGCCTTGTTTGCGTTTTCGGCGTTACGCTTGGTTTGGGTAACGACGTTAGTCATCGTTGAGTTAATCTCAGCCACTACTGTCGACTGTGTAGTAGCTCCGTTAGCCAGCTCGTTACTGGACACGGCCGCTTGTTCGGAAACATTATCAACCTCTCCGGCAGCCGCTTGTATCTCGGAGAACACAACTTTAAACGTTTCGATTATTGTTTTTATGGATTTCTTAATAGCTTGGAAATCGCCAAGATATTCCTTAGTTATTTTGACTGTCAAATCCTTGTCGGACATTTTGCTGAGTATGAGGTCGATTTCTTCGATATAGCTCTTTATTGTGTCCGTGCTGAGTTCAAGGCTCTTGCTTATCTCGTCAAAGTTTTTGTAGACATCGTCCGTATTTTCGTCCGGCTGCTCAGGCTTATAGCTTATGTCAAGAATACCCTTCGACATCTTGTCAAGCTCTACGGTTATTTTCTTGACTTCGTTATACTGATACTTTTCTCTGGCCGAAATGCGTTTTGTGATTTTATTAACCTGCGTCTGATCGATAACGAATTCCAGCGCACCAACTACTTCACCTTTTTCGTCAAATATCGGCATACCGCTGTAATCGATTTCCAAATTCGCACCGGGCAAATGAGCCACTGTAGAGTTCTTGCATACTTTACCGGTCTTCATACACATATCAAGCGCACATTGGGACGTACCGCATTGGTCGGTATTAAAATACGAACTGCACTTCGTACCCATTATCTGATCATGGGTTTTGCCCGCGATGCCAAGCGCGGTCTTATTCATATATGTTAGGTTAAATTGCTTGTCGACCAAAATAACTGGCAGCGGTATTTGATCTATGTAGTTAAGAAGCGAGTCAACAATGGCGTTAACCCCCATAACAATCTCGTTAAAGCAGCCCTTGACGACATTCGTACGGCCGCGATCCGTTACATTTCCTATTTTAATATTGTGCTTTATACGGTTAAAGCCGTTCGTCATCAGCGTTATGCTTGTGACTACATTCTCATACGCTTTAACGAGCTGACCCATTTCGGAGTTGTTTGCCTTAAAATTTAGTTTTACGCCCAACTCACCGTCTGCGAGCTTGTTCATTGCTTCGTTGATTTGCTTAAGAGGCTTGACAACACCGCGTTTTAAAAATACCGATATGAAAACAAGCAGTGAGATCGTAACCGCTACGACGATTATTGTTCCGGTGTTATAAAAATAGTTAAGATCCTGAATACGAAGTACGTCATTATGCGTTCTCAGTTCGATATCGTTTTGGAACTTAGTAAGCAACTCCGAAATGATTTTTTTTCCGTCCGTGTAGCTTACGCTGAAGAGTACGATTTGAGCGTCTTCAAGCTTTCTTTGGCCAATCAGTGTTACGGCGGTGTTTTCTAGCGGAATAAGCTTGTCGTGTTCCTTTAAAATTCTGGCAAGAATATCATCCTCGGACGGCTGCAAACCCAGCGTCTTAAGCTCGGACATAGCCTTCCCGACATTGTCCGTTGCAAGCTCATTAGTATAGTTGTCACCATGTTCCTTTTCTCCGAATTGAGCGTACGTACGGATTTCGCTAGTCAGATAATCTAACGAGCTTTGCATCCTTTTCACCTGAGCTACAAGGTCGTACCGCTTCTCCTGAAGGTTTACAAGGTTAACCGTCGCCAGTGTTGACATTACTGCAAAAAAAATCAACAACACAGCCGATATCGCAGTAATAACCATAATAATACTGCTCATTTTTGATATTTTCATACTCAGCATCCCTATCCTATCGCAATTTTTTCTGCGATGTAATTTGGACTATTATAACACATTAAAGAAAAATTTCAATAAAAATGCAAAAAATAACTGTACGAATTGTACGACATTAAGTCTACGAAAAAAGCGCGTCGTAACGGCTTTTATGCCATCGCGACACGCATCTTTGTGTACTAGAACCATTTTGACTTATTTTTTGTTCGAACGCTCGTAAATCGTTACAAGAGATTTTGAAAGCTTATCGACGCCGATTTTCTTCATATCGTCGATGTACTTTTTCCAATCTGCGTCGTTACTCGGGTCCATACCCTGCCCAAGCATAAACTTAGCGGTGTACGTATCACGAGTCTTGCCGAGGTTGGTTACGATTTCGCTGATGTCCGGTATTTCGTCGTTCTTCATGTTCAGTACCGGCGTCATAAAATATGAGTAGTCCTTGTTTTTGATAACCTTATCCTCGAGCAGCTTCAGGTTCGGCTTGTAAAGCTCGTTGATAAGCGGGTGAACTCTTAAGAAGCCGTTAAGCGTTGCGCCGATCTGGAACAGATCTAAGCTGTCGCCCTTTTCCGTAAGCGGAGTTTTAAACCTTTCAAGGAACTGCGGTTTGCCGTTAACCATCTTGTACGTAACGCCTTCTTTACCGAAGGAACCCCACATCATTCCTTCCTCTGTCAGCGCCCAGTTAAGGTAATCCATAATACGGCTTAACGCCTCGGGCTTAATAGTCGCGCCGAAGCCAAACAGGTCAGCCAGATGATACGGGTCACGCTTTACGAAAGTACCCTTCTTAGCATCGGCCGTCGGGAATGTGTCGGACCATGTCCATTTTGCATCCTTGTCGGTTTGCTTGGAGAAGTTATCGTAAGAAGTCAGCTGGTCAACATAACCCCAAAGCATGTAGCCGTTGCCCTGAGTTTTCATTTTGTTGGCCTGATCGACCGTAGCCGTGGCGAACTCTTCCCACGTATAGCCGCTCTTGTACATCTTGTTTACGAACTTAACAAACTCGCGGTATTCGTCAGTGACGGCGCCGTACGGTACGAACTGCTTCGTCACAGGCTGGTAGTAGTAATAATCGTTAGAAGCAAGCAGCTCCGGCAGTCCGTACATAAGCAGAAAACCTGAGAACGCGAATATCGGCGCACCGCCGCCGCTGCTCTGAGAGATATAGGGGATTCTGCCTGTAGATGTTTTTATTTTCTCAAACGCCGCAAGGAATTCTTCCGGATTCTTGGGCATTTTCAAACCGAGGCTGTTGAACGTATCTTCTCTGTACGTCCACGCCATATTACCGGCGGATGAACGCGCGCCGGGAAGATGATACAGCTTGCCGTCCGGTCTTACGAGAAGGCTGTAAACATAGTCAAACGTCTTTTCGTCGTTCCAAAGCATTATCTCATTCGGCATGAGCTTCTTGATTTCGTCCTTCGTGAAGCCCCTGAGATAACCGTTGTCAGACCAGTCGTTCATGCCCCAGTTCGGGCGCATGGCGCTGAGGTAGTCGACCTGCTCGCCCGAAGCGAACATAAGGTTCATCTTCGTAGTCCAGTCGGCTGTGTTGATCTTCGTTACATCGTATACCAGATTGAACTTTTCCTTCCTGACCTGATCGAACAACGGTTGCTCAACCGGCGGGGACGTATCGGTTCTCTGATAAAACTTGATTCTGATTTCCTTTGAATAATCCTTTCCTGCCGGTGCGGAAGCCTTTACTTCCTTCACACTCGACGTAAATACGCTGGCGTTAACCGATAATGTCATGCACAACGCCATAGCTAAAGCAATACCTTTCTTCATAAATAACCTCCTTAGTTTTTTTATTAATGATGATCTTCTCGCTTTGATTACCCCTTAAGCGAGCCGATCATAACACCTTTGACAAAGTGTTTCTGAATAAACGGATAGATGACTAACATCGGTATGATAGAGACGATAAGCGTCGCGTATTTGACGGCGAGTATGTTCGTAAACCCGAGCGAATCTGAACGGTCGCCCTGACGCGCCAGTTCTTCCAGGTTACGCGAAAGCAGTACAACGTTTCTTAAAATAATCTGAAGCGGCATCTTATTCGAGTCCTTAAGATAAATCATAGCCGAGAACCAGCCGTTCCAATGCGCGACTGCGTAGTACAAACCGATTGTGTAGATGGCGGCCTTCGATAACGGCAGTACAATTTTGTAGAAAATAACGATATCGTTAGCGCCGTCAAGATACGCCGACTCCTCAAGCTCCTCCGGAATATTCTGGAAGAAAGTCCTAAGAATAATCATGTTCGTAATACTGATGCAACCCGGGAGAATAAGCGCCCACATGGTGTTGTACAGCTTAAGCGAACGCGAAACAAGAATAAACGACGGTATAAGCCCTCCCGAAAACCACATCGGTATAAGCGCAATAAGCGTGTAGAAACCCCTGAACTGAAGCTTTTTACGCGATAGCGCGTAAGCGTACGTCCCCGTGAAAAACAGATTGATAACCGTACCCACTACCGTATACACGACGGAGTTCTTAAACGCACCGGGAACCTGACCGCCCATGAATATCATTTTGTAAGCTTCGAGCGTGAACTCGACCGGAAAAATCGAAACGGCTCCCCTATCGTTCGCGCCGACCGAGCTTAGCGAAGACGCCAGCACGTACAGCACGGGATACATCGTCATTAACAGTACAATAACCATAACAATATGTATTACAACATCGAAAACCTTTGATGATAAGCTTCTGTCTTTAATCATGCAATCGCCCCCCTACCATAAGCTCGTGGCTGTCAACTTCTTAGCCATCTTGTTAGCAAACGTCAATATGAGAATATTAACGATGGAGTTAAACATTCCGACTGCCGTAGCAAGGCTGTACTGTGCCTGCTCTAAGCCCATGCGGTATACGTAAGTCGATATAACGTCGGAGGTCTCCATATTGTACGGCGTTTGCATAAGCAGTACACGCTCCGTACCGACGGACATAATCTTACCGGCTTGCAACAGAAACATAATAACAACCGTCGGCATAATACACGGCAGAGAAATATGCCATACCATTTTGACACGCGTAGCGCCGTCAAGCGCAGCGGACTCGTACAGCTCGGGGTTGACGTTAGAGAGCGAAGCGATGTAGATGATAGCGCCCCAGCCGATACCCGTCCAGACCTCGCTTATGATGTAGAGCGGCCTGAACCAGCCGGGCTCGGCCATGAAAAATATTTTTTCCAAGCCGGATGATATTAGTATCCGATTGACAATACCGTCAGTCGGAGAAAGCATCATAACCATAATACCGATAACAGCGGGGAGCGAAACAAAGTGCGGCAAATAGCTGACCGTCTGTATGAGCTTCTTATAAAACAGGGGGTGAACCTCGTTCAAAAGCAGCGCGAATACGATCGGTATCGGGAAATAAAACACAAGGTTGTAGACATTAAGGATTATCGTGTTTGATATTAAAGTAAAGCAGTCAGGGGTATTGAAAAACTTTATAAAGTATTTAAAGCCCGCCCACGGGCTGCCCCAAACGCCAAGATTGATTCTGTAGTCCTTAAAAGCCATAAGTACGCCGTACATCGGTATGTAATGAAAAATAATAAAGTAAATAAGACCGGGTAAAATCATCAACTGTAAATAACGCGTATTCCAAAAATTCCTAGCAGCTGCTTTCAAAAGCCGACCCTCCCCTTTTATCCTCTAGAATTTTATATTCTCACAGCTTTCCATATGAAAAATATCCCCGTCGCAGCCTTTTACGCTGACGTTACTAAACGTAATGTTTCTACAATTACCGAGGAAGAAGCCTTGCTTTGCCATAGGCTCGATGCCGGACATCATCGCCGGAACATCAGGCTTCGCTTCGTCCGTCATAGAAACCGAAACGTTCGAGAACGTAACATCGTCAACGTATTGTTCAGCCAGGCCATACAAAAAGCCCGCGCAAGCTGTAACGTCTCTCGCCGTTATATTGTCGAAGGAAACGCTTTTGAATAACGGTGTCTCATTTGTTACGGGGTAAGGCGCCTTATCCCAGACATATTTGTCTTTGCCCTTATCTCCGCAAAAATAGTACAGATTCATAACAAAAGGACAGATAACGCTGCGCATAATAATATTGCTGACGCGGATATCCGAAACGACGCCACCGCGTCCGCGGCGCGACTTAAGCCGTATGCCTCTGTCGGTTCCGTCGAAGATGCAGTTCGATATTACGACATTGCGCACATCGCCGCTCATCTCGCTTCCGATTACGACACCGCCGTGGCCGTGAACCATCGTGCAGTTCGTTATTGCGATGTTTTCACACGGGACTTTGCGAGCTGCGTCCTCCGTACCGGATTTGATAACAAGGCAGTCGTCGCCGACGTCGATATGACAGTCGGAGATGCGTACGTTCTGGCATGATTCCGGATCGATGCCGTCCGTGTTCGGCGAATCAGCCGGGTTAACTATCGTCACGTTTCTTATCGTAACGTTGTTGCACAAGAACGGGTGAATCGTCCAGCTCGGCGAGTTTGTAAGAGTCACGCCCTCAATCAAAACATTTTCGCAGTTCTGAAAGCAGATAAGCTTCGGACGGGGAGCTTTTATTTCCTTGCTACGAAACCGCGCCCACCAGTATTGCCCGTTGCCGTTAACCGTACCGCGGCCGGTGACGGAAACATTCTTCTGCCCGTCGGCGTAAATACATGACGCGTGAACATCTCTATCCGCCCCCTCCCAACTGGAAGAAATAATCGGAAAAGCGTCCTCGTCCTGAACAAACGATAAAACAGCACCGGCATCAATCAGCAAATTTATGTTACTCTTAAGAAAAATAGAACCAGTTAAATATGTACCGGCAGGAATGGTAACGGTGCCTCCGCCGTGTTCGGCACAAGAACATATGGCTTTGTTAATTCCGTCCGTGCAAACGGTTGCGCCTGTATTGTCAACACCGTAATCCAAAACATTAATGCTCAATAACAGCACTCCCTTCTTCGTATAATTAAGTCATATTAACCAATCGCTCTGACGCGTTGCGGTAAATATTTCCAATTTTCATTCAATGCAATGTTAACAGACGCAAATGATTTCTGTCAATAGCCCGTGTCTAAAAAACTTGGCGCAAAAAAACGGCGTAAACTATGGTTTACGCCGTTTTTTTTGCGTCCCGGGCGAAAATGTTCTATAATATCGCAAACACGTATCGCGAGGGATTTTATGGGTATAATAGACAAGCAATTATTTCCAGAAGCCATTAGGAGTTATACAGAGAACAGACAGCTGACGGACGTTTCGATGGGCTACTCTGGTGCTACGATTTATCGGATAGAAAACGGCGCGCCGGACGGCGGCAATCTGTTCTTGAAAATTATGCCGCGCAGCGCCTTAAAATCTATCCGGCACGAAACGGAAGTTACACGCTGGCTTGCGGGCAAGCTGCCCGTACCAACCGTGCTTGCGTTTGAAGAAAACGCGTTCGGCGAATTTATGGTCATGACGGAGATACGCGGCAGGGACTTAGTAAGGACGACCGAGCTTTCGCCCGAATACGTCGTTACGCTGTACGCCAATGCGCTGAAAAAAGTCCACGCAGTGCCTATCGCCGACTGCCCGTTTTTGAAAAGCAACGAGGTATATATAAAGGAAGCGCTTCATAACTGTGACGCCGGATTGGTCAAGCTGGAGTACGTACACGACTCGCGCGCGGGCATGGATCTCGCCGGGCTGCGCAAAATGCTGCTCGACACGCCGGTTCCGCATGAGGATTTTGTTTTTGCACACGGCGACTACTGCTTCCCGAATGTACTGCTTGACGAAAACAACAACCTGAGCGGGTTTATCGACTTCTCAAACGGCGGAGTTTCCGACCGGTTTGTCGATATCGCGTCGGGTATCAGAAGCACTTTGTATAACATGAGAAACACTTATAACGTACCCCACGAAGCGATGCAAAGCTACGTCGATTTATTTTTGCGAACATACGGCGTCGAAGCCGATAAAGAAAAAATCGAATTCTATTGGCTTATCGATGATTTTTTCAGATAGGAAGGAAGAACGCTTTTGCCATCAGGTTTTTGGAAGGCGGCCGGTTTGTCAGTTTTGACGGCGCTGATCGTAGCGATACTCGGCTCCGCCGTAAGTAAAGATAAAAAAAACGCTGTAGCGGAAGTCATGAACAGCATCGAGCGAAGCATTATCGTATGCGAAAACACAATGGTCGCGCTGCGCGTCGAAGACGCCGTTAATATCGAGTTGCAACAGTACGTCACCGATATTAAACGGGTTAAAAAAACAGAAGACAAAGCCCACAAAGCGGTTGACATGACGGAGTTTACAATAAAATACTGCGACGCGAGCCAGAGCCTCGCGGAGGAGCTGTATTCCGTCCGCACAGGTATTTTACAGTCACTGAAGGTATACGAGGCAATTGTTAACAGGGAGTAATTTATGGAAGATAACTTCGAGGTTAAGTCAACATTTCTGACGCGGATACTCAGATTTTTTTCTAAGCTGTTTTTCAGGAAGAATAAAAAAACTGTAGAACCGATATCATATTCCAGGTTTAGTCATTTTTTGGATGCGCTGGACGAGAGCGATGAAAGTTACGAGTCGGTTTCGGCTGCGGCGTACTTGTGCGACGACGGAATACGGGTTCTGCGCCAGCGTATTTCTATGTCCAACAAAATTCAGGAGCTTAGCGAAAAGCTATTCGAGCTGGAATGCTTCAACAGCCTTAGCGAAGAGGAAACCGATCGATTAAAAAAGCTGCTGACGATGTTTCAGTCGCTATCGCGGGAGCGCACGTCGTTAATATACGATCTTACGAGCTACGACCAGTCACTTACCCACCTTATTAATGTAGAAAAGGAAGCCGCGTTTTCCGTGCCGCAGATTCAGGATGCCGAAAAAAACCAGCGCATACTGCGGCACGACTTGGCTCACCTGCGCGGCGAAAAAGCCGAGCTGGAATACGAAAGAGAGGTACTGGATCGGGGCTTGGATTTGCTTAACAAATTCGTCACACTAATGGTCGTTATATTTGGATTTTCGGCTGCGCTGCTTGGGTTTATGTATATATACAACGGCTCGCAGATATTTTACATGACGTCGGTGTTTACGGTACTAATAATCGCCGTCGTTACGCTTACGTTTATCGTACGGCGAAAAATGATATTCGAAATACGCTTCAACCTAAAAAAGCAAAACCGCGCCGTCGAGCTGCTTAACAAAAAGAACGCGGTGTACGCCTATTATACGAACTTTCTTAACTTCGTATACAAAAAATACGACGTCAAAAACGCGAACGTTCTGACGGCAAGGCTTAAGGAATACGAGCATTACAAGCACACGTCGTCGCGTATAGACAACATCAGAAAAATAATGTACGAAACCGAAAACGAGATAGAAAAATTTTTGCGCAGCAAAAACATCGCGACTATGAAAAATTCTATCGAAGGCTTTGCGAAGACTATCGACGTCGAGGACAAGCGACGGTTTTATAAAGAAATTTCCGTAGAAAAGCGCGCGCTTGAAAACGATTTGTTCTCGCTTGATAAGCGCCACGAAAAGATTTGGGATACGCTTGTAGAACTAAACGAGGCCGACAAAACCGAAACCCGGCTCGTCGAAAAAATAATTCAGGCATATCTGGACGAAGTAAGCAAAATGCTCGAAACATATAACCCGCTCGATGATCAGGTTCAAGAGACCGATCAGCGCACGGAAAAACAAACGGAGGATTAATATGCGAAAGGAACTGGAAAAAACGTACAGCCCCCATTTTGAGGACGGTATTTACGCAAGATGGCTGGAGGAAAAATATTTTCACGCGGAGGTAGACCCAAACAAGCAGCCCTACTCTATCGTAATACCCCCGCCAAACATAACCGGGCAGCTTCACATGGGACACGCGTTAAACAATACTATTCAGGACATTCTCATACGCATGAAGCGCATGGAGGGCTACAGCACTCTGTGGATGCCCGGCACCGACCACGCAAGTATCTCGACCGAGGTAAAAATAGTGGACAGCATGGCCGCCGAAGGCTTGACGAAGGACGACGTAGGCCGCGAGGGATTTTTAAAGCGTGCCTGGGACTGGAACGAGAAGTACGGCGGCACGATTGTCAATCAGCTGAAAAAGTTGGGCAGCTCATGCGATTTCGACCGGATACGCTTCACGATGGACGAAGGCTTGTCGGAGGCGGTTTTGGAGGTATTCGTACGGCTTTATAACGAGGGCTACATATACCGCGGCGAAAAGCTCATTAACTGGTGTCCGAAATGTCAAACGACAATATCGGACGCCGAGGTCGAGCATGAGGATAAGAACGGAAGCTTTTGGCATTTTAAGTATCGTATTAACGGCACGGACGAGTATATACAGTTCGCGACAACGCGCCCAGAGACTATGCTCGGAGATACCGCCGTCGCTGTTAACCCCAAGGATAAGCGTTTTACGCATTTGGTCGGGAAAACAGTGACAGTTCCGATTGTAAACCGTGAGATACCGATAATCGCAGACGAGTATGTTGAGATGGATTTCGGCACGGGTGTCGTGAAGATAACGCCCGCGCATGACCCAAATGACTTTATGGTAGGCGAGCGGCACGGGCTTGCACGTATCAATATTTTCAATGATGACGGCACGCTTAATAGGAACGCAGGTAGATACGAAGGGCTTGATCGGTTTAAGGCTCGCGAGGAGATTATTAAGGAGTTTAAGGAGCTTGGGTTATTTATAAAGACGGAAGCGATTACGCACGCCGTCGGCGTACACGACCGTTGCAGCGAGGTTATTGAGCCGCTTATTAAGCTGCAGTGGTTCGTAAAAATGGAGGAGCTTGCTAAGCCCGCTATTGATGCTTATAAAACCGGAAAGCTGAACTTCGTGAGCGAGCGGTTCGCAAAGGTTTACATGAACTGGCTGGATAATATTAAGGACTGGTGTATTTCGCGGCAGCTTTGGTGGGGACACAGGATTCCGGCTTATTATTGTCAGAAATGCGGACATATCGAGGTGTCTAAGGTGCAGCCTACTGCATGTAGTAAGTGCGGCGCGGCAGAGTTTAAGCAGGACGAGGACAGTCTTGACACTTGGTTCAGCTCGGCTCTTTGGCCGTTTTCTACAATGGGTTGGCCGAAGGATACTAAGGAGCTTGAGTATTTCTATCCTACGAACGTTATCGTCACGGCTTATGAGATTATTTTCTTCTGGGTTATACGTATGGTGTTCTCGGGGTTAAAGTTCATGGGCGATGTGCCGTTTCGTGATGTGCTGATTCATGGTATTGTTCGTGATTCACAGGGGCGCAAGATGAGTAAATCGCTCGGTAATGGAATTGATCCGCTTGAGGTTATTGAGCAGTATGGCGCGGACGCGTTGAGACTGACGCTCGTGCTTGGTAGTGCGCTTGAAAACGATTCGCGGTTCTATTATGAGAAGATGGAAGCTAACAGGAATTTCTTGAATAAGGTATGGAACGCTTCGCGGTTTGTTATGATGAATCTGGGGGACAGCGAGCCGCAAGCAGCGGCAGATGCGTTGACACCCGCTGACAAGTGGATTCTGTCGAAGGCTAACCGGCTTGTTAAGCTTGTTACTGATAATATTAATGGCTATGAGCTGGGTATTGCGGTGCAGGATATTTATAACTTTGTTTGGGATGAATTCTGCGACTGGTATATTGAAATGGTGAAGCCACGGTTATTCGCACGAGATGGCGGTGCGCAAGCTGAGGCGTCTAAGAATGCTGCGTTGTGGACACTTAAGAATGTGCTTATTACATCGCTTAAGCTGCTGCATCCGTTTATGCCTTTTGTTACTGAGGAGATTTTCCTTTCGTTACAGGACGAAGAGAAGACGATTATGTTGTCGAAATGGCCGGTGTATGATGAGAGGTATAACTTCGCGGATGATGAGAAGGAAATCGAGCTGTTGAAGGAAGCCGTTAAGGGCGTACGCAGCATTCGCGCCGAGAAGAACGTGCCGCCTTCTAAGAAGCTGACGGTAATCGTTACTTCGGACAGCGAAGCGATTCGTGGGATTTTTGAGCGCGGGAAGATATTTTTCGCAACGCTTTCGAATGCCGGTGAGATATTGATACAGGCGGACAAGGCCGGCGTCGGCGATGATGCTGTTTCGGTTGTTTTGCAGAGCGCTGTTATTTATGTGCCGCTTAGTGATGTTGTCGATGTTCAGGCAGAGACGGCTCGGCTTAATAAGGAAAAGGCAAGACTGTCTAAGGAAGTCGAAAGGGCTACGGCGAAGCTTGCGAATGAGGGCTTTGTTGCTAAGGCTCCGGAGGCTGTTATCGTTGAGGAAAAGGAAAAGCTTGAGAAGTATAGGGATATGCTTGTTAATGTTGAGAAGCAGATTGAAGCGGTTATGAGGTTAGTATAAATGTATTAAAGGGGTCGTCTTGCTTTTATTTTGGCAAGGCGACCCCTTTTTTACATTAAAGTGTATGTTGTTTACTGTACGTTATTATTAGCTGTTTGGTATTTTTGCCATAGCTTCATTAAAGCACCGTCAAGTTCCTTTAACTCATCAAAAGTACCACGTTCAACTATACGTCCTCCTTTAAAAACATAGATATAATCAAACATCGGCAAAAGATGAAGCCTGTGCAACGTGCTGACAATGCACGCATTGGGAAGCGTATCAAATAACCGATGATATACCTTTGCCTCAGTTGCAACGTCCAAACTGCCGGTTGGTTCATCCAACAACACCAAGCTACTATCGCGCATAGCAAAAACACCCCTCGCCAAAGCAAGCCTTTGTTTCTCGCCGCCGGACAGATTAACGCCGTTTTCTCTGATGTCGGTGTTATATCCAAGTGGTAGTGTATGCAATACTTCATCAAAACAAGCGGTATGTGCCGCCGCATTTATTTCATCTGCTGTAGCTGGCAGCCCTAATGTAATGTTGTACTTGATTGTGTTTTCAAAAATCTCAGGCTCTTGGCTTACCAACGTGGCTATAACACTCAGCGCTCCTATCGGTAAGTGGGCACTCCCATCTACACAAACACTTCCGTTCACCGGTAATAGTCCGCGCAATATGTTTAAGCAAGTGCTTTTTCCTGCCCCGCTCTCACCTACAAAAACAATACGCTTACCGCGCTTCAGTTCAATTGAGCCACATTTAAGCTCCGCTTGTCCAGTTTCGTATTTGAAATCAAACTGTCCAACCTTCATAGTTTGCCAGTTGCTAGGGAACGCTTCTGCATGACTTGAAATCAATGCCGGAGATGACGGCTCAGTCTCAAAAATTATTGCTGCCGCATTATAATCCTGCCACCAGTGTATAACATTTTCGTAATCGCCGGTATAAAACCCGAAAGCGTCCATTAATATATCAAGGTACTGAAAAATCGCCGCGACAGAACCCACCATAATAACTGTACCCGCCGATGAACGAGAGTATATATAATACGCAATCATACAAACATTCAGTGCCGCCATTAGTAAGGCATTTAGAAAGCACTTTACTTGCGTAATCAAATGCTCCTTCACCAAATGAGGGAATATCTCGTCGATCCTGTTTCCCAGGTCAATCCGTACGCGTACACCTAGTCGCAGAACAATGATTGTTGTGATGTTACCTATATAGTCCATCAAAGCTGCTGCGAGCTTGTGAAACAACTCATTTTGAGCGCGGTATTCGGGTACGGATTTTTTATACAGCCATTTCGTTATGCAGATCGATACGACACCTGTCACACAACCCACAACAGCAACTATTGGCGACAGTGTCCATAAAAATATAAGCGAGCCGACAAGGTTAACAATTACTTCTATGTAATTTTTTTGGCATTGTCCAAAACTAAACAACGCATCGGCTGCTTTATTAATACGATCAATAACATTTGCGCTATGGTGGTTGTTATGCCACGACAGCGATAAGCTTTGTAGTTTATCGTACGCTGATAATACGAAACGCTTACGATTGCGAAACGCTAAATACCTTTCCGTAGAACGCGCAATACGATGACCAAGCTCAAAGACAGCAAAGCCAACTACATACCAAACAAGCCATTGCACAGCCTCGTCTACTCTACCCTTTTGCAGACTGTTTAGTGTCATTGCAAAGGCATAGGGCTTGCATAGTTGTCCGGTAATAGAGACTGTATGCCAAACAAGGTACCATAAAATACGCCACTGTTCAGGGCAGGCATATTGCCAGTGTTTATTGAAAAGATGTAAGAAATCCATAGTAAGCTCCTTTTAATCAATACTCTTAGGCTCAATACATATTGCTTTTAACAATAGATACGCCTTGGAGGACCTCGTATGGATTCATGTCAGATCTAAAGTACAAACATAAAATTCTCTCCTTTTTGCCAGTTTTACTTCATGAATATCATATAACACATCTAAGTAATTTTCAATCGAACTATAAACAAAAGCCGTCTAACAACCAATGTTCCAAAACAGATTGGTTTCATGGTATATGCAGTGCCACGTATCGCTCTGTATTTTTTCGTATAATATTGACATATATACTTTAATATATTATTGTTAATTTATTAGCAGCACATATTACTGACGAGGTGATGAAATGAATAAACCGATCGACACATTAACAGGACTCGTATCGGGTGTTGAGTTGTACCCTGAAATGGAAGCGCTGATTGCTAAAGGCGACGACTTTGCTTTTATTGTCATGGATATTGACAAATTATTCGCCATGAACCGTGACTTTGGTAATGACGCCGGTGATGCCGTATTTCGCCTTATTGCGAAGCATCTGCTAAGTGTTTTCCCAGAACCTTGCATTATCTTCCGCGATACACGCGACCAGTTCGACGTATTAATGCCCGGCAGCGGCAAAGAAGAAGCGTTTCTTAAAGCCGAACAGCTACGGAAGCTGGTATGCGAAGAAAAGCTTGACTACACATCAGCAGAAGGCAATCAGCTACAGCAATCAGTCAGTATCGGGGTGTCCTCATACCCCGATGATGGCAACCGCGCCGCCGATATTTTTCGGCGCGCGGATAGCGCAATGTCGCGGGCGAAGAAAAACGGTCGAAACCTCGTGTGCCTTGCTCGGGAAGAAAAGCTTATACCCAAAACAAGTCATTACACCCAAGCGCAGCTTGAAAAGCTGTCACTTGTATCCGAAAAACTAAACGTGGGCGAAGCCGCACTATTGCGTGAGGCTCTGGACGATTTGCTCAAAAAATATGACGTTGATGATGTGATTGGGAGGTAGCAGTATGTACAACATGGTTATAGAACAAACAGCCGATTACCAGAAGCGTACTAAGTATAACCCCGAGAACGGTACCTTTTACGAAACACTGCATGTTAGCCTTTTCTATGTTCGGGGTGTTACTTTCCCATATGGCTGGCTAAAAGAATCCGGCACTCCCCCTAATGACCACCTAGATGTCATACTTATGTCTGGCGAGCACTTTGAGCTTGGTGATGAATTGCCTATTAAAATTATCGGAGTGTTTAAAAGAAATGACTGCGACCATAAACTTGTTGCAGTAAGCACCGAGCGTACTGTCAATAATTTTTCAGAGTTACCGGAAGATGAAAAGAACGAGGTGTTTAAGCTATATCCACGTATAGATCCGGGCGAGGGATGGTTTGGTGCAGATATAGCAGACGAAGTGATAAATGATTATTATATAAACGGTAGAAATCGAAGTTAATAGATAACCAAAAAGGGACTGCTTTAACCTGCCATGAGGCTAGGTTAAAGACAGTCCCTTTTACATGCTTTACTAAACCTTAAACTTAGCTACCATTTGAGCGAGCACCTCAGACTGACTATTAAGCTCCTCGGCAGCGGCTGCGGATTCTTCGGATGTAGATGAATTGCTTTGAACAATCTCTGATATTTGATTTATACCGCCTGTGATTTGCGAAATACCTTCAGTTTGCTGTTTTGTGGCTAAGAATACATCATTTATTATTTTAGAAACAGTATCCGCTTCCGAAACAATTCTCGTTAGGGATTCGGCCGTAGTCCGTGCAATCCCTGTTCCTCCCTGTATCTTAGTTATTGTATCTTCAATCAGACCGGAGGTATCTTTTGCGGCCTGCAAGCTTCTGCCGGCGAGGGAACGCACCTCCTCAGCTACAACAGCAAAGCCTTTTCCCATTTGACCGGCACGAGCGGCCTCAATAGCGGCATTTAGCGCCAGAAGGTTGGTCTGGAAGGCTATGTCATCGATTACCTTTATGATTTTTGAAATATTTCTTGATGCTTCCTCAATTTCCTCCATCGAATGAAGCATTTTAATCATCTCATTGTT
>CAZJLW010000006.1:43234-49286 GCA_964546895.1 uncultured Eubacteriales bacterium | reverse complement strand
CCTCGTTTCCCAACGCGTGGATTGTGTTCCACCGCTGGTCGTCACTTACAAGAAATAGGACGTTTTGCTTTTTTATTTTAGCATCTGTGGTCATGGTTCTTCCTCCTGTCAAATTGAGTTTACTGTCATATATAAGCCAAAACCTAACATAATTTCAAAAATGTGTCAATGATTCGAGTTTTAGCTCTGTTAGCCGGTAGTCGGTGGAAGCCGTCAATTATGCGCTTTAAGCGTAATATTTATAGTAGCAATATTTACGTTGCATAAAAGTAATGGTAATATTTGGTTGTAAGATTTTCCGCGCACCGCACGAGAAACGCATAACCTAAAAGGAGGAGAATTTATGCGCACCAAACTAGTTAGCATCGCATGTTGCGCAATCATCACCGCGCTGTCTGTGCAGGCGCTGAGCGGTTGCATGAGTGAGCGCACACGAACAACGTCTTTGCCCACTGCGTCTAAGTTGTCACTAACCGATGCGGAGGTGATCACGTTCCCCACTGTGTCGTCGTCGATCATCTCGCAGCAGGTTATGCAACGCCGCCTGCAAGCTGTGAATCTTTTGCTCATGGCGCGGGGTATCCCTGCGAAGATCAGTATCGACGTCCAAGAGGGTCGAGCGACAGACAGCAGCACGGATATCCGCTATCTTGAGCCGACGCAATACCGTACACTCGCGGCGGCGGGCAATCTTGTTGATATAACCGGCGTGCTCGAAGAGAGCCGTGGCCTGAAAGAGATCAATAGCCACATGGTTTGGCGAAGCGCGGCTGTTGATGGCAAAGTGTTCGGCATTCCGCTCACGCGCCAATATGACGAGGCTGATTGCGCCAGTTACACTGGATTCTATGTGCGCACGGACGTACTTGAGGCACTCAAGCTGCCACTTCCGACTAACATGGACGGGCTTGTGTCGGTTGCGCTCCAAGCTAAGGAAGCTGGTTTATCTCATAAATTTGCCTACATGATAACCAATCCCCCCTACGCGCTCCATCGAACCTATGAACAATGGCCGTTTTACGTCGATACAGAATCGTTGTTAATCTATGACAGCAAGGGCGGCGTTTCAATCTATCTGGGATCGGATATCTATCGGAACGACCAGAGAATTCTTTCCGATATATTCACCCGTGGTCTGCTGGAAGTATTTATGGACAGCAACGAGATTTATTCGCGTATGACGCGCAGTTGGGACGACTATTTCGTCGGGATTATGCCTTGCCCGCCGCCATCCGGTTCGTATGCCGATGACTATACGGTGCTGCAATTCATGCCGGAAAAAGCAAATTTCAACTTCAACTACGCTTACGGCAATTTGCTGGGCGTCAATGTTGAGTGCGCTAACCCTTCGCTGGCGCTGGATGTACTCGAATGCATCTACACGGACCGCGAGGTCTACGACGCGTTTGTACACGGCAAGGAGGGCACAGACTGGAAACAGAATGATCAAGGCGAGTATACCGCGCTAACGACATCCAAGTTTCACGCGCTCTATGCGCAAGGTCATCTGTGGCGAAAAGACGCCGCTCAGGGAAAGAGACAACCCTTCTTCTATGTGGATGAGTCCACGCTGATCTCCATGCCCGCTAGGCTGTTCACACCCAGCGCGCAGATCATAAAAGGGAATTTGACGAGGAGCAGCGCTTATTTAGGGCCGGATGGCTATATCATGAACAGGTTTATGAAGAGCGGCGCGCCAGACGCACTGGATACGGCGCTGGAAACCTTGAAAAGAGAAGGAGTACAGGCGTATCTGGAAACATGCCAAGTGGAATACCTTCAGTATTTTGACTCTGAAAGTCAGTAGTATAGGATTGTTTTTATACGATATAGTTCTTATGAAACGAATGTGATTAAAACAAAAAAGGTTCCGCAAGCCATAACGGCTTTTGCGGAACCATTTTACGTACTGAAATCCATTACCTTTATTAAACGAACGTATCTCTTAACATCTCACACTTGACATGTCGTCATGACAATAATACAATATATCATGTCAGGGCAAAAAGTGAGGTGAGATTTTGAGTCCGAGAACAGGTCGGCCTCCATCCGGTAATGCAAGGCAGTTAAAAGTTGAAACTAGAATGACTAAGCAAGAATTAGACAAACTTGATTACTGCTGTGATATTACAAAGTTGTCGAGGTCAGAGGTTATTCGTAATGGCATTGATTTAGTCTACGCCAGCTTGGATAAACGCGAAAAACAATAACAGAGACGGCGTCTTCTCTCCAAAGACATACGCCGTCTCTCCCGCAGCCACCAGAGGTAAGCCACGTAAATATATTATCATGCGCGGAATAGCCTTTCAAGTGTGGAATGTGGAGTACATATTGAAAGGGACGATAATATGGTAATACGGCAATTAAAACAAAGCCAATATGATTATTTTCACAGAGCATTGATAAACAAAGCTTATTCTGAACCGTTAGACGCAAGCTTTACAGTAAACATGACGATTAATGACGCTGAGTACGCCATTAAAATTCAACCGGAGAAAAATAACAAAATTGCTGTTATTCAAGCATTACGTATTTACCGAGAGGAAACAGGATTAAACTTTGAGTTGATTACATCCGGGAATCTTCTATCCTCTTTCCTAGATATTTTAGTTTATCAAGGCATAAAATAACAAAAAAGGTTCCGCAAGCCTTAATAGCTTTCGCGGAACCTTTTTACATACTGAATAAACTACGATCTGTACTGCCGATCCTGTATGTCATCCAGCATTTTATCAAACGCGTGATTGTAGCCGTTCTTAATACCCTTTGAGATAGAGACGGCCATTTTTTCGCCGTACATAGCAGCGGCGTTGTTTCTGGGTGTCACCAGCATAAAATCACCTTCTTAATAATTTTAAACATAGTATTTGCAGTTATAACTATTTTATTCGCGCGGAGCGAAACGCCGCGAGCGGCGCGACGGTTCAGCGCATTACCGCAACTTTACCGCATTAACAGCCCGGCGGCGGTGGTCGTTATCAATATCGGCGTAATGCTTCTTCGTCGTATTTACATCCGAGTGTCCAAGTACATCCGCGACCAGATAAATATCGCCAGTCTCGAGATAAAGCTGAGTGCCGTACGTACTGCGCAGCTTATGCGGCGAAATGTTTTTCAGCGTAGTCACGAGCCGCGAATATTTTTTGACGAGATTCTGAACGGCTCTGTCCGTAATACGCTTTTTTTGCAACGATAGAAACAGTGCGTTTTCGTGACCGGGTAACGCCGAAATTTCTTTTCGCAGCTCAACATAGCACCCAAGCGCGTCGCGCACCTCGTCGCCGAAATAAATAACTGCTTCCTTATCGCCCTTGCGTATTACTTTTATCGCACCTTCGTTGAAATCCACATCGTTTAAATCAATACCGACGCATTCCGAAACGCGCATTCCCGTGCCGAGTAACAGCGTTACGATAGCCAAATCGCGCACCTTTGTATTATCGTGAAACGCCTTCTGCCGGTCGGTAAGCTTCTCGCCTGACTCAACCTCGTCGAGCAGCTTCGCAACTTCGTCGACCTCGAGCCGTGTTATCGATTTTTGCCGAAGCTTGGGCGTGTTTACAAGCTCGGTCGGGTTAGCGTCGAGCTTTCCCTTCTTATATAAATAAGAGAACAACGCGCGCACAGCCGACAGTTTGCGGTATTTGCCGCGTTCCTTGTTCTGGTGCTCGTATTGGCGTTCGTGTACGACGGCATTGTTAGTGTCGACTACGCGGACATTTTTTATGTAATACGTCAGATACTCCATAAAATGTTCCAGATGATCTAACGTTACTTTTTTCATATCATCAGTCGTGTACTCACTCGCGGGCTTTGGTTCAAAGCCGTTACATTCCTCCGACAGGAATGTAAAGAATATTTTAAAATCGTAAGCATAGCCGACGCGGGTTTTCGCGGTAGTAGTGTCCGCGACCGACCGGAAAAAATCCCCGACGAAAGTCGGCAACTCCTTCTGCAGCTCGCGCTGGCGCAGTGTGTACTGTAGCTTAGTTTCCTCATGATATGTCTGAGGCATCGTCAATCATTCCTTTTCTCCCAGCCTGAAACGCCCGCGCGCTGTATCGCGCCGAATATATTGTTGTCCAAATTTTTATATGTCTTTGACAGCTCGGCGGCAAGCTTGCGCATTTCCTCGCGCTTCGTGCGGCCGTCGACGGGGCAGGGGCTTTTTACTATTGTGATGTTGTTGTTCTTGACGAACGAGCGCACTTCGTTCTCAGGTACATAAGCGAGCGGGCGTATTGCGTACAGCCCTGTTCTGTCCCAGTGCGTGACGGGGCTGAATACGTTAATACGCCCTTCGTAAAACAGCGACATCATAAACGTATGAATGACATCGTCCTTGTTATGTCCGAGTGCGATTTTGTTACATCCGGCCGCGACGGCCTCGTCGTTAAGAGCACCCTTGCGCATTTTGGCGCAGAGCGAGCAGGGATTTTTTTCGTTGCGGGTATCGAACACGACCTCGCCAATATCCGTCTCGACGACGGTATACGGTATGCTAAGCCCGTCGCACAGCTCGTGAACGGGTGACAAGTCAAAACCCGGCAGCCCAAGCGAAACTGTTATTCCCATTACATCGAATTTCTTCGGATAAAAACGTTGCAAGTGCTTCAGTGCGACGAGCAGCGTCAGGCTGTCCTTGCCGCCGGAAATGCCGACGGCTATTTTGTCGCCTTCTTCTATCATATTATAGTCGTCGCAGGCGCGCCGTACGTAGCTTAAGAGTTTTTGCAGTTTCATAAAGCCTCCGTATTTAGGGGTTGCTCAGTGGCGAAGGCCAATCGGGGAAACGGGAGTGAATTTTACCCGTTACCTGCCCCTATGAGTATATTTATTTGGAAATTTTTTAAATCCACGCGAATTTATTTTACTTTACACGGAACGTTCTTGACCATTCCGTACAATTCATATAATGCTCAAACCATATAGCTGTTACCACTAGCAATTTTTACTTCTTTGCCGATTTTTTTCATAAACCACTCCATTGATTCTTTAAGCTCAGCCGTTATCTCTTCACTCGTCATTGATAAATGTCTGAGTGAATTTTCATCGCGAATCTTTCTAAGTTCTTCCATAACAATACTTTCTTTCATTAGACTATTCCTCCTCAACCAACATAGTTGGTGGTATTATGCTGATTTCTTTATAATGATTCATTGCATTAACAATATTAACTTTATTTATTGTATTAACATTTACAAGATGCTTGAAATTCCAAGAAACTATATAATCGCAATTGCTAAGAACTGCATATGCAATATGGTAACAATCGTCCATATGAGTTTCTTTAAGCACACCGTTTTTAATATATTCTAAAACAAGATTTTTGACTTCTTTTGTTTCCTCCAAAGGAATAAAATTTACAATTCGTAATTTTTCAATCATCTGGCTTTGTTTTGGTTCTGAACAATCTTCAATTTCTCTTGTAACAACGGCAGAAATGCAAATATCATAATTGTCTATTTTATTCCACAATTTTTGAGTATCAACCATTTTATCCGGAGTGTCTTCCGCAAATAAATGACTTATTACTGATGTATCAAGGTATATTTTCAATTTCTTCATATTGATATGCTCCGTTTCATAAAATGCTTATTTGGTATAACTCGTAATGAATTGATTTGCTATAATAAATTAAATACCTATCCCAAAAAACATTCATATCCCCTCAAAACAAAAATGTAAGGCAGTCCGCATCGAACTTTTCAAGTAATTCCTCTATTTGCTCGTTTTGTGGGGGATGAAAATTAGCTTCCAAGATACACACTTTCCCTATTTGCATACAACATTCCGCAATGTGTAACGTTATGTTGATTGTTGCCTCGGTACCTCTATATTGTAACAATTCGTTATTAGAGCCGAAACCATCGGCCATAGCTTCTTTTACTGTATCCTTAGAGAAGCAAGGGAGTTTCAGTTTTTGCGAAAGTTTACGCGCAAACGTAGACTTACCCGCCGCACTATGTCCTGCACTAACTCAATTCCAATCGACTTTAGTCTTATCGTGACATCACTTAAGCTTAACTCGAATAAATGATATGTTGTTTTT
>CAZJLW010000006.1:35914-43134 GCA_964546895.1 uncultured Eubacteriales bacterium | reverse complement strand
GCGCGGTCGTCGTTGATGATGCGTGTCGCGGCCGTGTCGATATCCGTGAACAAAAACACCTTAAACGAATGCGGCACGAAATGCCAAGCCAGCCGCGAATCGAAAATAAGCCTGTCGGCTTTGCGGCTGTTTGCGATTTCGACGGTGGCGTTGTCGATCATGCGGTCGAATTTCGTATCCTGGCTCATGAGGCGGTTCATCTCAAGCGTACTCATATTGAAATCCTCCGCGAGCTTACGCTGAATCTTGCCCGTCGAAAAAACCTCGAAGCCGTGGTGTTCGTTTAAAAATTTGCAGATCGTAGACTTACCGCTGCCCAAGTTGCCGGTTATTGTAATATGCATTATTATTGCTCCTTTAATTCTTAATAGAAAATCTTATTACGTTCCATGATGTTTTTGGTATGTCGATTGAGACTACGCCGGTACTGCTTTGCGCCGTCGCGTCGCCCGGCTGCGTTATAAGTCGCGGCTTTACGGCGTCCGGGTTCGCAAATGAATTAACGGCGTCTAAGTCGTCGCCGTCCAGACATGTATGTGAAAGCAGCTCGACCGCGCCGAACGTACGCAAATCAAATTCCGTACGTACTCCGTCGGAAACATTCAGCGCGAAGACAGTCAGCTCGGTTTCGTCGTCGTTAAGAACCGCGCTCGTATGGAGGACAGGCACGTCGCCGTGCTTCGTCTCGACCTGCGGGGATTTTACGACAGGCGATAACACCGTGCCGCGCCCGTAAACCGACATGTCCTTAAATGGGTAAAAAATAGTCTGTCGCAGTACACCGCCGCCGGTTTGCGTAAAAATCGGTGCGATAACGTTAACAAGCTGAGCCAGACAAGCGATTTTCACGCGGTCGGCGTTGTTTAGCAGCGTCACGACAAGCCCGCCGAAGCACAACGCGTCCAGCAGCGTGTAGTTGTCCTCAAGTATTTCCGGCGCGACAGCCCAGTCTTTCGATTTGCCGCGGTGATGATACCAGACGTTCCATTCGTCGAACGAGAGGTGCATTGTTTTTTTGCTGCGCTTTAGTGCCTTGACGTAATCTGCCGTGGCGCTCACGGATTTTATAAATGCATTCATAGACGCAAAAGACGTGAGGAAATCCAGCGCGTTGCCGTCGGTGTTGCCGTAATATGCGTGGAGCGAGATATAGTCCGCGTGCTCGTACGTGTGTTCCAGCACGATGCGATCATACTCGGGGTACGTCGGCATACCCGTATGGGAACTGCCGCAAACGACAAGCTCGATGCTCTCGTCAGCCCATTTCATTATTTTTGCAGTCTCGCGTGCTTTTTTACCGTAGTCGGCGGCGTCGAGATGGCATGTCTGCCACGGGCCGTCCATTTCGTTGCCGACGCACCACAGCTTTATGTCGTGCGGGTTTTTGTAGCCGTGCTGCGCGCGCAAATCCGACCAGTACGTCCCGCCGGGGAAGTTGCAATACTCGACGAAGTATCCGGCCTCTTGCGGTGTACCAGTCCCCATGTTGATGGCCGCCATAGGATTTGTTCCGGCGACGCGGCACCATTTTGCGAACTCGTTTATACCGAAGGCGTTCGATTCGATTGTTTTCCATGCGTAGTCCAAACGCCGCGGGCGCTGTTCACGCGGGCCGATTCCGTCTTGCCAATTATAACCCGACACGAAATTTCCGCCGGGGTACCGTACGTGTGAAACGTTAAGTTCTTTTACGAGTGTCAACACATCACCGCGAAAACCGTCCGAGTCTGCTGACGGATGTCCCGGCTCATACACGCCGCCGTAAACGGCGCGCCCCAAATGCTCCAAAAACGAACTGAACAACCTCTCGTCCGTTTGCCCGATACGAAATGACTTTTCCAAAAACACATTTACGTTATTCATTGTCAAGCCTCCTATCAATCCATGTTTGCACCTCTCCGTGCGCAACTATCCGCCTACATTATAAATATTGTCTCGGAAGTTTTCAATTATTATTGCGGAATAATTCATTATACTAGATTTTTTCATTAACGGAAGAATGAAAAATTAATGAATTGTTACCATATTACATTTGCGGCGTGTTATTATTGCGTTTACTATAAAAACCGGAGCGAGTCCGGATAACGGGGTGCGTTTGAAAATGAATCTTAATCGTTACGTCATCAATTACATAAAATCCGCGTTCATAATTTTTGTAGCGGTGGGTATTATCGTCGGCTTGGGGTACATAAAGACCGAGGAAAAAATCACGGACGCCAAAACAACAGAGACGCTTGATTCGATGGAGCAGGTATGCGGCTTTATTAACAGCAGCATAACGAATTCGATCATGCGCATTCTGAATCTCATGGACGACAAGGAAATCGCACGGCTGTCGTATATTGAAGCCGAATACGAGCCGAGCGATTACGTAGCGCTCATAGAGGCCAAAAAGCGAATCGTTCAATACAGCGTAACGGATAATCTCGTGGACGACTGTGTTTTGTTTTACGAGAAGCCTAACCCGACAATGATTACGACGCGCTATATCGTTACCGATCCCGAGACGCATTACGACTCGGGTATGATGCGCTTCGGTGATTACGATTACGTCGACTTCAAAGCTCTGCTTAACCGCCCCGATATGAAAAGCGTAGGCGGCTTTTATATGCCGGATACAAAGATTATGTTTCATCCGGGTGCGCAGGGTAACTACATTATATATTGCCTGTACTCCGCCGCATCACTGAACGCATATCAGCCGACTGCTCTGCTGTCCGTCAGCACCGAACGCGTTAAGAGTATGCTTAATCCGTTTCTGTCAGGGACTATGGGCTTCATAGTTATGACCGACAACTTCGACAACATACTTTATCAGGAAAACCATACTAACGACGCTAACGCCATCGCAAGCTTCAAACCCGCCGCATATGAAGGAAACCGCGGCTTCAAAAAAACACGCGACGGCATTGTGTTCTACATAAAATCGCAGTATTCAAAAGCCTTCAACTACTACATCTATGTACCGAACACGCTAGTAAAAGGCCAGATCCGCCCGATGTTCGTATCGTTGCTGCTGTTTTACGCGGTGGCGCTTGTTGTCGGCGTTGTTTTTTACGTCATAATCGCGTGGGTTAAGGAGAAGCCGCTTTTTATGCTTATTGATAAGCTGCACAGCACGAACCGTGACATGCTCGACCGGATTTCGACAATGGAAGCGCTCAGCGTGTCCGGCGTAATGGAGCGGCTGCTAAAGGGAGGTATCGTAGGCGACGACGAGCTGGAGCATTACCCGAATATTCTGGAACATATCCCGGCTGCGTTTCGCGTCTGCGTTATTCAGTGGAAAAAATATCCCGATGCCGAGGAAAATTCCTTCCTATTAGATACCGCGTATGATTGCGAGAACGCAATAAACAGATACTTCAAAAATCCGCTATTGCACCGCTATGATTTACAAACGCTGGCGTTTGTTATCGACGACGGGAGCTACGAGCATGAACGCGTTGAAGATATGATCGGCGAAATTATTTATGAAATAACAGATAAGTATAATCTGCTTGTTTCTGTCGCAATTGGCAACCGCTACGAGTTCCCCGGGGACGGACGAGACGCGTTGTATTATTCGTGTTCGGAAGCGTACAACTGCGTGGGCAAGATTAAGGATTGGCAGGTAAAAAGAATTTATTGGTTCGAACACAGAAACCGTGTGCAGGTCTACGAAATATCGTACGAATACTTAAACCGCCTTTCGCTTTATATTACGAACGGCGATGTAGCGTCGCTTGGAAGGCTGCTGCTAATGCTGTACGAGCGCAACTTCTCAGTGCAGGGCTTTCATCTTGACGACTGCCTGAGTTGGTATAACGACTTGTACTCCGTACTGAACCGTTGCAGCTTAGAAATGCCCATAGGCGATCTGCTAAAGGAAGTGCCGCCGTTTAAGGATATGGCGGAGCCGAAGGTGATATATGATTCGTTCGCGGATATTATGACGCGCGCCGCGCAAACCGCTCAGAATCAGAAAAATAAAGTAGCCGAAAATTTTAAAGACTCGCTGCTGAGCTTCGTCGACCAGAACTACGCAAACCCCAACCTGTCGCTGAAGCTGCTGTCAAAAGAATTTAATATGTCCGAAAAGTACGTCTCGCTGTTCTTCAAAACTAATATGGGCGACAAGCTTTCGGAGTATATTGAAAATAAACGCATGGAGGAGGCCGTACGGCTTATAACTGAGACGAAGAAACCGATAACAGAGATTCAGCTGGCGGTCGGATATTCGTCGCCTAATACGTTCTATAAGGCGTTTCGCCGTAAGTTCGGCGTGAGTCCAAGCGTCTGGCGCGAACAAAACAACGATGCGCCTGGAAAATAATATGGAGGTGTCTATGAAAACAAGAGCTGTAAAGCCTAAATCTACTAGCCTGCTGGTCAGGTTGTCACGCTGTTACCAGCTGTACTTCTTTCTGCTGCTGCCGATTATTTATTTGCTGGTCGTCCAGTATTACCCTATGTACGGCACGCAGATAGCCTTTAAGGATTTCAAAGCCGGTTTGGGCATAGAAAAAAGCCCTTGGGTGGGCTTAAAGCACTTTGTCCGATTCTTTAACGACTACAACTTCTGGCGTATTTTACCGAACACGCTGTTGCTGTCGTTTTATCAACTGGCGGCGTCTTTCCCGACTACGGTTATCTTGGCGCTGTCGCTTAACGCAGTCCGCTCCGACAAGTACCGCAAAACCGTGCAGATGGTTACATACATGCCGCACTTTATTTCGACGGTTGTTATGGTCGGTATCGTTACTACGTTTTTTAACCCGCTTATCGGTATTCTTTCTCAGGTTATTCAGTATTTCGGCGGGACTAAGCGCGATTTGATGGGTATACCGGCGGCGTTCCCGCATATTTACGTGTGGTCGGGCATTTGGCAAAACATCGGCTGGGGTACGATTATTTATCTCGCGGCGCTTGCGGGTGTAGACCCCGGTCAGCACGAAGCCGCAATCGTGGACGGGGCGAACCGTTTTCAACGAGTTTTGTTCGTCGATATTCCTGCGATTATTCCGACGGCTGTTATTATTTTGATACTTGATGCCGGGCGTATTATGAACGTAGGCTTCGAGAAGGTTTTCCTTATGCAGAATGATTTGAACCTGTCGGCCAGTGAGGTTATTTCAACTTATGTTTACAAGGTCGGTATGGGAAGCTCGATCGGTAAGACTGATTTCTCATACGGTACTGCCATAGGACTGTTCAACTCGGTCATAAATTTTGCTCTTGTTTTAACGGTTAACAGAATTTCAAAAATGCTGAAACAAAATTCGCTGTGGTAAAGGAGGGATGCGTTTATGGTTTCAAAAAAATCCAGTGTAGGGTTGTCGACGGGCGATAGAATTTTTTACGCGGTAAACGGGATCGGGCTGTTTATATTTTTTCTGGCAACGCTTTATCCTGTTATTTATATGGTGTCGTCGTCGTTTTCGTCGGCGAATGCCGTTACTATGGGCAAGGTTGTTTTGTTCCCGGTAGAGTTCAGCTTGGAAGGTTATATCGCTGTTTTCCGTAACAAAAATATTTTGTCGGGTTATTACAACTCCATTATATACACCGTTTTGGGTACGATTATGAACGTTGTCATGACTGTTTTGGCCGCGTATGCGCTTTCGCGCAGGGAACTGGTTGGGTATACGTTCTTTAACTTCATGTTCGCCTTTACGATGTGGTTTAACGGCGGCATGATTCCTAATTACATACTGATGCGCAATATCGGCGCGCTCAATACACGCTGGGCCATGTGGATACCCGGTATGATCGGCGTGTGGAACATGATTCTGACGCGCACGTTTTACCAGAACACGATACCAGACGAGCTGTTTGAATCAGCGTCGCTGGACGGGTGCAGTTATTTCAAATATTTTATCCATGTCGTAATGCCGCTCTCGGGCGCGATTGTTGCGGTTATTTCGCTGTTCTACGCCGTCGGTCACTGGAACGCGTACTTTAATGCGTTTATCTACATCAATAAAAAGGAGCTGTTCCCGCTGCAAGTCATCCTGCGCGAAATACTAATAGCCAGCCGGATAAGCGGCGAGATGCTGGGCGATTCCGAGTCGGCTAATGCAAACCTTGGACTTGCGGATTTGCTACGGTTCTCGCTAATAATGGTTGCGTGTATTCCGGTTTGGTGTATTTATCCGTTCGTTCAGAAGTTTTTCGTCAAGGGCATCATGGTCGGCTCGATTAAGGGTTGATTTTAATATATTTAAATGAAAAGAGGAGGACAATTTTATGAAGAAACGATTGATTTGCTTGACAATGGCTGCATTCTTAGGCTTATCGCAGATGCCTTTTGCTACCGCTGTCAAGGGCGCTTCGACCGCCACAAAAGCGGCCGCTTACAAGGGCAAGGACGCCGCGAATACTAACCCCAAGGGCGTTTTCCCGATCACAAAGGACAAGGTGACGCTTGAGATTGCCATGTCTGTAGATGTTTCCGTCACTGATATTAATACTAATCAGTTCACGAAATATCTCATGGACAAAACCGGGTTGAATCTGAAGTTTAAAGTGCTGCCGTCCGGCGGTGACACGGCTACCGTTGTAAAGCTGATGTTCGCGTCGGGTGATTTGCCGGAGGTGCTGATTGATTCGCTTCAAAAGGCTTCGATAGACGACTACGGTTCGCAGGGTCTTATAATGGAGCTTAACGATTTGATTAATGATTACGGAGACGAAATTTATAAGGTTTGGGAAAATGTCGAAGACAAGACGACTAAAAACCTTATGGCCACAGTCGACGGCAAGTATTATTATCTGCCGAAGATTGGCGAAGCGTACAACAATACATACAACTACAGAGCGTTCAACTACGGCCCGTGGATGGATAAGCTTGGTCTTAAGCCCGCTAAAACTACGGACGAGTACGTAACGCTGTTAAAGGCGTTCCGCGATAAGGATCCTAACGGCAACGGTAAGAACGACGAAATCCCGATCATGAGCAATAACATGAACGGCGGACAAATGCCGCTTCAAGTATTCTTTATGAACTCGTTTATTTATTTCGATACTGTGAACAGATTAACCGTAGACAACGGTATCGTAACCCCGGCGTTTGACAAGCCGGAGTTTCGCGATGGCCTTGCGTACCTGAATATGCTAGTCAAAGAAAAATTGCTTGACCCGGTTTCCTTCACCCAGACTCAAGCGCAAATGAAAACGATTATGGCGCGGCCTGACGTGCTTGTCGGAAGCTTCCCGACGACAACAAAAACATCCGTACT
>CAZJLW010000006.1:29605-35814 GCA_964546895.1 uncultured Eubacteriales bacterium | reverse complement strand
CAGTACGATTACAGCCAGCTGGATTATTCGCTGAAATACTTAAAAGGTCTGCAACCGAAAGAATATGTTCCGATTGATTTGGTTATGACGTCTCAGGAACTGGAACGCTATGCCATTATCCAGCCCGCAATACGTAACTATATCAACGAAAACATGACGAAATTTATCGTCGGCGACAGAAGCCTTAACGATTGGGATGCTTATGTAAAGGAATTCGATAAGCTTAATGTTAAGGAGCTGCTGAAAATAGTTCAGGCTGCATACGACAGAACGGTCAAGAATAGTAAGTAAATCAAAATCCACCGCCCTGAACCCTATGCGAGGCTCCTTCGGGGCGGTGAGATTGATTTATAGGCCGAAAATACTAAAGTGACAATATTTACGAAAGCTAAAACATAATTATTCGCTTTGCACAATACCATATTGATATGAATTTCGTAAGCTTGTAGATGTTTTACTTGTATTACGGTCGGGGAACTTTTATTCAGAATGTATGGAGGAGGAGTGTTTGTTATGGGATTAAGAAAGAAGCTACTCTCGGGCGTTGTCGCGTTGTGTATGACGGTTGGAATAATACCGGTTATGCCGACGGCCAGCGTAAGCGCTGAGGAGGTCATGTTCGATTGGACCGACAGCAGTGTTCAGTCGAACATGAGTGCCGGGCTTGCTGTTAAGGTGAGTAACGCCACTAACAGCGCCGGTACAAATTTGTTTTTGCGAAGTGACCCTTCGACAACTACAGGAGTTAACAACTGGCGAATAGCAGCCAACATTACGACAGTCGCGCCAGCAAGTAAGATTTGGGCAGCCGCTAAGCTCGGTACGAACAGAAATTTCAACAAGTTTTCGTTTACGGCTAACTCGGCAGTATTCAGCAGTGGCAACACGAGAGCAACAAGATACAGCCTGTGGAGTTCTAGCTCCGACAGCGACTACGACAGCCTTATTGAAGGCGGCGCGTCGTATGGCGCAGCAACGCCTAACCCTACGGCTATGCCCGGTGCCACATGGCAAAAGATTTTAGAAGTTGATAATTTTTCAGCCGGTGTAACAGCCGGATCGTTTACAACCTTTTCACACGATTTACCTTCCACCTTTAACGGCAAGTACATACTACTGCTGATTGAGCCGAACCCGACTCCGATTAAAGCAGGTACGCTTGATTTTTATGCCTTAAAAATCATGAACGTAACGACAGCGGCAAGCGAGTTGCCTGCGACTTCTGAGCCGGTATTCAATCCGATTCCGACACCGGGCGAGACTTACTCAGCACCCATGAATGTATCAATCACGTCGGCAACACCGGGTGCAACCATTTTCTACACGATCGACGGCATAACGGCGCCGACATCAGGCTCTTCGCTTTCGGTTTACAACGGTGGCACCATACCCGTCTCGTCAACGACAACGATTAAAGCTATTGCGTCAAGGGACGGCATGTCAAACAGCGCAGTCAAAAGCCAAACGTACTATTTCAAAGCCGAAACCCCTCTATTAAACCCCTCACCGGGTGCAAACGACACTTACACAGCGCCGATAAGCGTAACTATCGCATCGCCGACAAACGGAGCGACAGTGTACTATACGACAGACGGCACGGCACCCACCACCGCATCCAATGTATATAACTCACCGATAACTGTTTCAACTACAACTACTATTAAAGCCATCGCGGTAATAAACGGCATGGCAGACAGCGAAGTTGCAAGCGGCACTTACGTCTTCCCGATTATAGATAATAGGGTTAACTGGGTCGACAGCGGCAAACTTGGCACCGGTTTTACGATGAAAACGAGTGCTTATACCGCATCATCTTCCGGTGCGGCATTTCTTTCGCAATCATCGTCTGTGTTCTGGGCTTCGCCGAACTATACAGCCGACCAAGGCATAACAAATAAAATCTGGGCGGCGGTTGATTTAAACTCGGTAAAAAATATTGGTCAAGTGTCCTTTAGCTCCACCCCTGTTTCGATAAGCGGGAAACGAGCGTTAGGCTACAGCTTTTATTACACAAATGACAAAGCTGCGTATGACGCGCTTACGCAAGGCGGCTCGAATGCCAGCGGAATCGCAAGCGCTACGCAGAACCCGTTAACACAGTCCCCCGGAAAATGGCAGGAGCTTGTAAGTCGCCAATCCTTGGCGGACACAACCGATACGACATTTACACACAACGTAACGCCTGTTAACGCGCAATACGTACTTTTTTTGGCAGACCCGGCTGTTAATCTGCAATGTCAGTTTTACGGCTTTAAAGTCCTTGGCTACCCGGCTTTGGATGTACCGACGGCAAACCCTCCGGGAGGCGCGGTATATAACGCCGGTCAGACAATAACCCTGTCATCAACGGCAAGCGGCGCGACAATATACTACACAACCGACGGAACAGACCCGAAGGTATCGGCAACCAAGATACAATATATCAATCCGTTCGACGTTACGGAAACAATGACGATAAAGGCGTATGCCGTAAATGCGGATAATGCAGTGAGCGATGTAGCAACCTTCGCGTACACGATAGACGACCCGAACAGAGCAAAAGTTCCCGTATTCAACCCTGTTCCGTCAGAAACGCAGAAGTTTTACGAGCCGTTTAACGTTACTCTTACAACCGAAACAACCGGCGCAACCGTGTATTACACGACGGACGGCTCGGTACCGACCACGTCGTCCGCGGTTTACAGCGAACCTATCAAAGTTTCAGGAAGCACAACTATTTCTGCCATAGCCGTAAAGGACGGAGTGTTTACGAGTCCTGTCGGAAAGCAGACTTATACATTTAGCTCCGATAGGTTTTTCTACGGAAACTGGGCGCTCCAAAGCCGCTGGAATACGGCAATAAAATCCAGCAACACGGGTGCCACGAACAGCCTGAACACTTTTATGCTGGACGGAGACCCTGTATCAACATTCTGGGTAACAAGAGGGGGCCAGTTCTTAGTTTCGCAAGGTTATAAGCAGTGGATTGTTATTGATTTGAAGGAATCCAGACCGTTTAACAGCATCAGGCTTAAAACGCGCCAGATTAACGGCAATCTGTCTGGATACAGCCTGTGGTATTCAAACAATGACGAGGCTTACAATGAGCTGGTTCAGGTTACGGGTGCGGGCGTAGGCACGGCTGCTACGAAGGACCCGACGAACACCGATATAGGCCGCTCGGCTTGGACTATGATTACACAGACAAATGCCGTTCCGGCGGAATACACGCTTTACAAGCACTCGTTTACCGATGTAAACGCCAGATACATGCTGGTACTGCTTGATATGCCGGAGAAGGTAGGGACACTGCCGACGTCAACCGAGCCGGTGCAGTTCTCGCAAATCGAGGTAGTGCGTACTAATCCTGATTGGTCCGTTGCGGCTATTCCTACGGTTAACGTAACACCGGGTTCATATTGGGAGCCGCAGAGTTTGATACTTTCAAGCCCCATCGCCGGTGCTAAAATATACTATACAACCGACGGAAGCTATCCGATAACAAGCGGCGCTTATGCAAGCTCTGCTTACAGCGCGCCCATAACTATCGATAGGGTAATGACTATTAAGGCTATTGTTGTTGCGGATAATTATAACGACAGCCCCGTAGCCGAGTTCATTTACAGAGTAACCGAGCGTCCGAAGATTGTACCTCCTACGGATATCCAAACGGTTCTGCTTGACCCGACTATGGTTGGGCCGGAGTCTATTACCGCTGACGACCTGCCGAGACAGGGTGAGGGTAATGTAACGACAGTTACGAACTCTGCCGAGCTTATTGCGGCTGTGGCGGCGCTTTCGGCCGGTGATACGATTATACTGGCGGACGGGATATACGACACCGGTATTACGATTGCCGACAAAAAAGGAACGGCTGACAATCCTATTCTTATAAAAGCGCAAAACAGGGGAGCTGCAATATTTACAAACACTAAGATAAGCATGGCTATTACACGCAGCGATTATATAACTGTGGACGGTATTAGGTTCGAGACAGTTGATGCCACCTGTGTTTCGCTGACGGCGTGCAACAGCGTCAGAGTAACAAGATGTATATTCGATCCTAAAAGAGTTACGCTGAGCCTAAGTGCTGATATGAAAACCTTTATGATTCAACCGGCGGCAAACCAGCCCAGTACCGATAACAGAGTAGACCACTGCTTCTTTAACGGCGGATATCAAAGAGGTATGGGGCAAGTTATAGGTATGACGGGCGCTACGATTAACGGCGTAATCATGATGACTATGTATGACCGCATCGACCATAACTACTTCAAGGACATCGGACCGAGAATCGAAAACGGCATGGAGACGATACGAGTAGGTGTAGGCGCTTATTCTTCGGCCAGTGCGTTTGCTACAATCGAATATAACCTGTTCGAAAACTGTGACGGCGACCCAGAGGTGGTTTCGCTTAAATCTAACGATAACCATTTAAGATTTAACACGTTTAAAAATAGCAGAGGACAGATTACGTTCAGACAGTCCGACCGCTCCGAAATCTATGGCAACATATTTATGGGTGACGGAGTAAAGGCCGGGGTCGGCGGTGTCCGCAGCTACGGAATGAGTAACAAAATTGCTTCTAACTACTTCCAAGACCTGACGCTGCCGGCGGTACAGGTAGACGCAGCCAGCTGGGATCAGGGCTATGAAGCAAATTACAACACCAGCACAGAAATTGACCCCGATAACGTGTCTGATGATGTCGAAGATGAATCCCTGCCAAGCGTTCAGCATTGGAGGAACTATTTTACCGAAGTGATTAATAATGTAATTATTAATTGTCCGACGGGCATCGACATCTCTTCAAGGTTATCAACAGCCAGAAAATTCGGCGCGGTTGATACAAGGGTTTCGGGTAATATTATTGTTGCGAACAGTTTAGAAGCGATTGTTCTTGCTGACCAACCGACTGTAGACGATCCGATTTTTGTGCCTGCACGCGGCACGGTTTATGAAGGTAATATTGCGTGGTCTACGGTTGATAACTTAACGCTTGAGCAAGTGTCTACATCGGGTACAGTAACCGCGGGCTTTACGGTAGCGGATCCCGGATTTGTGCTACAACCTAACGGGTTGTATACTTGGGGACTTAAGAAATAATGCAAAAAACGCGACAGCCGTGGAGTAATCCCATTGGCTGTCGCGCTTTATTTTACGGCTTAATGCTATAAACATGAGGTATAGTCACGCTCCCGTCGCTCTCCGTCTTAATGTATTCGACTACGGCTTTTTCCGGCGAAACTACAACCCGTAAAAATCCCGCCGAGGGAAGCAGCACGCCACTCTTATATCCGTAGTCCGGCGCATCGTTTACGCTTGTGCCGGGAGTACCGGCTTGCGGAACCATCTGATATAACACGCCGTCTTTTTCCTGCTTGGCGTAAAAATGATCGTGGCCGTGGAACAGCACGTCAACGCCGTGCTTGACGAGTAAGTCGTGAATGGGCAACTCCCAGCCGGGACGCATTTTGGAAAACTCGTTTGAGCCGCTTTCGTTTAGCCCGCCCCATTCATAGTATTGCGCAGCTTCGGCACCGCCGCGGCTGTCTTTGCCGCTGCCGCTTACAAGATTGTGTATGAACACAAACTTGTAAGCGGCTTTGCTGTCGGAGAGGGTGTTTCGTAACCAGTCGTACTGTGTTTTGCCGAGCGTCATAGCCCAGCCTCCCCCCCTGCCGACGGTTTGCGTGCTGTATGCGTACGGATCGAGTACAACGAATAGGGTGTTTGCTTTTGTGAAGGAGTAGTAATTTGGTTTGCCGTTGTTGACATCGACGTCATGATTACCTGTTACGAGCTTAATATCAGCGACGCCGAGCTTTGCAAAGTAGTTTTTAACAAGGGTGTTACGAGTTGCTACGTCTGATGGAGATTTGCCCAGTTTTTCAAGCATTGAGGTGTCGCCCATGTCAACTATAAACTCAGGCTTAGTGGCGGCGATGTTAGCGGCTGTCTGCGACAGCGTGGCTTCGTCGGTGTTTTCGTCGAAGTGCGGGTCGGCTTCGACTGCGAAAGAGAACCCGTCTTGCGGTATTGCTGTCATTTGAGATGCAGGTGTTGCACCGATGCCGACGAAGTCGGCGAGTTTATTATCCTTCGGCGATTTTTGGTTTTCGGACTGTTTTTGGTTCTCGGTCGGTTTCTGGTTGGTTGCCGGTTTCTGGCTGGCAGCCGGTGTTTGGCTGGCTGCCGGTTTCTGACTGGCGGCTGGTTTTTGGCTTGCC